>NZ_JAKJHX010000035.1:0-30502 GCF_021648855.1 Tychonema litorale BBK16 | reverse complement strand
GGTAAATAGCTCGATCGTCCATTATGGCACTCCAAGTCCTGACATCACGTTAAAACACGGCGAGTTCCTGTTACTGGACTCAGGATCGCAATATTTAGGTGGTACAACCGATGACACGAGAACCGTGATTATCGGAGAACCAACGGCGCTACATATAGAAAACTACACGACAGTTTTGATCGCACATATTAGCTGTGCAATGCAGCAATTTCCCAAGGGAACAATGGGAGTGCAGTTAGATGCGATCGCCCGTGGTGTATTATGGCAAGAACAGCTAGACTACGGACACGGGACGGGGCACGGAGTTGGTGCATTTTTAGCTGTTCACGAAGGGCCAAATGGCATCAGCAAATCGGTACAATACGCTCTAGAACCGGGAATGGTAACTAGCATAGAACCGGGATATTATAAACCGGGATGGGGCGGAATTCGGATCGAAAATCTTTATGTTGTCATAGAAATGCCACCCAAGCATGATACAGTTTGGTATGGATTTGAACCGCTGACTTATATTCCGTTTGACCGAAAATTGATTAATGCCGATCGCCTGTCAAAGACTCAACTCGCATGGTTGAATAATTATCATGGTGCTGTAGTCGAGAAATTGGGAAGTGCGATCGATCCAGCAACACTTGAATGGTTAAAAAAAGCCACTGAACCTTGTGTAGTATAAATTCGGGTTGCACCGAAATTATAGCAATGGAGGAGACGGCAATGCCGTGTCCCTACCCCTCGATTAATTGTAGGGAAACGGCATTGCCGTCTCCTGACTGAGAGCTAAATTAAGAATATCAAAATCCCCGACTTTTTCGAGAAGTCGGGGATTTAAGATACAAACATTTAGACTAAAGCTGGTGACAAGACTCGAACTTGCGACAGGCTGATTACAAATCAGCTACTCTACCAACTGAGTTACACCAGCAACATGAACTAATATAGCAAACTTACCCTCATTAGCGCAACCCCCTCAGCAAAGTTTTTTTCAAAATCACCCAAAAGCCCTCCCCACAAGGGCCCCATGCCCAATTCCCGATGCCCAATGCCCGATGCCCGATGCCCGATGCCCGATGCCCAATTCCCAATTCCCAATTCCCAATGATTAATCACAGCGCCAAATCTTAATCGTCTCATCCGCACTACCACTGACAAGTATATTGCCAGAAGGTGCGATCGCCACCGAATACACAGTACCCAAATGCCCACTAAGAGAACTCAACAACTCCCCCGTCAACAAATTCCAAATCTTAATCGTATTATCATCGCAGCCACTAGCCAAAGTCAAACCATCCCCACTAATCGCCACAGAATCTCCCCGACTCACATAATTCTGCAAAATATGCAAACCCTCATTCATTTCTAAACTCGGTACACCCTTTCCCCTGTCAGAATTAGAATTCAAAATTCGTAACAAACTGCCCGTCTGCAAATTCCGCAACTTAATCGTATAATCATTACTTACACTAGCAAGAATCTGACCATCCGGCCCAATTGCCACAGAATTTACCCCAACATTCAAACCCGAAAGAGTCCGCAGCAACTTACCACTTTCGGCATTCCAAACCTTGCTCGTCGCATCCGAACTCCCACTAGCCAAAATTTTTCCATCCGGGCTAAAAACCACAGCATTCACATTATCCGAATGACTCCTCAAAGTCCGCAGCAACTCCCCCGTCCGCAAATTCCAAAGCTTAATCGTATTATCAGCCCCACCACAACTAGCAATCACCTGCCCATGGGGGCTAATCGCCACTGAATTCACCTCCATAGAATGTCCCGGAAAAGTACACAGCAACTCGCCAGTTTGCAAATTCCAAAACTTAATTGTTTCGTCCGAACTGCCGCTGACTAGCATTTGCCCGTCGCAACTAATAGCCACCGAATTTACTCGATCCGAATGTCCCGTCAGAGTACCAATAAATTCCCCAGTTTCTAAATTCCAAATCTTAATAGTTTTATCCCAACTACCGCTAGCCAAAGTTTTGCCATCAGGACTAATCGCCAAAGAATTAACAAACGATGAATGTCCCGGCAGTGTATGGACACATCGCCACTGATGATTTTTCAACTTATAAGCTAATTCCTTGGCCCGCCGCGATGCAGCCGAGGCTTCTTCACTGCGTTTGAGTTCAGCCTCCTCCGCACGCTTGCGTTCCGCCTTAGCTTTAGCCTCCCGAAACACCAGCCGCCGCATCTCTCCCTGATAGGTTATTCGCTGCTGCTGCTGAATTTCTTTGAGAGTTTCAATATAGGGTAATGCCCAATCTTGAGAAAACCATTCTTGAGCAAATTCAGCATTTAAATTAAATAGCTGAGGTTCGTGAGTAAAATCAATATTAAGATAATATAAATCAGCTAAAAATGCAGCCAATAGTTTGTGAATCGTCACTATTATCTGCCGAACAATCCGCAAGCTCAGCTTTTCATCTTTCCCCTCTACCTTCAATTGATGGTAAACCTCCTCCCAATTCCAAGGCTGCATCGTAACCAGAGAAACACTTTGATTTATCACTCCCCAAAACCCAATATGAAAATTCACTTCATAATCACTGATATCGCTATACAATATAGCTGTAGGTACGGGAGATAAAACCGTCTGCAACCGCTCCACATCAATATCAGAAATCGGTTTTTTGAAATAGTCGCCATAAAACTGAACCGGACATAAATCTCCGTGCTGAGGATAGTGCTGGCTCAAAAAAGCTCTTAACTTAGCAGGTAGCTCGATATTCAGATTGTTGCGAAATGAATCTGGACAATCTTCGCTAATTTTCGCCGGAGCAACTAATAATAGTAATCGGTGCTGCTGCTGCTGCAAAATCTGTTCAGTTTCTTGTCTGCTCAAATTAGAAAACCAATTATCCCGATCCCAAAGACTTTGAATCTCGCTCAGCTTTAGCCGAATTGCTTCTGCTTGAAACTCCCGCATGAGTTCGCGACACAGCCGACTAATGGCTCGTTTGTCTCTCAATTCTTCCGCTTTAATTCGATTAGCGCGTTCTTCTTGTACCCATTCTTCTTCTATACTGGCGATCGCGATTAATTCTTGTTCTCTAGCCTGCTGTCGCTGCAAATACTTAACTTGCGCTTTAATCCAGCGGGGGTCTTTTTTGATTTGTTGATTCAGAGTTGAAGAGCCAGATGGCTCAATTTCTGCAAAGCGTTCGTTGACAGCGCTTGCTCCCAATCTTTCTCCCAATTCGCTGGCAATCGGCTTCAACAGTTCAATTAGGGCATCTGACACGGGGCGAGGTAAGACCATACAAGTTAAATTTTTTTTCTTTTCTGGGGCGGGTATTCACAGGCATCGTCCCTACATTTAGTCGATCGCGTCACGCATCCGTAAAACATATCCCGCACCTTCACAGGCGACGCAGCTTAACCTTACTATTTTTTACATTTTACTGTGAATTTGCATACCATACACCTAGTAAAAACACTTAGGGGTACTCGATTTGGAATACTCGATCGCCCCTACATCAAACAATTTTTTCCCTATTGTCATTTTACTCGTTCTTGTATATGATCGTATCTCACATAGTAATTACGGTATTCCGACCTAATAACCGTACTTTAGTAACCGAGGTTTTTTATGAGCTTATGGCAACGCGCAACTCGGCATCTTCGCTCGCCGCAACAGCAGGCAGCCAAGAAAAGTCAATTATTGAATTCGCTTAAAAGCTTTGTGTCGCTATTTTTATTGGGAATCACACTAAGTATAGCCGTGGCATCCTGTGGCACCAACAGTAACAATCCCGCAGCAAATCCCAGTACAACCGCCAAAAAAGGCAACATAGAATTAACCCTTGTTTCCTTCGCCGTCACCAAAGCCGCCCACGCAGCGATAATCCCCAAATTTGTGGAACAATGGCAAAAAGAAAAAGGTCAAACCGTCATATTCAGTGAAAGCTACGGCGGTTCTGGTTCTCAAACTAGAGCCGTAATTGATGGTTTAGAAGCAGACATTGTACACCTAGCCCTCGCCCTCGACACCCAAAAAATCGAGAAAGCCGGACTAATTGATCTAGGCTGGGAAAAAGAATTTCCTAACCAAGGTATCGTCAGCAAATCCGTAGCAGCAATAGTCACCCGCGAAGGCAATCCCAAAGGTATCAAAACCTGGGAAGATTTAGCCAAAGATGGAGTAAAAGTGATTACCGCTGATCCCAAAACATCAGGTGTTGCTCGTTGGAATTTCCTGGCACTTTGGGGCTCGGTGCTCAAAACTGGAGGAGATGATGTCAAAGCATTAGACTTTACTAGCAAAGTCTACAAAAACGTCCCGATTCTGACTAGAGATGCCCGTGAAGCCAGCGATGTCTTTTTCAAACAAGGTCAAGGTGATGCCTTAATTAACTACGAAAATGAAGTTATTTTGGCTGGCGATAAAGGTGAAAAACCAAATTATACAGTTCCACAAGTGAATGTGTCGATCGACAATCCGATCGCGATTATCGACAAAAATGTCACCAAACATGGTACAAAGGAAGTCGCCGAAGCATTTGTGAAATTTCTCTACACTCCAGAAGCTCAGCGAGAATTTGCCAAAGCCGGATTCCGCCCAGTAGATGCGACAGTAGCAGCGGAACCAGAATTTATCAAAAAATATCCGGCTATTAAAACTCTATTTACAGCTCAAGACTTAGGAGGTTGGGGAGAAATTCAGAAGAAATTCTTTGATGATGGAGCTATTTTTGACAAAATTCAAGGTTCAATTAAACGGTAGAAAGTAGAAAGTAGGTTGGGTAGAGCGATAGCGAAACCCAACACCTTACTTGAAATAAAGAGTTGGGTTTCCCAAGGCCTCAACCCAACCTACATATTTTCGATTTCACTTCATATGATTAATTTATGTCTGTATCATCACCAATCAATAACTCTCAATCTGCTATTCAGAATATCAAAAGTGCGATCGCAAAAATCACATTACCTTGGGGAATCACCCTCGGCTACCTCAGCTTAATGTTATTGCTCCCAGTTGCAGCAATGCTGTTGAAAGCCAGTACGACAAACCCCGCTGAATTTTGGAAAATTGCCACAAGCCCGATCGCGCTTTCCGCCTATGATGTCACATTTGTTACAGCCTTAATCTCAGCATTAATTAACGGAGTCTTCGGCACATTAATTGCCTGGGTTTTAGTCAGGTACAACTTTCCCTTAAAACGGATTGTTGATGCAGCCGTCGATTTACCCTTTGCATTACCCACATCCGTAGCCGGTTTAACTATCGCCACAGTTTACAGCGATAACGGCTGGATAGGTTCACTTTTTGCACCATTAGGAATCAAGATATCTTTTACTCGCTTGGGCGTAGGTATAGCGATGATATTTATATCCTTGCCATTTATAGTTAGAACCGTACAGCCAGTTTTACACGAGATGGAAAAAGACATCGAAGAAGCAGCTTGGTGCCTAGGTGCTTCTCAGTTTCAAACCTTCTGGCGAGTAGTTTTGCCACCATTATTTCCATCTATTTTAACCGGAGTTGCCCTGGGATTTTCGCGAGCAGTTGGTGAATATGGTTCTACAGTAATTGTCGCTTCCAATGTACCGTTCAAAGATTTAATCGCCCCTGTTTTGATTTTCCAAAGATTGGAACAGTACGACTATGCAGGAGCCACGGTAATTGGTACTGTCATGTTAGCTATTTCGCTGACAATGTTGTTCGCAATTAACCTCTTACAAGCATGGAGAAGACGCTATGACGGCTAAAATCAATTCACTCAGTGGTGCGACGCGGAGCAACGAAAAAGCGTGGGTGAAGCCAACTTTGATCGGAATTGCGATCGGCTATTTAGGCCTGCTATTATTTATCCCCACACTCAACGTTTTTTACCAAGCTTTCAGAAAAGGAGTCGAGCCATTTTTTGCCAACTTAACCTCGCCAGATTTTCTAGCCGCAGCGCAACTTACCCTACTAATTTCTCTGATTGTCGTGCCAATTAATACAGTATTTGGCTTGTGTGCAGCCTGGGTAATTGGTCGCAACAAATTTCCGGGGCGCACGCTATTAATCAGCATTTTAGATGTGCCATTTGCCATATCTCCGGTAGTTGCCGGTTTAATGATTGTACTGCTTTACGGACGCCTAGGATGGTTCGGACCATTGCTAGAAGCTGTTAATATTAAGGTGATTTTTGCCTTTCCTGGAATGGTACTTGCTACTGCTTTTGTCACTCTACCTTTTGTAGCCCGCGAAGTAATTCCTGTTTTGGAAGAAGTGGGCAAAGAGCAAGAAGAGGCGGCGAAAACTTTGGGAGCAAATGACTGGCAAATTTTCTGGAATGTGACGCTTCCTAGTATTCGCTGGGGATTGCTTTATGGAGTAATTTTGACTAATGCTAGAGCGATGGGAGAATTTGGCGCTGTTTCTGTGGTGTCGGGAAATATTGCTAAAAAAACGCAAACTTTGCCTTTGTTTGTAGAGGATGCTTATAAACAGTATGCGACGCAAGCTGCATTTTCGGCGGCGGTAGTTCTCGGTTTGCTAGCAGTTGTTACTCTCGTGCTGAAGGAGATTTTGGAACAAAAAACTAGCATTAAGGAGGTTGAATAAAGTCATTATTAGGGTGCGTCGCTATCAACAATCTGCGAATCAACTCAAAAATCTCGCAGCGACGCACCCTACAAGATATTGGTGCAAAATCTAAACTGAAATAAACATTAGGAGGCTGAAATGTTAGATCAGAATATTAGCGAATGTGATCTCTAACCTGATTTCTGAATACGGTTGTTATTTGTTATTTGTCAGTTCCAATAACGAGTAACAAATAACCAATATCGATCGCTCTCAGTAATTACTTTGATTGACATTGTTTCTAAAGTATGGTATATGGTTTATTTTAAAATCATTAAACTGCGCCCAGCCCAGGTATTATAAAATATTTTTGTAAAAGCCGGAACAACATCCCCCTTTCAGACTTCTAATCAATCAAACTAAGTGGTTTATTGTCGTAACGCATAAAAATGCGTTTTTGTCAATAAATAATTGTTACGTGGACGCAGGCCGATCGCATATATGAAAAACATCTGATCGCTGCTACGCTTGGTTTGTGTGATCAATTTAATGTGTGTGTGTACTAGAGGAATTAAATCATGGAATTTGACAAAGCACGGAATCAACAGATAGTTTTCGTAGATTCACAAGTTAAAGATTGCGAAAGTTTAACAGAAAGCGTTAATCTCGATACAGAAATTATTGTTCTGAAGGGCGATCGCGACGGCATCGAGCAAATAACAGAAACACTTAAAACACGGGAAAATATTGCAGCCGTCCACATTTTGTCTCACGGGGCGGCAGCCAGCGTCCAAATCGGCGCAACAGAACTTAATCTAAGTAACATTGAAACTTATCGCGATCGGCTAGAAGAATGGTTTGCCCTACCAGCCGAGGCAAACTCGAACTCTAGAATTACAGCTAAACCCGAAATTCTCCTTTATGGTTGCAACGTCGCAGCCACAGCCGCCGGTGTCGCTTTTGTGCAAAGGCTGAGCGATATCACTGGGGCAGAAGTTGCAGCTTCGGATAATTTGACTGGGAATGCCGCCTTGGGTGGAGACTGGGAATTGGAAGTTTCCACGGGGAAGATAGAGACGGCTTTGGCATTTTCCGCAGCGGCGAGGGAAGCATACAGCGGCGTTTTAGTTGCCACATTTGCCACACTGCGAGATGCGATAACTTTAGCTAACGCTTTGCCCGATGCTGACACGATCGCGATTACCGGCAACATTACCCTAGCAGCGGGAGAAGTTCTGCCACGAATTTCTAACCCCATCACCTTTACCGGTGGCGGTTTCACCGTAAACCTTGGTAACAACCGGGGCTTTTTTCTAGACGGCGGTGCAGTTAGCTTTTCCAACATGACAATTACCGGTGGGCTAGCACTAGGCGGTGCGGGTACTGCTGGCGGTGGTGGTGCAGCCGGCATGGGAGGCGCACTATTTGTTAATAGCGGTGCTGTCACAGTTAATAGCGTTACCTTCAATGGCAACAATGCTACAGGTGGCGCCGGGGCAGCAGCCGTAGCAGGCGCAGCAGGTGGGCCTGGTGGCAACACCGATTTTGCAGGACTGTTTCCCTTCCCCAGTGCCGGAGGCAACGGTCTAACAGGCCTCACTGGCAACGCAAGCATCGGGGCTGGTGGCGGCCCCGGCGGCACCGCTGGTCCTGGTGGCAATGGAACTGGCGGATTGCCGGGAACTGGTCTCAACGGCGGTATCGGCGGCGCAGGTGGTATTGGCGGTGCTGGTACCGGCGGCACTAGCGGCGGCGCTGGCGGTGTTGGCGGTCTTGGCGGTGTTGGTGGCTTGGGTGGCGGTGGCGGTGGTGGCGGCGTTGGCGGTGGCGGTGGCGTTGCTGGTTCTACCACTGCCGGTAATGGCGGAGTTGGTGGCGATGGCGGCTTGGGAGGATTTGGTGGCGGTGGCGGCGGTGCTGGTGCTGGTGGTGCAGCCGCAGCCACTCCTCCTGGCGGTGTCGCAGGCGCTAGTGGCGCTGGCGGCTTGGGAGGATTTGGTGGCGGTGGCGGTAGCGGTGCATTAGGAGGAATCAGCACACCCCTCGGAGGTTTAACCACAGGTGGTCTTGGTGGCCCTAACTTAGGTGGCGGTGGTGGTGCCGGCCTGGGTGGTGCAATTTTTGTGAGGGCTGGCAGTTTGGCACTCAACAACAGCACTTTATTTGGCAATACAGCAACAGGAGGTGCTGGGGCTGGTCCGGGCACTACAGCGGGTGCTGGCGCAGGTGCCGCGATTTTTGTCAACAACGGCGCTACTGCAACTCTGACTAATAACACGATCACTGCTAACACTGCTACTTCTACGCTAAATGTTCCTGTTTTGGCTAACGGCGGGGGCATTGCGACTAACGCCGCCGGTACTGTAACTCTCAAAAATACGATCGTCGCAGGGAATCTGGCCGGCGGAAGTCCTGATGTGTTTGGGGAATTCGCAGTCGCTAGTAGCAATAATTTGATCGGAAGTTTGGTAGGTAGCACGGGCTTCGCAGCGACTAATGAATTGCCGACGACTGTTCCTCTGGCAAATGTCATCGCTCCTACCGCAGCATTGAACGGGGCTACAGCCGTTCCTCTCACCTATGCTTTGGTTGACAGCACTGCTACAGTTACGAATCCGGCCATTAACCGCGGTATCGCTGATCCGGCTGCTGGTGCAACTGATGAACGGGGTACTGGCTTTCCTCGGACGATCGGCGCTGCTATTGACATCGGTGCTTATGAATACGGCCCGATCGTCACAGGGACTAAATTCAACGACTTTGATGGTGATAGCCTCAAAGGTGCCGTGGCGACTGAAGTAGGCCTCCCAGGCTGGACGATTACCGTAGGTACAAAAAGCGCGATCACAGCAGCCGACGGGACTTACACCATCAAAGACGTTAAGACAAATACCGCGATCGTAGAAACATTACAAACTGGTTGGGTGCAGACTTTGGCACCAACAGTGACGAGTGGTATTGCTGATGTCACCGGTGCAAACTTCGGTAATTTCCTGAAAACCACGATCGCAGGCAAAACCTACACCGACGTCCTCGGTAACAAAGTCTTAGACCTTCCCACCGACACCGTATTACCTGGTATCAGCGTCAGCCTCTACAAAGACATCAATGGCGACGGGATATTCCAAGCAGCCACAGATACGATTGTCGGCGCGCCAGTAACGACTGGGGTAGCTGGAGATTATCTGTTCTCCGACATCGGCCCAGGCAAATATTTGATCCAAGCCACGGCCCCAACAGGCTCCAGCATCTCTTTTCCCGCTGCGGCAATTCCAGTCACCGCCAACAGTGGCACTCCCGTCATCGATAAAAACTTTGGTGTCTTCAAAAACATCACCATTAGCGGTACCAAATTCGAGGACAAAGACGGTAAGGGAACCTTAGATGCGGGAGAGGGAGCACCGACAACTCCTTTTGAGATTCAGTTAGTTGATGCGATCGGTGCAGTGGTAAAAACCCAAAGTACAACTACCACCGGCAACTACACCTTTACCGATGTTGGGCCCGGCACATACACCCTAAAGGAAGTGCCAAAGACTGGCTGGCAACCAACTCTTGCCCCCACGGGTAGCATCACTCCCAGCAGTGGCGTGAACATTACCAACAGCGCAACCACTCCCACCAACTTCGGGAACTTCCAGGTTGGCAAGATCAGCGGGTTCAAATTTAACGATCGCAACAAAAATGGCACGAAAGAGGCTGCCGAACCAGTCCTAGCAGGGTGGACAATCTACTCCGATGCCAACAACAACGGCGTCAAAGACCCAACCGAAGCCAGCGTCGTCACTGATGTTGCCGGTAAGTACGAGTTCACCAACCTGCCATTCGCCACCTACAACATTCGCGAAGTATTGCAACCGGGCTGGATACAAACCGCGCCCGCCGCCAACGCAGCCACGCCGACGATTTCCGGCGCGTTGACGATCGCCCTTACCAGCGGACTCGACTCGCAAAACAACAACTTCGGCAACTTCTTTGAGTCGAGCACCATCAGCGGTCAAAAATTCAGCGATGCCAACCAAAACAAAATCAAGGATGCCGGAGAAGTCGGACTGCCAAATTGGCAAATCTTCATCGACAGCAACCCAGTGAATGGAGTCTTCGATCAGGGCGAACTGACTACCATCACCGATGCCAACGGCAACTACACTCTCACGGAAGTACCCGCAGGTACTTACAAGGTAAGGGAAGTCCTACAAAAAGACTCGATACCGACGACTGCGCTCCCCGCCGACATTACGGTGAAGGCCGGAGATAAAATCACGGGCATTGACTTCGGTAACTTCCTGCCTCAACCAGCCACGATTCGAGGGGTGAGCTTCCGAGATGTCAATAGAAATGACGTTTTGGATACCGGAGAAGTGGGTTTGGTGAATGCCAAAATTGAGTTGACCAAAGTGGTAACTGGAACTCCTGGCACTCCCGCTCCTGCTCCTGTTACCGCTACTACAGACAATACTGGTAACTACCTGTTCACGAACTTGACACCGGGAACTTACACCGTCCGCGAAGTCCCGCAAGCTGGGTTAACCCAAAGCAAACCCAGCCCGATCGCGATCGATATCACTTCTGGCACTACTGTCAGCGTCAATTTCGCGAGCTTCCCGACGCCGACTCCGATCGCGCCGACTCCGACTCCAGCGCCGACTCCAGGGCCGATTGGAGTGCCAACTCCGAGTCCGACTCCAGCGCCGACTCCAGCGCCGACTCCAACTCCAGCGCCGACTCCGACTCCAACTCCAACTCCAACCCCAACCCCAACTCCAACTCCAACTCCGACTCCGACTCCAGCCCCGACTCCGACACCTGACCTCACTACCCCTCTGAGTCCGCAAACCACAGATTTGGTTTGCCCTGAAGAGTTTCCCAGAATTCAGGCTCCTAATCTCCCCACAAGTCCTTCACGGAACAATGTGATCAACGGAAATAACGGCGACGATATTCTCGTGGGTAGTGCAGGTAGTGACTCTATCTTTGGATTGGGTGGCAATGATTTGATCTTTGGCCAAGAGGGCGGGGATTATATCAATGGTAATGTCGGCAACGATACTGTCTACGGAGGTATCGATAATGATATTCTGTTCGGTGGCAAAGGCTTTGACTTGATATTTGGAGATATTGGCAACGATACTATTTACGGTAATCGTGGCAATGACTCGATATCTGGGGATGAAGGTGATGATATCTCCTACGGCGGCAAAGGCGATGACGTCATGTTGGGCGGTATCGGCAATGATGAGTTAACTGGCGATCAAGGCAATGACACTCTTTGTGCTGGGGATGATGACGACATCGTATTTGGCGGTAGTGGTGATGACGTCCTCTTTGGTGGCACCGGCGATGACATTCTCTTTGGTGGCCTTGGTAGCGATACTCTGATTGGTGGCGATGGCAGTGATGGCTTCTTGTTGTCAGTGGGCAGCGGTTTGGATACGATTATTGACTTCACTCAAGGAGTTGATTTGCTGGTTTTGAGTGGTGGCTTGGACTTCGGTCAATTGTCGTTGACTCAAACTAATGGATCGGCATCAATTAGCGTTGCTGGTACTGGTGAATTGTTGGCTGTTCTCAAGGGCGTGCGATCGAGCTTGCTAACAGCTCAGGATTTCAACGTACTGGTATAGTCCGATAGTCTGGCAGAGGTTGATACCCCTGCCTCAAAGAAATCAGGACACGGCACTGCCGTCTCCCTACATGATGATTTTGGGGTAGGGACACGGCACTGCCGTGTCCTACTCAAAGAAATCAGGACACGGCACTGCCGTGTCCCTACTGGTTCAAATTTGTTCCAAATATTTGAGCAAGTCTGCCATTTCTTGGGGACTTGGCTGAAACTGTGGCATTGGGGGGGTTTGCCCGCTGGTGACTTGGCGGATTAAGCCAAATTCGGATTTGCGCTGGGACACTAGATGTAAGTTTGGTCCGACTTGAGTGTCTGCAAGGGATGTGTGACACCCGGCACAGTTCATTTGAAAGATGGCAGATCCCTGAATTGGATCGCCGGTCAAAGATAGTACGCTACTGACGTAGGGATCAGCGACCTGAAACCTGTGTATTGCTAAGGTGGATAACACGATCGCCAGCAACGACGCTAGCACAAATATGGCAATTTGTTCGATCGAGTTTTTAGTTTCATTTGTGACAATTTGGTGATTCAAAGGAGTTCAATAAAAAAAGTATCTACAAGAAAATTTATTTCTCATAACATAGCTTAATCCTTCCCAGCGGGGAGATCAAGCTTTGAGACCCCCTGAATGACTCTTTTGCCGAAATTCAAATGTGTAAGTGCTGGTAAGATTAAAAATAGGTTGTTAAATCTTAACGATAAGGAGCTTTCATGGTAGAACCGTTGCTTTCAGGTATTGTTCTTGGTCTGATTTTTGTTACTCTGTCGGGGCTATTTTTTGCTGCTTATCAGCAGTACAAGCGTGGCGATCAGTTGGGTATCAACAAGTAATATCAATAAGAATGACCAGCTTTTTGTCAAAGCTGGTCTGCAAATTAATTAAATCCGTTGTTCTCTCAAAGTGAGGAAACCCAAACTGCGAGTTCCCTTGCAGCGGGTTATTCAAAACATATCATCCTTCGAGAGTGTTCTTTTAGCAACAAAATTTAATCTTTTGCAATAAAACTTTACATTTCCTGGCGAACTTTGATTAAGCCGTGGCTTGCTGCGGTCTTCCCCAGACTATTCGCTCTTGCTTATATACAACCATCCCAGGTTTTGCACCCTTGGGCTTATACACATATTTCGGTTCTGTATAAACGACTGGTACTTGTTCGCTCTGGCGGGCGCGACTGTAGTAGGCGGCCATGTTGGCGGCAAATTGCAAATCGACCTCTTCGGCAACGGTACCTGGTGTGACGCGCAATAAAGCGTGACTTCCGGGAATTTCTAGGGTGTGGAACCAGATGTCATAGTCCCCAGCTACCCGAAAGGTGAGTTGGTCGTTTTGACGGTTGTTGCGGCCGATTAATAGTTCAAAGCCACTGGGGGTTTGGTAGCGGTGAAATTCGATCGCAGCATTTTTGTCTGTACTGCGGTAATCTGGTACAACAAGATATTTTTGTTGAATCAATTCTTCGCGGATTTCTGCGAGGGTTTGCAAATCTTGGATGTTGCGGTAGGTTTCTAATACCGAAAGTGCAGCTTCTACTTGTTCTAAGTAGTCGATTTCTTCTTGGACTGCTGCTAATAAAGGTTCTACTGCAATACGAGCTCTTTTAAGTTTTTGATGCTTTTTGTAGAGGGCTTGAGCATTTTGGACGGCGTTTTTTTCCACGTTTAGCGGAATAGCAACTGGTTCGTTGGTTTCAAAGTCTGGTAGAGAAATGACTTTCATTCCTGGTTGCCAATGTTGTAAGTTTGCCATTAGCAAATCGGCTTGGGATTTGTGGGTGTCGGCTACTTTTGACTGCTGTAATTTTTCTTTGAAGGTGTTGGCTTTGACATTGAGTTTTGCTAGGACGTTGTTGAGTTTTTGGGTGAGTTGATGTCGCACTTGGGCGAATACTTGTTGGTTGATTTCGCCGGTGTAGTAACTGTTTAGTAATTGTTGGACGGAAGCATCAGAGGGCGGACACGGGGGCACCGCCCCTACATGATGATTTTCGGGTGTTGGCCAGTGGATGACGGTGTAGCCTTGGGCTGTCAAACTGGGTTTAAATGTTGAGTTTTCTAGGGCTTTTAGCCAGTGTTGCCATCGATGGAATAATTGTTGCCAGTCGTGGGGGCTGAGGCTGTCGGTGGATTGTTCTGGGTCTAAATTGGCCGATCGAATCATTGACAAAACTAAAGCCTTACTCAACCCTCGGTAATTCTTCAACAGATTGCGCTGTAATTGTCCAGGAACCAGGCTAATTCTTTCTTGCCAGCGGTTTTGAGGTTCGATCGCACTTGGTGTTATATCAGTCAAAGCCGGGGGCATTTCGTAGGGTTGCCCAGTTTGGATGGGGCGGACACTGGACTGTTTGGCGCTGACTTGGTGAGCACAGGTGACGACGAGATTGTCTTGGGCTGTGAGGATGACGTTGCTGTATTTGCCGATGATTTCGGCGTAGAGGTGCCAGAGTGCAGGTTCTCCGGGCCGTTTGGCGAATTGCAAGTCTATGACTCTTTCCCAGGGGGAGATGGGGGCGATGGAAACTAGGGCTAAACCGCTGAGTTGGTGTCGGAGTTGCTGGCTGAAGGTGAAGGTGTCGGGAATGCGGGGCGGGGGGTCGCCGACACAGATGCGGGCGGCTACGGTGTGCCAGGAAAGGTCAATCCAGCCCCGTTGGTTCATGGTGCGTAGGGCCAGGGACACGGTAAAGCGATCGCGCTGGTAGACTTGTTCTAAGCGTGCTGGCAGCCATTGGGCCCGCAGTTCACTGCAAGCCGCAGTTAAAGTTGTCAAGTCTACAGGTTGCACAGCGCCCTCTTGCGATCAAAATATCCATCTCTATAGTGACAGGCATTGGTTGCATTTTACCATTTTGAGATTTTGAATTTTGGATTATAAAGAAGAACAAGTCCCGCCGATTTTAAGCAGATGGCTTTGTTTCCTGGGTTTGCGACTGAATCACGGCACTCCAATCATCATCATTAACAGCAGATTCCAAATCTTTACCGCGTTCGTCGGTATTTTTTGCTGCTGTTTCTAACTCTTTAGTTAGAGTGGAATCTGCCATTGCTTTGCGTAATTTCAGTTTCTTTTCTTCATAGGCTTTTTGCTCATCAGCAGACATTGCAGCCCGCGCGGCTTGACCGACGGTACTCGCCCACATTTCGCTTTCTCCGTCGTTTCCAGGGGGAATGCTACCTAGTTCTGCAATCCAAGTATCGCGCAAATTTTCCATTTCTTCCCGCTTGGGGAATTTGAAAGTTTGCACGCGCAGGAATGCACAATTTTCTCTGCCATTTTGGGCGATATGACCGTTGAGAGAAAGTAGGATATTGCGCGAATAACCGATATACTGGGTTTGATGGGAAGTATCGATTACGGCATAAACGCCTGCGACTTTGGCGTTGGTTGCTAAATCGCGCCAGGTTGCGATCGATATTATTTGTGTTCCGTCATTTTCCAATGCCGAAATTGCCGTCGCAGCACAATGTTCTTCATCGGAACTGTACAAAAAGTTGTGTAGTCCTTCATGGGCGACAGGTACGTTTTGATGTTCAATTGCTAAGTCTAAATCGGCTTTGACTTGATTGATTTCCATAAAAATTCATTTCTCCAAAAATATCACTTTTCTGGGCGGGCAGGATGCCCACCCCACAATCAATTTTACTCTTTGTGGAACAGGCATCTTGCCTGTGATTGATGATCCACAATCAAGTTTACTCTTGTGGAACAGGCATCTTGCCTGTTATATCGTTTTGTTGCCCTTATCCACTTAACTTGCTGAGATTTGTTGAATTTCCTCATCAGTCAACTGTACATCCATCGCTTTTACAGAGTCTTCAATGCTGGATAGTTTTGTCGCAGCGGGAATCGGAACGATACAGGGGGATTTTGCCATCAACCAGGCTAATACTATACAGTAAACTGAGGCGTTTTTCTCGGCTGCTAATTTTGCGATCGCGGGTATATCTTGCAAACTTTTGGCGCGGCGGCTTCCTCCCAAAGGACTCCAAGGAAAAAAGGTCAGTTTTTCGGCTTCGCAATATTCTAGAACACCGTCTGATTCCGGTTCTCTGTGCCAAGGATTATATTGATTTTGAACTGAGGAAATTTCTACGGTGTCGCGGGCGCGCTTGATTTGCTCTACTGAGAAGTTGGAAACTCCAACAAATCGAATTATTCCCGCTTCTACAGCTTCTTTTGCGGGTGCTAGAGCTGCTTCGATGGTATAACTGGGGTCGGGTGCGTGATATTGCCAAAGGTCGATCGGCTTTTGGCCACCCAATGCTTCAAAACTTTCACGAATTGTCTTGCGTAGATGGTGGGGATTACCGTTGCGCGTCCACGAACCTTGGGGCCGCATTAATCCACCTTTTGTGGCGATGGTGATTGGCCTAATATCTCCGGTATATTGTTGTAAAGCCTTAGCAATCAGTTCTTCATTATGGTGTTTGTCGGATTGATCTTGGCAGTAGGAATCTGCGGTATCAATTAGTGTCACACCTAAATCGAGGGCGTGATGAATTACTGCTATTGATTGGGCTTCAGTCGGCCGGCTTGCTAAGGACAGTGGCATTCCTCCCAGACCAATTGCGCTGATATTAAAGTTGGTGTTTCCCAGTCTTTTGTTTTTCATTAGATTTGCGCTTTTTGGCGTTTGTAATTTGTACTTTCGATTGCTATGGCTATTAAAAATATTTGTTTTCTATAATATAACAGTCAACGGTCAACGGTCAACCGTCAACAAATTGAATACTAATAACTAACTGGAAGCGCTGGTGTAAAATCGGAGTGCAAATTGCCAGAAGTAGCGGGAAGCGAAGAAAAGTGCGATCGCCAAAATTCCTGCTCCTGATATCCAAAGTATATCACCTCTACCTAGCATTGCTTCTGCCGGTACTGTGGTCAAGAAAGCAACCGGGACTATGAATGTGAAGAAAAATCGATAAGCTGTGGGATAAGCGGCCATCGGAAATCTACCAGCTTCCAGCAATCCTCTGAGGACTTCAGTCACGTTATAAATCTTGACAAACCAAATGCTGGTTGCACCCAACATAAACCAGATACTGTAAAGACTCACCATACCAAATAATAGCGGTATTGCAGTTATAAAATAGTTGCCGATTTCTACTTCCAATTTGTTGGCGGAGTACAGCAGCAACACCGCGCCGAAGATCATATCGGGTACTCCCCAAGGGGAAACTGTATTTGCAGACAGCCAGAATTGTGAACTGATGGGTTTGAGGAGGACAAAATCAAGAGTTCCTTGTTGCACGCGATCGACAATGCGGCTAAGATTAGGTGCGAGAAAGGTTGACGAAAAACCCTGCAAAATCGTGAAAATCCCCAGTACAACTAAGGCTTCTTCCCATTTCCACCCAGAAAATGTGTAACCCGTGCGGTAGAACAAAAATAGTCCAAACAAGCTTCCCGTCAGGTTACCTAGGCTGCTGAGGGCCGCGAGGAGAAAGTTGATGCGGTATTCGAGCTCTGCGGAAATCGCTGCACCCCAAAACAGTTTCACTATGTTTAAATATCGTCCCATATTTTTCCTCATCATCGTTATGTTGTTGGAATCGCCCGCCCCTACAGCTAGTTGAGAATGGTGCAAGATGTGAGATTAAACCTACTGTTTGGGAAGCGGTTCGCCAAAGTTGATTATCCGCTGTTTTGGTGCAGAAGGACGCATTACAGGAGCAATACTTACTCCCCGTCGTTCGCCCGTCGCAACCCTGACTAAAGGTAGTGTTATTGGTCGGATTTGGTCGTTTTGGTTTGTCTGTTGGGAAGGATTGCGATCGTAAGTTGGAGTTCTGATCGCGCTTGGTGAGACAGGTTCTTGGGGTGCGACTGAGTTAGGAGTTCGGAATGTGACGGACTGTGGGGCTTGTGTTGCTGACGGGGTCTGGGTTTGGGTGGTGTTGCGAATTGAAGTTGGGGCGATCGACGGAACTAACACCCAGCGATTGGCGGTGCCAATTTTTTGGAATTGAATGCGATCGGGCACAAGAGCAAATCCGGGTGCTAACTGCATCACAATTCTCGCTATTCCGGGTTTAAATTGACTCACGCCCACAGAACCTACTAATCCTTTTGGGTATAACTGAGTTGCATCTATGCCAATCTCGGTATTGGGCAAATCGATCGCAATTTGATTTTGGTTTAATACAGAATATTTGGGCGTAGTTCCCTCTGGTAGGCTAATTACTAACTCATTTGTGGCAGGATCAAATTGCCAAATTGCTACTGTGGAAGCGTTAGCTGGTTGTTGTCCGATTTGCATCAAAACGGAGGCGGCGACGGCTAGACTTAGAGTCAGTGACTTGCTGGCCAACAATCTGGGTGCTAGAGAGTTAACAGTCAATTTTTGTAAGTCTTGCCAAAATCTTTGGTATTGCATGGCTGGGTAAAATTTTTGATTTAAACTAGATTTGAGAAAAATTTGGCATCGGGCATCGGAAAAAGCGTGTTATTGGCTTGATTGTCGAATCTAAGGTATTTTAATTATAAACCGTTTTGCCTGTAATATTGGTAAAAAGCGAAGAATCGCGATCGCCTAAAAATTCCTGCCGTCAGAACACCTATGGCTTACAGTAACAGAGAACTTGAGGGAAAATCTTTCTATCAATCAGAACCTTTAATCGCCAGATTGAGAGGAATCATCCGAGATTATCCCGAAGGTGTGGGGATTCTCAAGGAATTAATTCAAAATGCTGACGATGCGAAAGCCACACGGGTAGAAATAACTCTTGATTGGCGGAATCATCAAGTCAAAGAATTGCCGGACGATCGCATGGTACTGTTAATGGGGCCGGCGATGTTAGTCTACAACGATAGCGTGTTTGCAGACAAAGATTTTGACAGCATTCGCAGCTTGGGACAAAGCGAAAAAGCGCGAGACTTGCAGAAAACGGGTAGGTTTGGCGTCGGGTTTAATGCAATTTATCATGTTACAGATTTTCCCAGTTTCGTGTCGCGCGATCGCATCATCTTTTTTGACCCTCACGGTGCGGCGATTCCGGGAACTTCGAGACATGAACCGGGGCGCGAGTGGAATTTGGCAGATGCTAAATGGTATGAAAAATATCCCGATTTTATGCAAGTCTACGCAGCGGGAGGATTGCCATTTGGAGATCGAAACTTTCAAGGTACTCTATTTCGCCTACCGTTAAGAACAACAGAAAGCGCTAAAAATAGCGAGATTCGCAAACAAGCTTTTACCGAATCTAACGTCAAGGAACTGTTAGATGAATTGAGACAGTCTGGTGAAGAACTTTTGCTATTCTTGAAATCAGTTCAAGAAATTCGAGTTTACGAAATTCCGGCAAACAGTCAAGAAAGCAGACAAGAGATTCTGGCGATTGTGACCAAAAATCCGCAAGAAGTCCGAGATGCGCGACAAAAACTCCTCAATGCAATTCCCGATACTCCAGAAAAACTGCTAGAATTGTGCAGCCGCAATCCTGATGGTTTAGTGTCAGTTTCTTACCGCCACGAGATAGAAACGATTAGTTGCGATCGCACTATCAAGTCTACTTGGAGAATAGTCAGTTTAATACGCACAGACGAAGGTGGCGATTTGGCAAAAGTTATCGCAGCAATGCACCAAAGTCAAGAAAAAGTCGTACCTTGGGCTGGTGCTGCTGCTAGAATTAGTGCTGCTAGTACAGATGGGAATCTGCCGCCTGTTTCCGGCAAAGTTTACTGTTTTTTGCCGCTTCCTCTGGAAACGGGTTTGCCGGTTCACATCAACGGTTTTTTCAACTTAAATAGTTCGCGGGATAACCTAAGTAGCGACAGTGGACAAACTGGAAAAGACAAGCCGAGAGCTATTTGGAACGGGCTACTCGCGCGCCATGTTTTGTCCCATGCTTATACTAACTTAATTGTCGATTTAGTGCAAGATGTCGGACGGTTTGAGCCAGAGGAGTTTTACAAATTTTGGCCGACTAGCAAAATCACTACTAGCAAAGCTCTGGAAGATTTGCATAATTCTGTGATGCAGTTATTGTACCACAAGCAAGTTGTGCGATCGGCTGTAAAACATATTGTAACTGAGGGTGAAATTAATGAGATAAGATGGATAACACCTCCGACGGTTCAAAATCTTCCCTCGAAAAAGTGGTGGGACGATTTGTTAGCACCGCTATGTGCTGATCATATCGATATTCCTAATCCAACCTTACCCGACTCAATTTTAGCTGCTTTTAAAGATGCTGGTTTACCATTGGCTACTTTTACTGCGGCCAACTTGCGAAAGCATTTAATCGAAAATAAATCCCTAGGTATTTCGCTTTCGGATGCACCGAAAGCCAGCCTGCGAAACAAAGAGTGGATTGCGAATCTGCTGCGCTATTGTCTCAGCGATAGTTGCCAAGATTTGCGCGGTTTGCCTTTAGCTATTTTGGCTGACAATACTTTGCAGGTATTCGGGTATAATGCCATAGGAACCATCTACATTGCAGACGAGGCGCAGAGGGAGATTTTTGCCAGTTATCCCGACTGGTTTCTGCACCAAGATTTAACTAAATTATTGCCTGCATACAATCTAAATGGTGTCTCCAGGATGACTGCTGCGGAAGTCGCCAAGAAATTAGTGAATGTCATTGGTTCAACTCAGTCAGAAATTGATTGGAATCCCCATGCAGCGCATCCCCCAAATGCAGAATGGTTGACTTTAGTTTATCAATATTTTTACAATATTAGCCCCAGACATCTTTCGCAAGAAACAGTCGATGAATTGAGAAAAGTGTCGCTGGTTCCGGGAAATAACGGTAAGCTTTATAAAGGGGGAATGGTTGATACTCCTTTGTTGCGCGGCGATACAATTGAGGCGGAAACAATTGCAGCGGTGCAGTATTTTGGGGCGACACTTGTCAATGCACCGGCAAAACTGGAGGGCGCGATCGCACTATTTGCCGATCGCCACAAAAATCAGTTAGTCTATGGTATCACGGGCCCGGATATCCTAGACATAGTACATTCGCGGTGCGATCGGGGTTTGCCACCTTATGACGAAAAACATTATACAAATCTGCTCAATTTCCTGGCAAGTCGAGAGCAAAGAAATTACGATGAAACTAGGCTAAATAAACTGCGCCAACTGCCAATTTACCCCACAACCTCCGGCGAAATAGTTTCCCTAAATAGTGAAAATGTCTACCTTCCGGGCGATGGATATGAACCGCCAGATATTGCAGGTAGTTTGCGACTTTTACGCATCGGAAAATCTAGGGAATGGATGCCGCTATTCCAGCTTTTGCAAGTACCAATACTCAACCGCGCGAGACTGATTCGCGACTGTTTGTTGTCAGAATATGCGTCGTTTTCCCCGGAAGAACAGTTAATCGCGCTAACTTGGATTCGGGATAACTTGACTAAAGCCAGCATTGAGTTAGAAAATGCAGGAGAAAATGCTTTTGGATTCCAGGAAGAGCTGAAAAAGTCTCGTCTGGTGCGCTGTAGTGACAGGAGATTGCGATCGGCAGAATTGATATACAATCCTTTCAGTGAGGTAGTTAGAAATATAATCGGGAATATAGCAGTGATTCCAGACATGGAATTTTACTCGCAGGATTCTGAAACTTGGCTAAAGTTTTTCTCCGATTTGGGAATGAGGCAAAATCCTAATGCCGATGACATTTTAGCCTGCGTTGACAATCTCATTCAAACCGCAAATCGATCGGGTGTCACTGCTGTTTCCGGTAGCTGCATTGCTGTTTTCAACTACATTATTGACAACTGGGATGCGCTCAAAAATACCAGAATTGCCAACACCAACAAGACGCTTCCAGAATCACTTGCAGATAAACCTTGGCTTCCCGTCGAGGCAAATCCTGAGAAGTTAAGCCCATATTTCGGTGCTGCCAAACCTGAAGCTAAACTGTACCGTGCTAAAGACTTATGTTTCATTCAAGATGCTCCTTTAGTTGCCAGCCAAAAGTTCATATTTGCACGTCCTCAGCGAGACTTGCTGAAGGTAGAAATCAGGAATGCACTTGGTTTTGAGCCTGTAGAACCAAATATAGTTTTTGACCACTTTGATACTATCATAAAACTTTGAAGAAATGACAGTTGAAATTAAATTATCCAACAATCAAAAGACACAAGTAGAATCAGTAAATGCGATTTACAAGTATTTTTATGATACTTTGGTAAAAGGTGGTGTTTTGGGCGATCGCAAGCGGAAAATTCAAGAGCGATTTGCTCACCGCGAATGTCTGTGGGATGAGTCTACCGCCAAGTTTTGGCAACCAAAACACGCTTTTTTAGATGATGTTGCTTTTTTCGGAAATCGCCGCACAACTATACCGATTTCTAATTGCCATTCCGAAGTTTATCAGTTGTTAGGACAAAGAATCTCGCCCGCTGTACAAGACTACTTGGATTTCCTCACTGAACTATCAGCAGAGTACGGCAACACCTGTTTAAATGAAGCGGACAAAAACTGTGTGATTCAGGTACTCAACCGCCTGGAATCCCAACAATTTTTAGAGGGAGTTGCAGTTAAAAATATACCGATTCTTACTGCAAACAACACGCTTTGTTCGAGTGAAAAAGTTTTGATACCGGATGCACATTGGCGCAAAGATTATATTGACTCCAACCGGATACTGCACGATTCAATTTCTGCCAAATTTGCCTTGGAGGTTGGCTGTCTTTCTTTGCTGAAAGATGCAATAGAACGCCCGACAACGGTAAAACTCGCCCGCAACACAAAAAGCTGCGATTGGTGTCTAGAATGGCAAAATACCTTGAATTCGTCCGAATTGCGATCGGGTTTGCAGCGGTTGATTTTTCACGATCGCGAATCTGAACCAATTTTAGATTTAATCTGGCTGGCTAAAGCTACAGTTTCGGCGGCTAGTCAAATTAATGTAGACTTATTTTTGAGTGATGAAACCCGCATTGGCACAGATATACCAGGCACTCAATACTTCGATGAGTTTAATAAAACTTTTCATATTATTAGTAGCGCTAGCAGATATATTATGTTATCGTATTTAGCAGAAAGTATTAACGATCGGCTCGGACAATATGCAGTTAAAAATTTGCTTCCACTAGCGAGTATTATTGATGCTGAGCCGCGTCATATTCACAGTTTGCTAAATGAGTTGCGAATTAGGTCTTTACCATCGCTTGTTACTGCTCCTGAACTGGAAAATCAAGTGGATAATGTTAGTAAAACAGCGAGAAATGCTGAGGGCGATTCTTCTATTTATTGGGGCGCTTTTTGATATTTAATAGAAGTTGCATCGGAATTAATATTACCCGAAATGAGGAGAGGACACGGCAGTGCCGTGTCCCTACAATTAATCTGGCGTAGGGAAACGGCACTGCCGTGTCCTCTATCATTCCGGTGCAACCAGAATTGATATCAGTTAATTTCTATTCTGGATTTAAACTGAAAGGAAATCGGACGCTGTAATTAAATTGTTAGCCCCCATTACCTTAGCCAAAACTTGATTGGTTCCAGCTAATTGTAGTAAGAATTCACTCCCAGTTTGACTAATTTTCAACTGTTGGAAACTCAGTCCACCAGCCAGGGCAAACTTGTCAACTCCTACTTCAAAATTGAGAACTGTATCGCTACCAGTGTGGCTACCTAAGACGAATCGATCGCTTCCAATACCCCCAATTAAAGTATCATCCCCCTCGTCGCCACAAAGCCAGTCATCTCCTGCGCCTCCATTGAGAATGTCGTGATCTTTCCCTCCGTAAAGAGTATCGTTGCCGCCATCGCCGTTGAGAGTATCTTGCCCTTCATTGCCATAAAGCAAGTCATCGCCACTACCGCCGTTGATGCAGTCTTGTTTCCCGATCGCACCTACAGATTCGCCGTTATTACCCTCATCCCCAAAAATGGTATCATTACCATCATCGCCACACAAAATATCACTGCCGTCATCACCGTATAGTAAGTCATTACCAGCATCACCGTGGGCCAAATCATCATCATTGCCACCTTGAACAATATCATTACCAAAACCCCCACTCAGAGAGTCTGAAGACTCACCACCATTCAGGAAGTCGTTCCCGTCTGCCCCAAACAACAAATCGCGGCCATCAATATCAGACACTAACTGGTTTTGCAAACCACCATAAAGCGAATCATCCCCCTCATCGCCAACTATCGTATCAGCACCGAGTTCGCCCCAAATCATGTCATGATCTTTGCCGCCATAAACTAAGTCATTACCCTTGCCAGCCAAAATGGTATCCTCACCGCAGCCACCGCCGATGACATCGTTATTGTCATTGCCGAAAATTAAGTCGCTTTCGTTTGTAGCCATGTTGCTACGAACAGTGCTACCGTAGTCGCCGACTATCGTGTCAGAACCTCTGCCGCCGTAGAGAGTGTCAGAGTCGGTTTCGCCGTAAATACGATCGCCTCCTTTGCCTCCAAACACCAAATCGCGGCCGCTACCACCAACCAAAGTATCATCATCTTCCTGACCATTCAGCAAATCATTCCCGCCTCCCCCAAGCAGCAAATCTCGCCCGTCAGAGTCAGTTAGCAGAGAGTTGAAGGCATCGCCAAACAGCGAATCGTCTCCGTTGTCACCCAACAAAGTATCCCCACCCCGATCGCCCCAAATCACCTCATTGCCCTTGCCACCAAAGGCGATATCAGCACCTTTGCCTCCGTAAACGGTGTCATTACCTTGATTGCTAGCGATCGCATCAGCACCTTCACCACCAAAAATCAAGTCGCCGTCATTAGCAGTGAGAGCAATGTTGTTACCATTGTCACCGACGATCGTGTCGAGGCCACTGTTACCATAAAGTGTGTCAGAATTGCGATCGCCAAAAATGCGATCGGCATCTTTACCTCCGAACACAACATCATTTTCCTTGCCGGCATAAACGATATCATTACCTCTTCCGGCAGCGATAAAATCTTGTTGTCGATCGCCGAATACAATATCTGACCCACCTTCCCCCAAAACTGTATCGTCTCCACGGAAAGAAACAAACAGTTCATTAGCATCAGAACCGGTTAAATAATCATTTCCAGGAGTGCCGAGGAGACTTTTTTGGATATTAATCGACTCTGTGGCATTTGACTCAAAGTTGAGACTTGGCCGCCGTTGTGGCGGCATAAATCTTAGTGCAGGCAACAAGGGCAGAGGTTGACAACCACAACCTGTATCTGCTTCCGATACTGGGATTGGGATAAATAAGCTTGTTGATGTTGGCGTCGGTGTTGTTGCAGGTGTCGGCGTTGGCGCAGGTGTTGGTATCGATATCGGTATCGGTATCGGTAAAGGCGTAGGTATTGGCGCAGGTGTTGGCGTTGGTATTGGCGCAGGTGTTGGTGCAGGCGTAGGTGTTGGCGGAGGTGTCGGTGCAGGTGTCGGTGCAGGTGTTGGCGTAGGTGGGTTAACGAACCGCGTCAGGCCAGAGACAATACCCACGGCGGAACTGCTATCGCCGACGTTGTCCGTAGCGGTATAAGTGAAATTTGCTCCCGTAAAACTACTACTAGACTGAAAAAATACCTCAGTAATTTGAGCCGGGGTCAAAACTTGACCGAAGGTAATCGGCACTCCGCCACTTGTCGGATTGCCCAGGAACAATGTACCTTCCTTGGGTGGCAACACAGTATTTATCGTGTAAGAAACCACCTGGCCATCAGCATCGGTTCCTCCCAATCCAGAGATTTTGAGAATACTGTCCGGGAACAAACTCACACTAGAGTTGTTGGTGACGGGTGGTTGGTTAACCGGAAGCGGTAACAGGCTTGCTGTAGCAGGGGCGGGACTGATAGCACCCCGGCTGTCTGTGGCGCTGTAGGTCAAACTAGCCCCGACGAAATTGGGTTTTGCTTGAAAAAATAGCTGGTTGATTTGATCAGTCGTCAGCACTTTACCCGCTGTAATCGCTACTCCGCCCTTGGTTGGATCGTCTAAGAAGAGGGTGCCTTGGTTGGTTGCGGGAAGGCTATTGATGGTATAAGAGGCGATCGAGTCGTCCGAGTCGTTGGCCTTGAGTCCAGAGAGTTTGACGGTAGCGTTCGGCTTCACCGAAGTATCGGTGTTGACAGGTATTGGCGGTTCGTTGAACTTCGGTAAACTTAGAGAAACTTCAGATGCCGAACTGCTGCTACCGCGATCGTCCTGGCTGCTATAAGTAAAGCTTGCCCCCGTGAAACCTACTCCCGACTCGAAAAACAACTGGCTAATTTGATTCGGTGTCAGAACTTGACCAGGTGTTACCCGCACTCCCTGACTTGGATTCCCCAGGAATAACACACCTTGGTTGCTGGAAGGCAGAGTATTAATAGTGAACGAAACAATCGTTCCGTCTGGGTCTGTTCCTCCTAGTCCACTGACGGGTATGCTGCTTTTGGGCGGTATTGTGGTATTGCCGATGTTCGCGATCGGGGGTTGGTTGGGTGGCAGAATCGGTGTCGGCGTAGGTATTGGTATCGGGATCGGCGTAGGTGTTGGCGTAGGTATTGGCGTAGGTGTTTGCGTGACAGTCGTAGTCACCGTCGCACTTGGTTCGGAACCATTATTATTGTTGATGTTGGGGTCGGCAGTGACAGAGGTACTTTTTGCCGTGTTGCTGATTGCAGTCAGGGTGGTTGGCGTGACGAAGCCGATCGTCCGAAGTACCGTAGTAGCATTGTCGATCGCCACAGGAGGCCAAGTCACCACTCCAGTCGTAGCGTCATAAGTCCCCTCATTTGATGCCGTAACTCCCGTCAATCCCGGAATAATACTGTCAGTAATCGTGACATTATTTGCTGTGCTTGGCCCGATATTGCGTGTAGTAATTGTGTAACTAACTATCGAACCCTCAGTAGCATTCGTAAACCCACTTTTGGTAGTAATGACATCAGCACTAGGTGTCAGAGTAGTGCTCACTTGAGAACCCGGTGCAGTGCCATTATTGTTCTCAGGAATAGGGTCTAAAGTAGATGACGTACTTCTTGCTGTGTTACTGACAGTGCCAGAATTGGGTGCCACAAAGCTGATAGTACGATTTGTGCTAGCAGCATTAGCCAAGCTGACAGCCGGGAAAGTCACAATCCCAGTCGTCGTGTTATAAGTTCCTAGATCCGATACACTGACACCCGTTAAACCAGGAATAATGCTGTCGGTAATGGTCACATTATCTGCTGTGCTTGGCCCAATATTGCGTGTCGCGATCGTGTAACTAACTACTTCACCAGGTGCAGCATTATTAGGCCCCACCTTAGTCGTCACAAGGTCAGCGACATTAATAACGCTAGTTTGGACTTGAGAGATATTTTGCGAACCATTGTTGTTAGCTTTATTCGGGTCAAAAGTGCTAGAACTACTAAACGCAGCATTAGTTAAAGTTGTGTTTAATGTTGGCAGAACTCTCGCCGTGATAGTACGGATGGTGCTGGCTTGATTGGCTAAAGTTGCGATCGCCGGCCAAGTAACAGTCCGCGTACTAGGATCATATACACCATTATTATCAGCGCTAATGAAATCCAAGCCCACAGGCAATGGATCTTGAATTAATACACTTTCAGCATCGTTAGGCCCATTATTAGTAGAAGTAATTGTGTAAGTAATCGTGCTGCTAACTCGTGCAGACAATGCCCCTGTTTTCACAATAGAAACATCAGCAACAAGTGTAGGCGCATCTATAGTTTCAACAATTACATCGCTGATTTCATGAACATTCGTGTGCCCCCCCGTCGCAGCAGCAAAGCCAAACTTAAAGGTAGATGGAACTGCCCCATTTACTGACACCAGATCTGGTATAACAATCACCGTCTCGCCCGGCTCAAAAATACCATTTTGATTTAAATCAAAATAAACCTCAAGACGATTAGGCGTTGGCGAAGAAGGCGGGGACAAAATGATTTGGACACTTCTTTTAGCATCAGTGCGAACGCTGGCATCCTTATTATCTATGCCGATCGCGATTTGAGCATTAGTTAAAAATTGATAAGACGTGCTTTCCCTACCTCTAACCCCTACGGAATCAGGCAAAGCTGCCACACCACCCACACGCCCTGCTGTGGGATTAGAAAAATTGCCAAACTCATCCAATCCAACACCTAAATAACCCCCTTTAAGACCCGGTGACGGTGAATTGACTCTAGTATTCTGAGCATAGCCCAGAGAACCACCAAAACCTCCCGCCCTTGTTGGGGTAGCTGTTCCGTCAATCAGGAAAAAACTAATACCATCTGCACCAAGCAGAAGACCATCCGGCCCCGGCATAGTACCTCTGTTATAGGCAAAGAAATTAAAACGAACCTTCAGCCCCCCAGTCGCAGCAATGGGGTTGTTATAGATGACAAAAGTCTCTCGGTTTTGGACTGCTGGAGTGAATTTCAGAACCCCATTGCCCGGAGTATCCTCGCCTAAGCCTGGAAGTATGCCGGATACCGTTCCGCCAGTGAGGCCGGGGATAGCTTGCAAGTTAGCTGGAATGCCGCTAGCGGAATCGTAAAGTGCCCCTTCAGTTCCTCGGTAGATCCAAGGCCCCAGAACAGTACCGTTGCTGAAGCTCTCATCAACCAATGTTGCGAGGGTGTAACTATAGGCTTCCCGCACCTCTGGTTCGATCGCGATAGTAGCCTCTATTTGCCCGATCGCAAATTCCAATTCCCAGTCACCGCCCAGTGCTGCACTCCCCGTCAAATCATCGGAAGCTGCAATATCAGCACCAGTAATGTCGCCCAGTCTCCGCACAAAAGCCTTACCACTCTCCCCTGCTGCGATACTGCATCCCAACAACAAAATATCCCCTCTCTCGCCGAGGGATTTTCCCCACTGCTGCAACAAATAGCTGTAGCTTTCTATGTTATCGCTGTTAAGTTCGATCGACCCTAGTTGCACTCCTGCCGATCGACCGTGAGAAACTATCTGAACGCTTTCTAAATCGCTCCAATTCGCCAAAATCCTAGTAATTTGCTCGACCCCATCCTGCATAGAATCGACAAAAAACACCTCTGTACCGACTGTTACCCCTCTGGCCAAGCGATCTTTATTTTCTACTCTCGCATCGATAAAAAGTAGATTTTTTAGTAGTATATTAGTAGCTGCAATTCGAGGGTTTTTGTCTGTGATTTCGGTTGGGACACCGACTTGTTGGGTAGCAAACACAGGTTTTTGGTAGATGCCTTTCATGATTTAATCAACTCACAATTTGTAGAGAACACACTAATTATTGAAAACGAAATAATCTCAGATTTAGACAATTAAATTGCACAGTTTTACACTCGGTATTTTGACTGGGACAGTGATGAATTGACTGATTTTAAATCAACATAAATTCCTGCTATCTTGATATTTGATAGCATTGCAATTATCACCAAACTAGAAGCAAGGTTTTAAACGATGAAGCCCAAGGCTTGATCTATGGCTTTGTGTTTTGTCTTTTGCTTTCCGTCTGCTCTGTCTGCGAGTGCATCTGTCCAACACAGATCTTTTACATCTGGGAATAGGCAATAACAGGAATTCTCAAAAACTTTTTCATGAGATTTTTGATCTACCGTATACATTTCACCCGTGGCTGGCGAGTGTTGATCTTCTTGAAATTCACATACCCTGTATCGACGGTGGCTTGTTCAAAATTCATGTGTAGCCATGAAAAAATAAATCAAAGCTTGAGATTACGACATTGCGATCGCTAAAACACAACAGTGTCAGAGACGGACAACTTTTCAGACTCAATGGAGAGTCTTTTCTCTGGTTTTGCATTGAAGCAGATGCTTCGGATTTTTTTGATCAGCTTTCCATAATCTGTTTGAGAAAGTAGCTTGCAGATTTGCGATCGGTCTACTTGCGATTTTCCTGGGTTAATTTACTTAAGCAGAACAATAGTTTTGGGAATCTGCCAGTGATGTTAAAGCTAAGCTAGCAATAACGATCAACTAGGTTTTAAGTGGTTGGTCTTAAAGCTCCTAACTCAAAACAATTTTAAACAAAACCCCTAACACGTAAGTACATACTAACTGATGATTAGTAGATCCGCAAATATTCGTAGACACAAGCCCCTATATAAGCTAGAGCCTTTAATTGCGAACGTCAATAGTTTGGGCTTTGTAATACGCACAACATTGACAGGGGCCTTCTGGGTTAATGGCACAGCAAACCCTAATTAGACCGCGCATTATATTCGCAAGTGAGATCTCCGATCGGATAAGCGAGGGCTTCTATATAAGTTCCATCGCCAGTTCCTAGTTGAGTTGGGAGGGGTCTATTTGCTACAGCCAACCTAGCCACTGCAATTCTTTGGCGGGTTTGGATCGTTGAATTATGCATCACCAAGAAACTGGGTCTGAAGCCCCGTCCTAGAAGGACGGCTTTAATTCTCTTCATTTCTGTTAATTATATCAGCAATACATGGTAAAATAGAACAATCAAACAATAGTAAACAATGAAAGCAA
>NZ_JAKJHX010000034.1:37348-43181 GCF_021648855.1 Tychonema litorale BBK16 | reverse complement strand
CTGATACCTTGCTTTCATTATAAAAAAGCTATTTACTTACTCTATTATACTATGATTTGCTGATAGAATCAAGAAAATTAAAGCCGTCCTAGAAGGACGGGGCTTTAGACCCAGCTTTTTGGTAATTGACAACAGGTGGAGAGGCGGGTTCAACAATTTTCCAGCCCGTGCTGATGGGATTGTGGGCGCGGTGATATTCGTCAAATGCCCGGTTATAGGCTTTGATCGGAGGTTGGGCCGCAGCGGTGGCAAGCCATTGTTGGTAGGCTGCCGGCGATTCCACTACCACATCCGTTTGCATGGCGGCAAAATAGGTGCCGCTGTACTGCGAATCGCGCAGCCGATAGCGACCTTCTCGAATTGGGGTAAATTCAAAATCAATTACTCGTCCGGGAATCAGGTCTTGTTTGATGCGAAATGCGGGTACAAAAAAACCGTGGAGCACATCTTCCGAATGCAGTGCTAGTTTAATCCGCTGTTGGTTGGGGATATGCAATTCGGTGCTGGTGATGGTTTGCTCGGCATGGGGATAGCGGAACTCCCATGCCCACTGGCGAGCATAGACTTCGATTTGTTCGGTTGGCGGGCGATCGTCCATAGCCGCCTCTGTCTTCTCAATACCCGCGGCTTGTGCGGTTCCCATGCCCATATGAACGTGTTCCATCGGCCCGAGAATCGACATCCGATCGTATATCTGGTAGCTGTAGCCTGCAATCCAAATTACCAAAACCAAGGGAATCACCGTCCAGACAATTTCTAGGGTCACATTGCCTTCAATGTGGGGGCCATCGCTGGAGTCGTATTTGCCTGCTTGCTGAAATAGCACTGAGTAGCTCAGCGTACCCACCACGCCCAGGAAAATAAATGTCCCTATCGTCACCAGAAAGCTAAACAACTGGTCAACCAAAACAGATTCGGCCGAAGCCTGGGGTGGAAACCAGGAATAAGACTGCTGGCCCATCCACCAACTGACAAGGCCAAGGGCGATCGCGATGATTCCTAATGTTAAAATTGTGCGAGTTTTGATTTGTTCCATCACTTCAACACCAAATTCGGATTTTCTCCCAAGCGCAACAGGGCATCGGCGCTGATATGCACGCCAAACTCGGCTGCTAGTTGCGCTCCCAGAGTGCCGTGGACAAACATCAGCGCAAAGATGCCCAAGCCCGCGAGCAAATAACTCCACTGCACCTGTTGGGAACGGTCTTTGCGCCAGATAAACCGCTGAAAGCCACGCCACACGGTCATTCCTACAATTAGAAACAGCAGCAATACGCCGCCCACTCCGTGCCAGAGCATGGTTTCCATTGCCTGCAAGCCCCAGGCACTTTTGACATCTGCTGGTGGTGTTGCGAGCATAATTTCGTAGAAGCCGGCGGCGACTGTAAAGAAGGTAATTACTGATGCGGCCACCATGTTGTACCAGCCCACATCGAAGAAGTTCGATCGCGCGGCTGGAATTTCCAAAAATTTGAAGACAGGTTTTTCTAGGGGGAATAGTACGCCGACAATATCGAAGGCGATCGCTACAATAAACAATCCCAGGGTCAAATGTACTAAATTAGGATGAATGGGAATTGCATAGGGCAATCCATTTGCACCGACTTGAGCTTTTAGTTGCTCGATCGAATCAGGACTCATTGTAAAACTCCTGTCCTTGTCGCTTCCACCACGGGAACTGTGTGGAGCCCGTATACCCAAACCAGTAAATCTCCTAGATATACCTGAGTGCAGACCAGCCCAACTAATAAAACACCAACTCCTAAAAATGGAAGTGGCAATGACTTCGGATTGCGGGAGCGCAACACATATCGCCATGCCGTCACTGCGGCCAGAATGCCAGATAATGACCATCCCAGGAGTGTATGCAGATTCAACGTTGACTCGGCTGCTGCGTAGGGTTCCGCCAGTCCTGCTTCAATTTGTCCAAAAATAATGGCAATGAAGATAGAAATCGTTGCGAAAAACAAATTCCACCAACTAACTTCGTAGAGTCGAGTATTGCGTGTGAAATAGCCAATTCCATCGCATAACACTGCAAATAAAACCATTGCGATCGCAAAATGCACCACTATCGGGTGAATCGTGTCGGGATAGGGCAAATTATGATCGTTGAGTGGGGGAAGATACTCCAGCATAGGATTAAGCAATTCAAACTTGAAAGTTATGAAATTCTACTAGATTGAAAAACAGAAGTCAGTCTGCAACTTTGAGAGCAATTCGATAAAAATCATTAAGTCTAGAGTTGCGATCGAGAGAATTGTTACAAATTGCTCGGTTTCGATATTTTCTATTTTCACTACAATCCTCTCATCCCTATTGTTTGTAGCCAAGGTAACAATCAATAAAGAGCTCCCCACTTGTGAACAGAGAAATGTATAGTTGAGAACAGTAATTATGGACTGTTAGCTCAAAATCCTTTAGAAGGGGTTTCCGATATTTTACTTCTTTAGTATACTCCTAAAACTTCCTGCGTTAATTAGTTTGTCAGTAAAATTTAATATTCCTACCTCGATCGAGAAATTTGATGACTTGTAATATCGATTCTTTTGGTGGCGATGAGGTGGCTTACAAGCAATACCTGGAATCGGAATAGAGCAAGAATTATCCGTCGTCAGGTATCAAGTCTTAGGGCTGATGTGCGGGTGGTCAGAAACCGGGTTTTTTCGATAATTCTTGGTTGTGATGCGTAGATTTGGCCAAAAACCCGGTTTCTTGAATTACGCGCGGGTGGCCAGAAACCGGGTTTTTACGAGAATTCTTGGTTGTGATTCGTAGATTCGGGCAAAAACCCGGTTTCTTTGTCGGAGTGCGTAAATCCTGTGAACTTTTGGTGTAAGTTAACTCGACACTTCCTCCTCCTGAATGCCGCGTCTTTACTAATTGCGATCGGGCTAACTGCTGACAGTATCGTCACCCAAATTATTGAGGAATTCTTGCAGCGAATCGCGTCTATTACGAAGACGATCGTTGTTAGGAGAAATGGCTAAATATCGATTAAACATTTCGAGCGCTTCTTGCCAATTTTTTAGTGCTTCCTGTAGATCGGATAATTGTTTTTGCAAATCACCCAGGGTTTGCAGCGCATTGCCTTTGTTATTGAGAGCATGGATAGAATCCGGTGCAATAAGTAAAGCAGAATTAAAGCCTGCGATCGACTCAGAATAAGATTGTTTTGCAACATCAAATTCACTTAGCTGTGCTTGCAAATCACCCAGAGCTCTCAGCACATTCCCTTTGTTGTTGAGCGCTCCAATATTATCCGGTGCAATAATTAAAGCAGAATTATAGGCTGCGATCGCATCTGAATAATACTGTTTAGCCGCCTCAAATTCACTTAGCTTTGCTTGCAAATCACCCAAAGCTCTCAGCACATTCCCTTTGTTGTTGAGATAACCGATAGAATCCGGTGCAATAAATAAAGCAGAATTATAGGCTGCGATCGCATCAAAGTAAGACTGTTTTGCCGCCTCAAATTCACTTAGCTGTGCTTGCAAATCACCCAGACTGTCGAGCACATTCCCTTTGCTGCCGAGAAAATAATTCTCATTCGGTGCAATAAGTAAAGCAGAATTCAAGACTGCGATCGCATCTGAGTAAAACTGTTTTGCAGTCTCAAATTCTCTTAGGCTTGCCTGCACATCACCCAGACAGTTCAGCACCAGCCCTTTGATGTTGAAAACACTAATATAATCCGGTGAAATAAGTAAAGCTAAATTACAGGTAGCGAGCGCATCTGAGAAAGAATGTTTTGCAACCTCAAATTCTCCTAGACCTTCCTGTAACTGACCCAGACTTAGCAGCGCAAACCCTTTGCTGCGGAGCGTATTTCGATCGTCAGGATTTCTGATGAGTGCGCGATCGTAAGCTGCAACTGCTTCTAAATACTCTTGTTTTCCTTCTGCATATCGAGCTAATACAGTATAGTAAAATCCTTCAGCTCGTGAAATCAGTCCCAGCGAATAATCACTTTTAATCCACAACTCCTCTCTAACTCCTAGCAGTGACTTGCATTCCCCATAACGACTCTTGTTCAAAGCTCCATTAAACACCTCTTCCCATTCCTCCACACCCCGCAGCCAATCCAAGCGATTAGCATGAAAAATTGCCTCAGCCCCATCCCCCACTTCCCGATAATGCCCCTCTAAAACCTCATGAGCCCTGCGAGTTTTCAGATTATCCCTTTCCGCATCCAAGCGCCGCAATAAATCATGAATTCGATACCAATTATCCCCCCGCTTTTCCGATTTCCACACAAACGAAAAACCAGTCAAAATCTCAAAATTTGCACTACTTGCCTGGAAGTGACAACCCGCTCCCAATTTCATGTACAAATCCAGATCGAAAGCGCGACAAGCACTCAGCGAATGCACCGCAGATCGCACTTCGCGATCTACATAACTCAGCAACCGATCCGTTAACTCCGCCGTCTTATTTTCCAACTTCGGAATCCGTGCAAAATCCGACGCCAGCAACTCAACTCCCCGCCTTCTTTCTGCCAACACCACATCCGCGCACAAACCCAAATAAAACGGATGTACCTGCAAATTCTCCCAACTATCATCGGGATTGACGCTGGCATATTTAATTACAGCATCAGCCAAATCAGCCTTGTCAATCTCCACTTTGTGCAAGTAATCCCTAGCATCAGCCGGAGACAAATGCCACACCAATTGGGCATCTATATAATCTTCGGGAATCGGAAACTTCGCCGCATTCGGCCACCGCAGTTGTGTGACAGGACAATCTCGCCCCGCCACAGCAACCACAATCCCCAATTTGTAATCCAATGCCCTCAACAACCGCCGAAACCACTCATCTTGATACCAAAAAGTTGCGCCTTGAGAATTGCGTTTGGCATCCCACATTTTCTCGTGAGTATCGAACAGCATCACGAGGCGATCTGGTTTATGTTTCCCAACCATTGCTGCATTCAAATCCCCGGCAAATAATTTCGGCAAACAATCGATTAATTCAGTATCAATATCTTTGCTGCGAATCTCATCCGCCTTTTCGTCGCTGACACCCAAGCGAGTTTGAATTAATTTCATCGTTCGCTTAATGCCACCGAATTTATCGATTAATTTCAGCCCCGCCGCTACTTGCGACACCACGGGAAATCCGGCAAAGGTTTCAACTACAGGTGTCAAAAAATCAATCAAATCGTTGGGAAAAAGTTGGTTGAGAGTTGCGTCAGACTCGCCTTTGTTCAGCAAATACCAAAAACACGCAAAGTCATAATTAGGAAATTTAAATTTATATTTCTTTGCTGCTTCTGCGACATTTCGCCGCAACATTAGCAAGCCGTAAAATCTATCTTGGGGTTTATCTTCTTTAATCGGTATCAATCCGAAATCATGTCTGACTACTGGTATGGGAGTGTAGGTTTTAGGTTCAGCGTGGCGGACAAAATCAGCAACTTCGGCCGCCCTTGATTCTGGGAGTGCGCGCCATTGTTGCCAAACCTGCGGCGAAAATCTTTTGCAGCAGTGATACTCCAAGTGTTTGAGGAGCAATGACTTGCCGTTACCTCCATCGCCGAAAAAATACAAAATTTTTGCGGGAGGCGGGTCATCGTTTAAATAAGAGGCAAATCGGCGGGTAAATTCGTGTCTGTCTGTGAAGAGTTGCAGTTTGCGATCGTCGCTGATTTCGGGTTGAAAATCTTCGTCGTCAATGGGCATAAATGTGGGGGTGAGGATTGATTTAATTGTAGATTAAAACCACAATAATATTGTAGCGAATAAGAGGAGACGGCAGTGCTGTGTCCCTACTACCGTCTCGTAATTTTGGCTACTAGATTTTAGGAGACAGCAGTGCTGTGTCCCTACTA
>NZ_JAKJHX010000034.1:0-37248 GCF_021648855.1 Tychonema litorale BBK16 | reverse complement strand
CCGTCTCGTAATTTTGGCTAGTAGATTTTAGGAGACAGCAGTGCTGTGTCCCTACCGTCTCGTAATTTTGGCTAGTAGATTTTAGGAGACAGCAGTGCTGTGTCCCTACTACCGTCTCGTAATTTTGGGTACTAGATTTTAGGAGACAGCAGTGCTGTGTCCCTACCGTCTCGTAATTTTGGCTACTAGATTTTAGAAGAGTTGGGTTTCGCTATCGCTCTACCCAACCTACGCTATATACATTGAAATGGAGCTGTGTTAGAACCGTAATCTATCGATCGCGCAAGCTATCTTAGTCTCATGGCATCTCCAAACAATCAAAATTCGGCGGATTCATCTGTGAAACAATCTCTGGAGGCTGGTTTAACGGCTTTGAAAGAACGGGATTACCCAAGGGCGATCGCGCTTTTGGAATCTGTTGCTGAAACCGCAGTCGATAAATCCCTGGCTACACGGGCAAAAATGCGCTTGGTGGCTGCATACACCACAACCGGTAATCTCAAAGGCGCGATCGCACTCTGCACTTCCCTCACCGAAAATCCCAACCCTCAAGTCAAAACTTGGGCCGATCGCACTTTAGCTCAATTAATCGATCGTCATCCCCCAAAACCACCAGAAACTCCCCCAGAAACTGGATTCGTCGCCTTTGAAATTGGCACTGAGTTGCCCAAAATATCGCCAACAGCCGACAAACCATCAGCCGACACCAAAACAGAATTTGTACCTTTTGAGCAGACTGGCGGGCAAAAAAGTCTCAAATCACCACATATTCCACCACTCCCTGCACCCCCCAAACCATCGCTAGTCAAGAATTCCGAAGCAGAAGCAACAACAACCGCGCCCGATCGCAATTCTCCGACAGATATCCCCGAAGCCATCACTCCAGATACTTACGAACTCAGTTGGCGCAATTCTGGGCGCGCACCTGCGGGGTGGCGCAAACTCAAAGCCATGAAATTAGAGGGTTTGTGGGTAGAGGCGATCGCAAGTACGATCGCACTATTTTTCCTAACCCGATTCATCCTGGAATTCCTGCTGACAAACATTAATAGTCTGTTAGTTCAGTTGTACATATTTACCAGACTGCCTTTTTTCACACCAATTCAACTTTTTTACCGCGATCCAACTCAGTTTATTCAATTCATTTTTGGATTGCTACTAGCCTCCTCTCCCTGGCTGACAGACGCACTGCTAAAACTGATTTGCGGCATCGAACCTTTGGGAGGAATAACTTTACTGAAATCCAGCAAAGAAGCTAATCGGGTGATTCGCAGTTTTTGTAAGCAGCAAAATATGCCAGCGCCGATGCTCAAACTGTTACCAATTGATGTACCAGTAGCTTTCAGTTACGGCTGTTTACCCAGATTTGCTCGGATTGTTGTCAGTCAGGGACTTTTGGATCGATTGACGGAAGATGAAATTGCCACGATTTTGGCACGAGAATTGGGACACATCGCCCATTGGGATTTTGCGCCGATGTCGTTGGCGGTTTTAGTCATGCAGATTCCTTACATGATTTATTGGCAAGTCACTCACTGGGAAGAGCGATTATCTGCTTTAATTACGATCGCGTTTTTTCGTTCTGTTGTCAAAGTTTTGGCCGCCTTGATTTCGGCTGGGAGTTACGGAATTTATAAGTTGCTGAGATGGCCGATGTTGTGGGTATCGCGCCACAGGGTATATTTGAGCGATCGCACGGCTGCGGAAATTACCGGGAATCCCAATGGTTTGACGCGGGCTTTGGCTAAAATTGCGATCGGGATGGCGCAAAATATTGAACAGCAGCAGCAAACTAGCTTTTTTCTTGAAGGTTTCGATCTGCTTTTTCCGGTGGGAATCAGGGAAGCTGTAACCATAGGTTCTGCTGGATTACACGCGCCCTTGGAAGAGATTTTGCTATGGGATGTCAGCAATCCTTATCGCAATTGGTTGACGGTTAACAGCGGACATCCTTTGGTGGGTGAACGTTTAAAGTTGTTGGCTCTTTATGCTAAATTCTGGGAGTTGGAAACTGAGTTGGATTTGGCGAATCTCGGAACTTTGCAGCCAACTAAGGGCAAATTTGTCCTGTTTAAGTTGTTTGACTCGATATTTCGGGCGGGTACGAATAATTCCAGGGCGGGCACGGGGGCACCGCCCCTACTGTTGCAGGGTGCGCCTTTTTTTGGGATTCCGATGAGTTTGGGGATTGTAGGGGTGCTTTGGCTGATTGGATGGATGCTTTCGCGGACGAGTTTTTGGCAGTTGGATTGGCTTTGGGGCGATCGATCGATTCTTTGGGGCTGTTTGCCGATCGGCTTTTGTCTCGGTACTTTGTTCCGAATTAATGATTTCTTCCCTGATATTCTGCCTAGAAACATTGCTGAACCGAGTTTACCTCAAATCTTGTCAAATTCGGAGACTTTGCCCTTAGATGCTCAAGCAGTGCGGTTGGAAGGGATGCTTTTGGGGCGATCGGGTATGGCTAATTTGCTGGGACAGGATTTGATTTTGCAGACGGCGACGGGGTTGGTGAGATTGCATTATGTTTCGAGGTTTGGCCCGATCGGCTCTTTGTGGTCATTTTTGAGTAAATTCATAGGAAGGACACAACAGTGTTGTGTCCCTACAGATTTGCTGGGAAAACTGGTGGTGGCGACTGGTTGGCTGCGTCGGGGTGCTAATGTGGCGATCGACCTCGAAACCATTCGCAGTGAAGGTGGCAGAGTTAGTCACAGTGGACACCCCATCTGGTCTGCGATTTTGGCCTTTGCTGCGGCCTTCTGGGGAGCATACATCATTTTCCAGGGCGAAATGAATCGATTTTAGAGGTTGCCGCGCGATCGCGAACAATGCTTCGCAATTTTGGATTTTCGATTTCAAAGGAAGGAAGAAGGAAGAAGTTCGATGGAAGTCGGAAGAAAAAGAAACTATTCCCAATGCCCGATGCCCGATGCCCCATGCCCGATTCCCAATTCCCAATTCCCAATTTCCCGAAATAACTAGCTCTATTACCCAATGCTGTGATATCTTTAAGTGATGGTCAAAAACTGTCCTGCCCGATTCAAGGGAAATCAGGTAGTCCTCAGCATTAAAAGCGAGGTAAAATTAATGACTGAAAAAATGTTAGCAATTTTACCCATCACCGTATTAAACTAAATACTGGCATTCTGATCGCTGGCAATTGACATCCTGGGAATAAATTTCTACACGGCACTGGCTAAAAACATTCTGAATCAAAACCGGAAGCAAACAATACAGAATAGCCAATAGCCTCAACATTTAAGTGATGACTAAAAGTTTACAGAACAACCTTAAATTTAAGATCTCTCTGCATAGGCGGCCAAGTTGCGGCTTCAGGAGAGTGAATTATCTTTGTCTAAAAGGTGGCGAAAGCTGTCAAGGTTGGTCGGAGGAACGCGCAGATTCTGCGGTTATGTCGTCTTTCCCTGTGGTCAATATTCAGTTGACCAAGAAATTGGGATACAAGCAGTGTCAAGAATCCCCGCTCGTTTACGACGGGGAGTATGTCAATTCAGGTAATGCTGTTCGAGCAAGTTAATTAGAATCCAAGTCTGGAGGAATTTTTCATGTCTATTCGTTTGTATGTTGGCAATTTACCAAAAGAACTCGATCGCCAAGAACTACAAGATGTTTTTGCGCCAGAAGGCGAGTCGGTAACAACAAAGGTAATTACAGACCGCAAAACTGGTAAATGCAGAGGATTCGGTTTTGTGACGGTGTTGACTGACGAACAAGCAGACCAAGTTATTGAGAAATATAACGGCTTGATGTTCAAAGAAAACCCGCTGAAAATAGAAAAGGCTCTGCCTCGCTCTAAGGGTAAATCTGACAAGGGCGACGAAGATCAGCCGCAGTCACTGGAGTCGCCACAATTGGCATCAGCATCGGCACCTTCCCAGGGTCAGCCGCAGCAACAGCGACGCGAGGCTTCTCCCAGTCAAGGTGGTGGAGGTTCTGGTAAAAGCAGTCGCCGTCGGGACAACAACAAGTCTCGCCGCAATCCAGCAGCCACAACTTCGTCAAACGTTGATTCCGGCTCGGTGCAGCCAGATCCACGCTGGGCGAACGCCCTGGAAGAACTCAAGCAAAGGTTGCAAGAAGCTCAGACTACTACCTAAGCTAATTGCTGCTGTCGATCGACTTTGGTTGACTGATTGTTCTAAAATTGCGATCGAGAACCGGTTTTTTTAGCCGATTCTCGATCGTACACTTTATTCACAGGTAGGGAAACGGCACTGCGGTGTCCTCATTTGCCTTGGCTTATCCCTATGCCCCATGCCCTATGCCCTATGCCCTATGCCCTATGCCCATCAAATCTATTCAGGCGCACCAAATTCAATAGTCTCAATAAACTCTAAAATTTTGTCCATCATTGCCTCTACTTCAGACTCCAGCGAACCCAGTTCATCCGGTTCCCTGTAAACTTTCTGAGAGCTCACAGTATAACAAACATCCTCAGCGATAAAAGCCAGAATTCCTCGGTAGGCATTCAGCCGAGTCACTGGAACAGAGTCTGTCTGCACTGTGATAGTTGCACCACCAGGGATATCAACGACCGCAAAATATGCTTCTTCATCTTCCAAAGATTCCGTGTGGAGTAACTTGGAATTAGGCAACTTAGCAAGAATTGCCCCATCAATATAATTGTTGACAAATGAACTGAGATAAGCAAGTTCCCCAACAGACTCAACTAATTCTGCAACTTCACCTGCGATCGGGACATAATTAATTTTCAGCAAAATGCCAAAATCGTCAGAAAAATTCACACAGCCTTCTTGTTCATCCTCAATTCTACCACCTCGTTGGGGGTCAACTGGAATTGGAACAGTAAAATAGCCTTTTGGAGATTTGTACAATTCCCCATCTTCTTCAGAATAGTCCCCATCTTCTTCAAAATAGTCCCCATCTTCTTCAGAATATGCAGTAATTACTTCCTCAATAACTTCATCAGCTTCCTCATCTTCCAAACCTAATGCTTGCTGAAATTCCTTCAGAAAATGCTGATGTTTGTCAGACACTTCGCCATCTACGACAAACATCGCTACCGTGATCGCAAAAGTATCTAATACAAATTCATCTGGCATGGAGTTCCCAGCCGTATTAAATAATGCTCCTAAACCTTCTTTGGTAGCAATACCTGCGAGTTTTTCGAGCATTGCTGACATATCATCTTCCGAATATTCAGCAAAAATTTCCGATTCCCAAAGTATGCTTTCTAAGATATCTGCATCAGTGTCAGGAGAATTTGCCAGGGCTGCGACAAGTGCTACGGCTGCTAAGGATTCCTCTGAACTCAAACTGGCTTCGGAGGTATTTTCTGAATTGAATATTTTATCGAACTTGTTCATAAGTTTTGCTCCAATAGAGTTGAGTATTGCTATTCATAGCAAATTTATGACATCAACGGATAGTAGCCTGAGATACTAAATCCCAATTATTTTACCAAGGACTGCCAATTATTGTAAATCCCGCCCAAAAATGTGGGTGAGATAAATCTAAGTTAGGCAAGTCTTTTTTGTGAAGCATTGCCAGTTGCGCTTGTCTGAGTGCTTCAGCTTTAATCGGGGTCGATCGCAAATCACCGTAAAATTCAGTCATCAGTCGCAAAGTGCCGACATCTTTAACCTTCCACAAACTTGCTAGCGTTGATTTGACACCACTACCGACAGCTAATCCAGCAAATCCCATTTCCGCTGTGTTATTGCCGATCGCAGTTTCGCAAGCACTCAGCACCAACAACTCAACTTGTCTACCATCATACCACTTAGCCAACCTAAAGTCATCCAGAGACAAAGACCGATTCCATAGGTGAATCTCAGCTTCTTTTCGTCCATTGACACCTTCGGGAAAACTCGCATGAGTAGCTAAATGAATAATCTCAAATGCCTGCTTTTTTCGCTGTTGTATCAGATTTTCCAGAGTAAATTCTTGATTGAGAAAAGAACGACCTTGCCATAAAGGAAATGCCGATTGATTTGGCGTTGTAGTTCTGGTTCCGGCGATAGTAGATAATTCGATGGGTACTCCTGGTAATTCAGGTTTATAGGTGTGTGGAAACTTTGAAGCACCCATTGCTAAAACTTGGGAATTCCGCAAACTTTGATAATTAGTATTAGTTAAACTCATGCTGGGAATTGAGCCGAGACTATATTTTTCTATTAAAAATTGCTTGCCATCGTGCAAAGCTGATAGGGGCAATTGGCGCAAACCTGCATCATAGGAAAAAATCAGCGTGTCGATTTTTAATGCAGATAAATCTTGAGAAATTGGCGCAATTAACCATTGGTAAAGTTCCTGTGCGCTTGGTAAATAACTGGTATTTTTTGAAGTTGCTGGATTTGCCAAAGATTTCTGCAAATCTTTCACAGTTTCCTGTAATTTCATGCTAGTTGTGCCGGGTACTTTTTTGATAATTGGAGGGCCTTCGGGAACCACTAAAATCAACCACAACTCTTGTATACTGGCGCTTACATAAATAATTACAGCTTGTTTTCCGGTTTCTTCCTTAATCTTTTTTAGAGTTTGTTGAATATATTGAACATTGACTTTTTTATCTGTCAAATTCTCGCCATAATAATTTTCGTAGTCTTGTTCAAAGAGTTTATCGATTTGAGCAACAGCATCGTCGCCATTATTTTGAGCTAAAGCTTGTTCGACACTAAAACGAGTTATTTCAGCGGGGAAAAGATTGGGAATATCTGGAATATTTGGCGTTTCTACTTTTGGTTCGGGTGCTGAATTTGGCGCGGGAGTTGGGACTGGTGTTGGTGCTGGTATTGGCGTTGCTATTACTATTGGTGTTGGTGCTGTAGTTGGTGCGGGCGTTGGATTTATGGGAGGTAATTCTATGGTTTCTACAGGAATTTGGGAAATAGTTGCTAACTCATTTGGAGGGGTTTCATCAGGTTGTGCGGGAGGAGTTATTGCAACAGGAGTGGGAGTTAAGACTATGTATCCATCTGGTTTTTCGGTGGTGGAATATCCAAGATTAGGTGGGTTTTCGGGAGGTTTTTCGGAAGCTGGTATGAAGGTAATCTGGGGTGTTGGAATAGGCGGTACTACTTGAAGAATCTGTTGTCCGTTAGCCAACTGCCATTTAATGGATAAATCATTGGTTTGTGAGTCTTGATTGATGGAGGTTTGAGCTCCTAATAAATCGCCGATTAAAAAGGCTAGATCTTGTTGAGGATTTTGGCTGACTGCGATCGCAGGTGCGATCGCACTTGTTGCCGTATTCACCTCTACAGGTGCTGGCGGAATTTGAGCTACAGACTGGGTTTGAAAGGTTTGAGGGGCTGTGAATGGTGAGTTTGATGCGATCGCAGGATTTGATGTGAATGTGGGTTGAGGTGCGATCGGGGAGGTGAGTTGGGAAACAGGGGGAATTGTTGAGTTTGCAGGTATGCGTTCGATCGCGGTTGGCGTTGTGGGTATTGAGGGCTGTGTGGGAGAGGTGCGGGGCGGTAGTGAGAGTGGGGATGATGTTGGTAGGTTGGGGGCTTCGGGTAGTCGAATGCTGTTGGGAAAACCGGGTATGCGATTGCGATCGGGGAAATCGAGTGCAAATTGGGGTTCGGGTGTTGATGTTGATGTTGGTGCGATCGAAGTTTGGGGTGTTGGCGTTGGTGCGATCGAACTTTCGGGTGTTGGCGTTGGTGCTGGAGTTGCCGTCGGTGATGGTGTGCGTGGGGGTATGATTGCGATCGGGGCGATTTGAGTTCTCACGGGTGCTGGAGTCTCATTTGTTACAGGTGTTGGCGTAAGTGATGGTGTCGGGTCTGGGGTTGGATTTGTTACTAAAAGAGGCGTTGGAGTAGCTGCTGGCGTAGGTGATGGCGTAGATTTTGGAGTCGTACTTATTACAGGTGATGGCGTAAGTGTTAGTGTTGGTGTTGGTGTGGCTGCGGGTGTTGGCGTGGGCGGTGGCGGTACAGAGATAATTTGAATGCGATCGGCATCCTGTTTTTGAGTATAAAGATAGGAGTTATCGCGCAAAATTGTTTGAATAGAATTAGAATTTCCCCTAGTAATTGCACCAGCAGTACCATTAATTGCAGAATCACCTACAATAAACGGGGTTAATCCTAGACCTTGGTGATAAATTGTAATACTACCGCCGTCAACACTTCCAGGATTTCCCGCTGTAGAAATGCTAGCATTTATCCCATTTCTATCAGTAAAAGAACCAGTCGATCGCAAAAACCTTTGTCCTTGAATCAACACATTTCCGCCCGTACCGCTACCCAAACTTTGAGTATTAATTTGATTAACGACAGTATTGCTAGAACTACTGCGGTTAGTCATCCTAACATCGCCACCAGTCCCGAAGGAAGAAGATTCAATTTTACCAGCATTAATATTACCAGTAGCATCGAAAGAAATTATCCCACCACGATTCAAAGCAGAAGCATTAATATTGCCTGTGATAATATTAGTACCAGCATTCAAATCAATATTGCCGCCATTGTTAGCGGAAGTCGCATCAAGATTACCAGTTTTGATTTCTCCCTTGTTGCTATACAAGGAAATTCCGGTGGGTGAGGTGATATTTTGGGTGGTAATATTATTCGTAGTAATAATATTGATAGGAGTTAAATTTTTGGGGATATCATCTTGAATATTGACGAGATTGAGAGGAGTGACATTGCCAACAGCACCGCCAAACTGGACAATTCCCGCATCGGGTTTAACAGTAAGACTGTAAGGCTCGTTAACGGTAGATTTAAAAGTGATATCACCGGTACCAGAAATTTTCACAGATAAATCGTTAGCTAATTTGACTGGAGCATTAAATGTAATATTATTGCGGTTGGTTTCGATACTTCCCCTAGCAGTAATAGAGTCCTTTGCCTTGATATCAATATTGCCACCAGTCACGCTGACATTGGGAGTGAAAGTGAGGGAATTAATACTAGATGTCGAAACAGTTCCTTGAGCATCTATAGTAACATTTCCAGCCGTACCCTTGGCTGCCGCAGTAATAATTGGGCCGGCAGTTGTGTTGATATTGCCGCCGCTTTGAATGCGAAGATTGCCACTATTAGCGTTGAATCCAGTTAATAATAGAGCGCTACCAATTCCTGCGGTACTGATATTCGTTGCGGCTTCGAGAGAAATATTACCGCCATTGTTGCCACCCATTGCGTTGATGATTCCGGCGGTAGTATCGATCGCACCGCCGCTCTTAAAGGTGATTGAGCCACCGTCTAGAAAGCCGATCGCCTGAATGCCACTCGTCGTAATATTGCCCGTAGCGTTGAGATTAACAGTGCCGCCTTGATTAGTTCTCAAATTTGCAGATGAACCGTCATAACTTGTAGTTAACTTACCTGTGGTGATATTGCCATTTTTATTGGTAAATTCAAGATTTCCACCTTGTAATTTGCCTCCTGCTGAAACATCACCTATATTAATGTCACCCTTGGTAGTAGATAAAGTAACATTGCTGCCATTGCCATTGGTAGAAACACCTGTCAGCGTCGATGCTTTGATGCCACTGTCAGCTTGAAGTGTGATTTTGCCAGCATTGCGATCGCCTGTAGCGTCGATTGTGCCAGTATTTATGGAACCGGTAGTGCTCGTAAGTGCGATCGGGCCACCGTTTTGATTCGCCGTTACATTGAGATTGCCAGTCGTAATATTGCGATCGGCTTTTAAAGTAATTGAACCACCATTTTCCGGGAAAAAAGTAGTATCATTCCCTGAATCCTGAGAGCTGGTTGTATTTAATTTACCTGTAGTAATACTGCCATTTCTGCTAGTAATATTGACACTACTACCTTGCGATTTACCGTAGTTTAATACATCACCTATTCTAATATTTCCATTTGTAGAGATGATAGTATTACCACCCTTACCGCCGTCTGAAGAATTATTGATATCGCCAATCTCAATCTTGCCATTTGCGCTAGTAATATTGATACTTGCACCATCAGATTTTGAAGGATCTTGAGTGAATGCTGATATCCTACCTACAGTAATGTCACTCCTTGCCTGTAAAGTTACAGTACCAGGAATACCTACGGGGGAATCGCCATTTCCAGCGTTGATATGCAGCGATCCATTTGGAGAAAAAATAATAGCCCCCTGTTCGCTGATGATGGTAACTTTACCGCCATTACCAGTAGGTATTAATCCAGGAGTTCCCCCGGCAAAACTTTCTATACAAGCAGAGGTATTAGGACAGTTGATAGAGATATCGCCCTTTGCTTTGAGAGTAATGTCACCCGATCCACTTGGTGAGAAAGAAGCTATATTTCCTGTAAGAGTAAAGGTACCACCTGTATTAACATTAATATCACTGCCATTGCCATTAACAGAGGTAACTATCCCACGAAGTGATCCTGTAGAAATATTTCCTCCAGCAGTCAAAGATATGTCACCAGCATTACCCCCAAAATTGTCTGCCCGAATCTCTCCCGTTTGAATGTTGCCTGTAGCTTGTATAATTACAGGGCCGACGTTATTAGAATTACCTGCATAAGTATCAATTTTTCCTACTACTTGAATATTGGCACCCGATCGCAAAATTACCGATCGCGAAGTACGCAAAATAAATTCATCTGAACCAGTAGAACCACCAGTAATACTTGCATCTGGACTTGTGATTGTAATATCCCCGTTAATAGTAATACTTCCAGTACCCGAAGTCGTATCTACCTTGAGGGATGCACCCGTATATCCGCCAACCAGATAGTCATTGGGCTGCGTAAATATAGGATCGTATAAACTAAGAAAATTCGCAGGTTTACCAGACAAATCGAGAATTGACATATTATTGCCACTGCGAAAGTGAGCATCTGTAGATATGATACCATCACTCACTAAAGTCAGATTTTCACCACTCACAAATGGCGTTTGCGAAAGATGATTCAGTGCCAAAAGATCGATGCTTCGATTTCCCTGGATGTAAAGATTTCCGCCAGCATTTGCCACAAAAGGATTTGCCACACTATCGCGCGCCCGCACTGTATCCTTAGCCAGTAAATTTAAATCCCCAGTTGTCCGTAACTGACTTTCAACTAATGTCAAATTGCGATTAGCTGACAGCGTTGCAGTTTCCGCGCTTACGCCTTTAGCAACTGCGTCTCCATTCTCTACTTGCACACCACCAGTTAATACTATTTGTCCTTGAGAATTAACTGTCACCCCCGTTGCACTTCCCCCACCACCAGTCAACAACTGCGGCAAAGATGCAACTGGCAACACCCAATTTTGAGGCAGACTTCCAGCTACAGGTTGTGCTTTAATCTCCAAACTCAACAGATTTCCCGGTTGGCTAATTCTGACTAAATTCTCACCCGGAACCGCCGCAACAATGATGTTTCCTCCCGGTGCAGCAAGTTGTCCTGTACTCAAGACAGTTCCGCCCAATAAACTGAGATTTTGTCCCTGTTTCACTGCCAAACTACCTAAATTGACAATGCCTCCCGGTTGTGTATTTGTAAAAGCAAAAGTATTAGGATTTCCGACTAATTGAGTATAATTATTAGTTCCAGCCGCACTAAACCAGTTATTCCCGAAACCGATGCCCGTCGCAGTAGTCGCGGTGAAAGCAGCGGGTATGTTCAAACTGGCATTTGTGCCGAACACAATTCCCGCCGGATTCATTAAAAATAAGTTGGAATTGCCACCAGTTATTTGAATTAATCCATTAATTATAGAAGCATCGCCGCCGACAACTCGCCCTAAAATATTGCGAATATTGGGATTTGAGATAAAGTTAGCAGTTTGTCCTTGAGTTAAGCCGAATTGCTGGAAACTGTGAAATAGATTTGCACCATCGCTGGATTGTTGGCCACCTTGAATGTTGAATTGGTTGCCGTTGGGAGTAATTTGAGTATTGGTGCCGTCGGTGGCTGGGGTAATTTGGGCTGTGGCGATTTGGGATGGGACGAAAATTCCTAGTTCCCACATTGCTAAGGCGATAAAGGCGAGTAAAAAGTGCGTTTTATTGTATATTAATTTCATGGTTTTTTCGATCCACGCTATGATGACAATTAATTCATCTAACAATACATCATATCACAATCTTGTAGGGGCATCGCCCGCCCCTACGAATTTTGATAATTCGATCGCAAATATGACTATTTTCTCTGTTCCCTCCTCTGCAAATCCAGCAATTGCTTGTCAATCTTGTCCGCCATCGCCAAATCTCCCAAGGTTATATATCCATCCTTCGCCAGTCGCAAATAACTCATAGCTTCCAAATTTTTCCTCATGGCTGAATGAACTTGTCCCAGTCCATATCGAGCCACTGTCAACTCCTCAATGTCGTCAGATTTGGCAGCTTGAATGACTTTTGAATAGTAACTTTCAGCCTGCGGAATTAATTGCAGTCTCTCCAGATATAAGTCACCCAAACTCCGATAAATTGGCGTTGCTTCAAGTTCTGTTTTTTGTAAACCTTCTAAAATTTCTATTGCTTCTGCAATCAAATTTGTGTTAAGATAAAGGTTAGAAATTGCTAGCTGCTGAGCATTTTGATTCGGTACCTTTTGCCCGATCGCCCCAACCTCACTTTTCACCCTTTCCACCTCACCCTGATCCAGCAAACTAAACTCCGTATCCCCCTCGCCAACCGCATCCTCCGAAGAAGCACCCGTATTCGCCACCACAATCAACTTGTAGTTAGCACCCGGTTTCAGCGGTGGTTCCCCCGGATAGACAAATTCAGTACCGCTAACAGCCATTTCCCAGTTGAATTTGGCTCCGTTTTCGCGGAGACTCAATTTATAGCTAGTAGCGCCCGCCACCGGATTCCAGCGCAAAATTGGTTGATCATTCAGCAATTGGGTGCGCCGTGGACTGATAATATAAGGAATTGGTGCGCTATTCCAAGCAACTTTACCATCACCGCGATCAGGACATTTAATTACGTCGCGGCTGCATTCAGCTTTCGACCTTTCCTTGGCTAACAAACAGCTATTCAATTGATTTGCATTCGATGCGATCGCCTGAATTCCCAAATCAGCACATTGCAGCATAACTTGTCCGTTTTGTGCTGTTCGCAATTTGTCTCCCGGATAAATCAGTGTACCGCTGGTAGGGCGAACCATTCGGCCATTTTGGCGTTCTAACTGCACTTCCCCATTAGTATGAATAATTAGTCCGTTGGATACTCTGTTACTCGCGGCTAGTGCCGTAGTTGCGATCGCGCTTAAAGCTATAAAAATTGCAACCTTAGTTTTCATTTTATATTTCCTTGTGTTTGTAAATTTTGTTTCGCCATTTGGATACATTGATCTTGTTCTGGTATACTAGACTTAGAATATTTAATAGTTTTTTCCCAATGTTCTAAGGCTGACAGTGGCTTACCTTTAGTTTCCAAAACCTGTGCTAAAAAGCAGTGAGCTTCAGGGCTATCATCTTCCAGTCTGATTGCTGTCTGGAAATCTATTTGTGCATCATCATATTGCTTTTCTTTAAACCGCACCCAACCGCGATTTTTGATACAAGCAGATGTTACTCCGTCATGTTTAGCATTTTCTAAACAAATTGCGATCGCCTTTAAAGCCGGCTGATGTTTATCCTTACGAATGAATAACTTAGATATTTGAGCAGAAGCATCAGGAAGTCCTCGCCACACCGCATTTTGCATCGCCTCTAATGCACCTCGATCATCATTTAATTCATCAGATAACACGGCTAAATTATAGTAAGGTTGTGCATAATTTACATTAATTAAACTTGCTAAATTGTAAAGTGTTTTAGCAATTAGAGGTCTATTTTGACGGTGATTTTCCATACCAAGTCTATTCACAAATGGGGCAACTATGGGGCCCATTAACATATAACTGCTAGCGGTAGTCGCTAAAGCAATGCCGAGGTGCTGCATCAAATTAGATAGGAAAATAGAAATATAGTTATTTGTGCGATATTCCGCGATATTTACCGCAGGAGTCACAGGGATATCCCACTCCAAATCCGGTAAAGTCAACCCATCAAAAGTTGGCTGCTGACAAAGCACTGGTATCGCACTCGCGCCCGGAAACTCATCTTCCCACCTATGCAAATCATCCTTAGCTTTTCGTACTGCTAAAAACAAAGGATCTCCTTCGCCTAAATATTTGAACAAAGACTTCACACAATCGTGAGCAATTTTATCTGGTATCGGTGCACGCATCACAATCATTGAGGGCAAAGGTAAGCCTCCAGCCACTAAATCCTCTGCCAATTTCATGCTTAAACAAGAGTTTAAAATTAGCAATTCTAAACCTTGAAAAATTGACCTTTCCAATCCATCTTTTAAATAGTCTATTGTGACACTATTGTCGTTTTCTGTCTGATTAATATGCAGCCATCCCTTGACGGAATTGCTATCACTATGTCCGCCATAATATAAAATTTGCCAGTTTTTTTCATCATTTAACAGATTATCCCGTAACTCTTTTGGTGTTGGCTGTTTGATGAATTTCAACTCACACCGATCGTTGCCCAAAGACCTTTTAATACTTTCCTCATCTTTTTGCAGATCGAGTCCCTCACCATTACCGGAGATACACAAAATTCGACCTCGCGAAGGCAGAGACTTTCCTTCCAAAGTTGCCTGTTTATCGGCTTTTCTGTACTGTGATGGACTCTTAATTAGCTCACAATTTTTATAATCTTCGCGAAATTGCCACGCATCCCAAGGTAGATTCCAATTGTCAGAATCATTGATTTCCAAAAATACTTCAAAAGGCTCAAGTTTGCCAGCGACTTTGTTTACTTCATTTCTAAAATTCTGCTCAATTTCCGTATAAAAAACTTCACTACTGAGCCACAGCCTCATCGCTTCATTCAAACATTGATAGACCAATTTAGGATTATCTTCAGAAATATTTGTAGTCCCTGTCTGGTTGACTTTAATCCGAGAAATACTCTTGCTAGATTTTGTGGCGCGACAAATTATTTGCCACCTTCTTTGCATCTCCTCAACTTCGGGTGCTGGTGGCAAACTTCCTTTGAATTTATGGACTGTGGTTTGGTTTTGTTGAAACTCTCCTGTGATGTCAGGAAAACCCCTATTGAGACTTCCCATACCCAAACCCAAGATAAATCTTAAGCTCATAAATTAAACATGAGTATAATTAATCAAAGTATTATACCATAAACTTTTCCATGACGCTGAAATCATCCAAAGCTACTCGAATACTAAAGCTCTCATCTCGATCGACTTCAATATCTTTCAACACAATGTACTTATCCTGAATCCTGGATTGTGACTCACTCAGATTTTTACCAATGTCGGATATTAGGGAAAGTTTAATATTCCTGGGTAGGTAACGTTCTCCGATCGCAGGATGTAGTTGAACATAGACTTTGAGAGTGCGATCGCTCTCTTCGGCAATCGCCACCAACAAAGCAACAGTAGTTCTGCCCAAACGCATCCCCAAATCAATCAATTTTGCCCGCGTAGCATCAGCTTTGGGAAACTTATTGATGCTGGTGCGATCGCCCCCAGATGCAGATTCATCACTGGAATGTACGCCCCCACGGTATGCCGGAATTAGGTTGTTGTCAGAAAAAAGTAAGTCCTCTACATTTTGTTTAGTTTCTTCAAACTTCTGCCTACCTGTTTCCGTGGCATTTTTCAACCAATTGCGTAAATGAGATGTAACTGGATTTTCAATTTCAACTGGAACAGTCTTTGGTGGTATATTAAATACCGATTCAATAGACTCCCAATCTGATGTATATATCTTCTCCAACCACTGACGCAGATTGACTTTAGATTCCGACAAATATTCGAGGTGCATCAAGAAGTCATCCAAGGAACCTAAATCACTCAATGCTAATTCTCCCATTTCCGCAGTTGGAGAAAATCCGAGCAATCTCGCTTCCTTTTGATCTTCATCAATTTCCACTACAATATAACCAATGCGTTCCTCCGTAGCCTCAATAGGAACAGGACACATTTCAAGTGAATTCCCAAAGAATTTTTGATTGCTATTTTTAACCTGTTGATGTACGCTCCTAATTGGGCGACACTCAACTTTTCCCAGCCCTGTAATATACAAATCTGCCGTATCCTCAAACATCCGAATTGTCGAATTCCAGCTATCACATTCGGTTAAATCAGTTTCAATATCTAAAACTTGCAAATAATCTTTCACTGCCAAAACTGCGAGAGTATTCAGATAAATCTGTTCAGCTTTTTGCGGATGATGGTGTGCAGAAGCAAATTGCCATGCTGAACGAATTGCCTTTTGGGTAATTGGCATTGGCAATGATTGATTTTCCATATTGTTATTCATTTCCCTGCTTGGACTCCCTGTATAATTAATAGCCATGATTTTCGCGAAACACTTGTAAATGAGGATGACATTTCTTTTTGTAAAAGCTGTAGATAGTGGGATAAGGACAGCCCAACTCTAATGCTATTGTCGGAAAATTTTTTCCAGATGACAAGCTTCGTAATATAACTTGACAAGTTAGTTCTGGTCGCCCTCGAATGTGTTCGCTTAACACCCCATCAGGGTTAGTCTCAATCCATTGCTGAACTTCTTGAAAGTCTCGAATATATTCGAGGATACGACTGTCATCGCGATCGGGCAACTCTTCAATTACATTGATAATATTTCCATCTTCTGACATTATTTCATGATTGAATGTCCTGTTATTTTCCTCAGCTATCTTCATAGTTAAAGTTAAGAATCGCCACTGCAAAGAATTGTTGAACCAAGTAATCGGATTACTGCGAGTGCGATCGTAGGCAGTGCCTGTGCGGGATTCGCACAAATTGTTAGTAAAAAAACACCACTGTTCTTGGACAGCATCTTCGTAGAAAGATTCATTTCTATGATTTTGCCAAATGAGACCGGAGTTTTTCATCTTAATCACAATTTTGCTCAATAAACGCCTTCTAGCAAAACTATCAGGAGAATGTTGACAAGCTTCGATAATCAGGCTATCGAGTTCTTGATATAACTGTTTGCGATCGCATAATTTCGATTTTCCCTTAGCCTGAATAGGATCGATCGCGCGATCGGGTAATTTCGGTTCTCCTTTGTCCGCAACAGGATCGATTTCATCATCAGATGCGTGGTCTTCCCCCTCAGAGGGGTTGTGATCATCATTCATAGTTCAGTGCGATCGCAACTTTGTTCCTACATTTAGTTATCAGGATGAGTTGGGGGAATTTATGCGAAATTCTGAAAGTTTTTTTGAGTAGATGGTTGAAAGTCTTGCTGGGCGGTGGATTGGGCTGTGAAAATAAATATGAATTTTTGTAAAATGCGACAGATTTAGAGTAGGGGCAATTCATGAATTGCCCCTACTCTAAATTTCAGTGGTAGGGTGCGTCACTTGTGAGATTCTGAATCCCCACCAAAAGTATAATTCTGACGCACCGTTGGTTGGGTTCGGTGCGTCAGTGATGAGATTGTTAGTTTAAATCGAAAGCGATCGTAGCTGACGCACCCTACAGATAAAAACTACTTAAAATATCGATCGCCCTTAAATCCCCACAACACAGGTCACTCCGTACTTTCACCAATATTTGCAGAACTTTATCAAAAAAAACTTGAGATTTCTGCATAAAACTACTGAGTTCATCCCGATAAGTAAATAGGAACAACAAAAAGGCAATGAGGCCAAACCTCAAATCCCGAAAACACCCATTGTTCCGTACTTCCACCCAGTGTTTGCAGAACTTTACAAAAAAAACTTGAGATTTCTGCATAAAAACACTGAGCTCACCCAGATAAGTAAATAGGAACAACAAAAAGGCAATGAGGCCAAACCTCAAACCCCCAAAACACCCGTTGTTCCGTACTTTCACCCAGTGTTTGCAGAACTTTACAAAAAAAATTGAGATTTCTGCATAAAAACACTGAGCTCACCCAGATAAGTAAACGTAAGGGAAATTACGAAGTTCGTCGCACTTGTTGAGATTTATTCAAAAGTGCGATCGCCCGTAACTTCCCGATCGCAATCCGAACCAAATTCCCAAGGGATATGGGAAAGGGGTTCTTCCGATGTTGGTTTAGTCTATTTTCAATCTACGGCAGTTAGAGAGTACGAAAGTGCGATCGGGCTTGTCGATAGAGTCGCTTTGTCAATTTTCAGAACACATTGTATCTACCACAAAAGGACAAAAATCATGGCTACTCCTAACAACTCATTCAATTCTGCGATCGAAACTTCTCTGCAAGCCGTTTACTCCACGTTAAATAATTTTGCCAAGGGTGATGATTTTGTTGCCAAAGCTCAAACTATTTTCGGCACAAATTTTGATGCTGGTAAGTTAGAAGAAATCCGCCAGCAGTGGATTAATAGCGATTTTGTGTCTTTGCCTGCGATCGAAATTCGCACTGGTTCTGAACTCCAAGGGGCTAATGCTGCTTATGCGGGTTCAAATAATATCATTTATGTTTCCGAAAACTTTTTGACCCAAAATACTAATAATCTTCAAGGGATTACCAGTGTTTTATTGGAAGAAATTGGTCATTCTGTGGATTGGAGTATTAACACTTCTGATACTCCTGGGGATGAAGGAGAGTTGTTTTCTAATGTGGTACAAGGGGTTGGTTTGAGTGAGGGGCAGATTAAGGCATTGAAGCAAGAAAATGATGCTATTACTCTCAATTTAAATTATAACTCATTAGATTTACTATCGAATGATAACGGAATTCAAGCTGAACAGGATGCAGATTCTAATGGTTACACTTCTGGGCTGGGTACTACAGTTTTTAATAACATAATTGAGAATCGCCCTAAAACTCAAGTTGTTTTTGTAAATGGCATCCTTACAAAGGATAATACTACACAAAAATCATTAATTGCCAAAGAATTAAATCTACAAGTTTTAGATATATGGAAAGATTTTTCTTATAAAACTTCTTTGACTCCCGATAAAAACAATAACAATCAACTATTTAACGGTGTCCATAATACTAGCAACGGGGAGGCATTAACTAACGGAAATGAAGCATATCAAAAGTTAAATTCATTCTTGTTTACAGAAGCTGGAAAAAACTATGAAACTTTTTGGAAGAATGAGCTTCCAAATATAGATAATAAGCCAGAACACCCATTATTTACTGATGCCAAAAATTGGGCTGATGCTCACAACGATTTACTACCGGAATCCTACAAAAAATCAGGATTATTAGGCTTGTCAGAAAGTTTCCTGGGATATAAGACCTTTACTGATACCTTAAATCCTACTGGCGTTAATGCTTTATTAGCTAACTCATTTAAGGAAAAAACAGAACTCTTTTCCAACTTTGTAGCTACATTTGCACCAGATGCTCTCCTCAAATTTGGTAGTGATTTAGCAAAGGCAAACACAAGTGATTTAATAGAAGCTCTAAGTCAGTATTTCTCTTCTGAAGCCTCTACTGTAAGTACAGACATAAATAAACAATGGGTAGATACATTACCAGATTTTCTTAATCAAGAGACAAGTGATACTCGAAAGAACTCAGCTATTTTGTTAGCTCATTCTCAAGGTAACTTTTTCATTGAGGATGGTTTACAAAACCCTTTATTTGCTACTCATTCAAGTCGCATTAAAACCTTGGGGTTAGGTTCTCCTACAAATTATGGTGATTTAAAAGTTAGTTATGAGGGCACATTAGTTACTAATACTTTTGATGTTTCGCCATTTGGTAAGTCTTTATACTCAGAAAAAGACTATATTACTTATTTACAATTACCAGAAGATATCATTAAAAAGCCAGAAGGAGTAGATAAGCAGAGAAGTAAATTAAAACATTTACTTGATGTTTTTCCTCAATTTGATGAAGTTTTGAAGACAGCATTTGGAGCAGCTATATTACACGATCTGAATTTGTATTTTGAGACTGTTCCGTTTGTACCAGGTAATATAGATATACCTTTTAAAACAAAAAGTGTCAAAAATGAGTTCACCGCATATTTTAAAGAGGTTAATCCAACTGGGTATTATTTTCCAAAAGCGCCAATCACTTCTAGTAATTTTGGTACGCCGGATGGCGATTGGATTGAAGGTAATGACAGTTGGATTGGAAATACTCTTCAAAGTAATGGCGGCAATGATGTTATTCGTGGTAATGGAGGGAATGATGTCTTGATAAGTGGTCAAGGTTGGGATTTTTTAGATGGTGGAAATGGTGAAGATTTAGCAAGCTATTTAGATAGAGGTAGCATTACAGTAAGGCAAATCCAAAACTACCTAAATTCTGGTTCTGATGTTTATGAAGTTACTGATGGAGTGGAAAAAGATGTTTTAGTTGACATTGAAAAAATCGCAGGTTCCCCTAAGAACGATCAAATGTTTGGTGGTCGAGGAAAGGATAGTTTTTATGGCAGTAGTGGTGATGATGAATTAAGAGGAGAGGGTGGAGATGATTATCTTGAAGGCAACGAAGGTAATGACAAATATTATGGTGGTGCAGATAATGATTTCGCTGATGACGATGGACTCATAACAGATTTCGCTTCAGGAAATGATTACTTTGAAGGTGGTTCAGGGAATGATACTTTTTACGGTGCAAATGGCGATGACACGGGCTATGGTGGTACAGATAATGATGTATTAAAAGGTGAAGGTGGCAAAGATACTCTCTACGGTGGAGATGGAGATGACTATGTTGCTGGTGGTTCTTTTGAATGGCAAAACTGGGGGGGAGATGAAGAAATCAAAGAAGATGGCCCTAACCAAGCTGAAGCCAGTTTTACAGTAGCCGGAAACAATGTATATGCAAAAGCTAATACAACTCGCCTTGCTGCTAATACTAATATCAACGCTGCCATCACAATCTCTGCTGAAGCTAACATCAACCCAGGACAAGAAACTGATGGTGACGATCTAATCTATGGTGGCAAAGGCAACGATAGCATAGCAGGAGATGAAGGTAACGACCAAATTTTTGGTGAGGCAGATAACGATTTAATCTTAGGTGGTTCAGGAGACGATACAATCTCTGGGGGTAGCGACCAAGATAAAGTTTTTGGAGGTCAAGGCAACGATATCGTCAATGGTGACGGAGGCGAAGACACCTTATTTGGCGAAAAAGGAAACGACATCCTCAGCGGTGGCAACGGTCAAGACCTACTTTTCGGCGGCGACGATAAAGACATCCTCAGCGGCGGAAACGGTGACGACATTCTCGATGGCGGTAACGCCGATGACACCCTAACTGGCGACGCAGGTGACGATCGACTCTACGGCCAAGCAGGCAACGACATCATCCAAGGCAACACCGGCGAAGACTACGCCGAAGGTGGCAGCGGCCGCGACTTCATGCAAGGCAACGAAGGCGACGACATCCTCTACGGACAAGATGGCAGCGACACCCAACAAGGCAACGCCGGCGACGACTTCATCGATGGTGGCAACGGTCAAGACTTGCTATTAGGTGGCACCGGCGACGACAGACTCTACGGACAAGCGGGCAACGATGTCCTGCAAGGCAATGAAAACAACGACTGGTTAGAAGGTGGCGACGGCCAAGATATCTTAGCTGGCGGGGCCGATGACGATGACCTCTACGGACAAGCTGGCGATGACTCGCTGTTTGGCGAAGATGGCAAAGATTTCATCGACGGCGGCGATGGCAAAGATTTCTTAATGGGCGGTGCCGATGATGACGTACTTTTAGGTCAAGGTGACGATGACTCTCTCTTCGGCAACATCGGCAACGACGAACTATTTGGCGGTGACGGCAATGACTTCTTAAAAGCTGAAGCTGGCGATGATTTGATTGATGGCGGTGAAGGAGTCGATCGCGTTATTTACGATAACTCTCCCAGCGGCGTTATTGTCAACATCGACGAAAGCCGAACCTACGACCATAACAAAAACCAACGCGCCCGCCAAGCCGTCAATCCTGCCAATCCCAGCCCCTTTTACACCGACTTAGAACGCGACTTTGAAATCGATTCCGGTGCCGCAAAAGACGGTTTTGGCAACACCGATGACCTGACAAATTTAGAAGACATCAACGGTTCCCAATTTGACGACATCCTGATTGGCAACAGCAAAGATAATGACATCAAAGCTTTCGCAGGCAATGACATTCTGATCGGCCATCAAGGAAATGACAATTTTGATGGCGGCCAGGGCATAGATGTTGTCAGCTACCGCCGCGATTTTAACGGTGTCAAAGTCAACCTCGAAACGGGTACAGCTACCGACGGTTCCGGTGCCAATGATGCGATTACCGGAGTCGAAAACGTTGTCGGTTCAGAATTCAACGATGACATTACCGGCGACAAAAACGCCAATACCTTAACTGGTGGCGGAGGCGACGACAACCTCTACGGCCTCGATGGTAACGACCAGCTATACGGCGAATTTGGAAACGATCGCACTTACGGAGGAAATGGTCGCGACAGTATCTTTGGCAACCAAGGACAAGACAGCCTGTACGGAGAAGCCGACAACGATTTTGTGTATGGAGGCGACGGCAGCGACTTCATAGACGGCGGTACTGGCGATGATTTTGTCTCCGGCGACAACGGCAGCAGTGACAGTGGCAGTGGCAACGATACCATCTACGGCAATGCGGGCAACGATAGCCTGTACGGGCGGGCTGGCGACGACAACATCTACGGTGGCGCAGACAAAGACACCATCTACGGCGAAGGCGAAAACGACAAACTCTACGGAGAAGGAGACACCGACCTAATCTACGGCGGCCTCGGCGACGACGAACTCTCCGGCGGCGACGAAAAAGACACCCTCATCGGCGAAGCGGGCAACGACACACTCAGAGGCGATGCCGGCGACGACACCCTAGACGCCGGAACTGGCAACGACTACCTCTACGGCGGTACCGGCAAAGACACCCTGAATGCAGGCCTCGGCAACGACCAACTTTACGGTGGCGACGATGCCGACATCCTCCTCGGCAAAGAAGGCGACGACAACCTCTACGGTGAAGCCGGCGACGACACCCTCGATGCAGCCGAAGGTAACGACAACCTCTACGGCGGCGACGGCAAAGACATCCTCGATGCTGGCATTGGCAACGACCAACTTTGGGGAGGCCAAGGCGATGACACATTATTGGGCAAAGCCGGAAACGACAACCTATTTGGCGAAGGTGGCAACGACATCCTCGATGCAGCCGAAGGTAACGACAGTCTCTACGGCGGCGATGGCAAAGACATTCTCGATGCCGGAATCGGTAACGATTACCTCTGGGGTGGTCAAGACGATGACACCTTATTAGCTAAAGCTGGCGATGACTACCTATTTGGCGAAGGTGGTAACGACAGTCTCGACGCAGCCGAAGGTAACGATTCCCTCTACGGTGGCGATGGCAAAGACATTCTCGATGCCGGAGTTGGCAACGATTATCTCTGGGGTGGCCAAGATGATGACACCTTATTAGCCCAAGCTGGCGATGACTACCTGTTTGGCGAAGGCGGCAACGACTCACTCTTAGCAGCAGAAGGCAACGATTCCCTCTATGGCGATAGTGGCAAAGACATTCTCGATGCCGGAGTTGGCAACGATTATCTGTGGGGTGGCCAAGATGATGACACCTTATTAGCCCAAGCTGGCAATGACTACCTCTACGGCGAAAACGGTAACGACAGCCTCAAAGCAGGAGATGGCAACGATTCCCTCTACGGTGGCGACGGCAAAGATACTCTGCTCGGCGAAGCTGGCAGCGATTTATTAGAAGGTGGTTCCGGCGATGACTCACTCTTAGCAGGCGAAGGCAACGATACCCTTCTCGGTCAAGCTGACAGCGATACTCTCTACGGCGAAGGTGGCGATGACATCCTCGAAGGCAACTCAGGAACAGACCGACTGTTTGGGGAACTCGGCAACGATTCCCTCGACGGCGGTACGGAAAATGACACCCTCGAAGGCGGCGACGGTAACGACATCCTGGATGGTGGTGATAATAACGACAGTCTGTTCGGACAAGTCGGTGATGATACGGTTATCGGCAATCGCGGCGATGACATTGTTGACGGCGGTTCCGGCAATGATTTGCTTCAGGGGAATGAAGGGCGCGATCGCATTTACGGTCAATCCGGCCTCGACACCCTGTTCGGTGGCGACGATAGCGACACTCTTTGGGGAGGAGACGACGCGGACAATTTGCTGGGAGAATCCGGCAGCGATACCCTGTTCGGCGGTTCCGGTAACGACCAACTCGACGGCGGCGAAAATAACGACAGTCTCTACGGAGAAGGTGGCGATGATACCCTAGCCGGCGGAACTAACGACGATTTCGTAGACGGCGGTACCGAAAACGACACTCTCTTCGGCAATGAAGGAAGTGACAAATTATACGGTCGCCAAGGCAATGACTTGTTAGAAGGCAATGACGACAACGACCAATTGTGGGGTGGAGATAACGACGATACCCTGTTAGGACAAACCGGAGATGACCAACTGTGGGGCGAAGCGGGCAATGATAGCTTGGATGGTGGCGAAGGAGGCGATCGACTTTTCGGTCAAATCGGCAAAGATACCCTCTCTGGTAACAATGGCGACGACTACTTAGAAGGCGGTGCAGACGACGATAGCATGACTGGAGGTGCTGGGCGCGATCGAATTTTCGGAAATGACGGCAACGACTTCGCCGACGGCAACAGCGGCGACGACTACATCGACGGCGGCGCTAACAACGATACCTTAGCAGGTGGTGAAGGGGACGATCGCATATTCGGTCAATCCGGCAACGACAGCATCGAAGGTAACGACGACAACGACTTCATCGATGCAGGCACCGGCAATGACACCCTGTGGGGCAACGACGGCGACGACGAACTCTACGGCCGCGAAGACCGAGATTTCATCGACGGCGGCCGTGGCAACGACCAAATCTACGGCGGAGACGCAGCCGACACCCTCCTCGGACAAGTCGGAGACGACAACATTGATGGTGGTTCCGGCGCAGACTCGATTCTCGGTGGCGACGGCAGCGACAACATTTGGGCCCAAGCAGGCGACGACTCGGTTTACGGCGGCGCAGGCAACGACAATATTTGGGGCAACGAAGACGATGACCTGATTTTTGGAGAAGCAGGCCAAGACAAAATCGACGGCGGTTCCGGCTACGACACCATCGACGGTGGCGCTGGCAACGATGAACTGTTCGGCGGTACGGGCAACGACCAATTATTAGGAGGTGCCGGTAACGACAGAATTGACGGCAGCATCGACGATGACAAACTGTTCGGAGGTGCCGGCAACGACTTGATATTTGGCAGTCAAGGGCAAGATACGATTTTGGGCGAAGTCGGAGAAGACACCCTCTACGGCGGCGACGAAACCGACATGATGGACGGCGGCGCGAGTAACGACATGGTTTTCGGCGACTCCGGCGACGACACCCTCACAGGCGACTCCGGCGACGACACTCTCACGGGTGGCGGCGGCAACGACTTCATGGGCGGAGGCAACGGCGACGACTTGATGTTCGGCGAATGCGACAACGACACGATGCTGGGCGGGGCTGGTAAGGACACTCTCGACGGCGGTTGCGGCAACGACTTGCTAACCGGGGAAGCCGGCAGCGACAACCTGTTGGGCAACGAAGGCGATGACAGTCTCGATGGCGGCAGCAGCGATGACACCCTCGACGGCGGTGGTGGCAACGACTTCTTAAACGGCAACAGTGGCAACGATAGTCTGAACGGTAACGATGGCGATGACAGCCTCTACGGCGGCGAAGGAAACAACGTGCTCAAGGGTGCAAACGGTCAAGATACCTTGATTGGAGGCAGTGGTTCCGACATATTTGTACTAGCGCCAAGTTCGGGACTAGATAATATATTCTACTTCCAGGGCGATCGGGATTACCTCGGACTAACACAAGACCTCACCTTTGACCAATTGCAAATCGTTCAAGGTGGCGAGAATTACACTAACGATGCCTTGATCAGCATCGCAGGCACCGGCGAACATTTAGCTTGGTTGAAAGATACTCAAGCCAAAACAGTTGACAGTTCTCGCTTTGTCTCCATCACTCCCGGAGGCGCGCTACCCGCAGCTTTCAATACTCCCTCGCCTGTCGATATTTTGACTGGCGAAACACTGGATAGCGACAATGTTATGGGTGCGGTCAATACGAGTTCTAGCACTAGCTTATTAAGCACGACTGCTGCACCAATTACTCTGCCAAAAAGCACGACTACTGCACCAATTACTTTATCAAACAGTACAACTACCGCACCAATTAGTCTGTCAACTAGCACGACTACCGCACCAGCAAGTCTGCAACCATTGACAACAGGTACTAATCCAGCTACTGCAACAACTACTGCACCAATTAGTCTGTCAACTGCCACGACTACTGCACCAGCAAGTCTGCAACCATTGACAACAGCTACTGCAACAGCAACGTCTGCGAAAACTACCACGAATGACATCTTGTTAAATGGCGGTTCAATCCCAACCATGAAGACGTTTAGCGAAACCGACGATGACATCCTCATCTACGACACAAAGAGCTTGTTGACTTCTTTGACTAGCGCTCAAACTCAGCCAATTCTGCCTTTGAAAGCGGCGAGTGTTAGTTCCATCATCCCGACTGCTAATCCTGCTGGTAAGGAAGCTGAACTCTTGCTTAGTGCGAATCCGAGTCCGATTCAGCTACCAAAAAGTAGCGATTTAAGTGGGACTTCTACTTTGAAGTAATTGTAGGTTGTTTAGGGCGATCGAATAGATAAAAACCCGGTTTCTTGAAGAAACCGGGTTTTTTGTAGTACCTTCTCACGATTAACCTCCGGGTTACGTCCACACAGGTAATTTTTGCAGTCTAACGTTCCGCTTCACCCGCCGTAAGCGACCTCTCGAACTCAACGAAGAGACTTTAAACGGTCGGGTGCAAGCGGATTGTTATATTGCGGCATACACGTTGCACTTTGTGACTAACTTTTAAGAAGAGATTTCCTGTGATTGTGATTCTGGTAAACTCTTGTGTTTTTCTCGATGGATCTTGTACGCTGTTTTCAAAACTTCAATTGGAATCCCAAGCCAAGGATTGAAAGCCTTCGCTGCTTCTACACCTCCTGAAAATAAGACTTGAAGAACATTCATCCAACTTGCCCACTTTTCAGGTTCATTAACTCTGACATCTTCAAATTCAGCATCAATGATATCGACGTACTCATCGTCTGAGACAGAAGCATTATTCTGCCTCAAGTTCTCAAGAGACTTTTTAATATCATCTAATGTTTGAACAAATTTTGGATCTTGAGCATATTCGTTGTAGGTGTAGTTTAGCTCTTTGACTTCTCCTCCTGTGGTTACAGGGCCATGAATCGGAGCGTTAAAATTATACTGGTTGCTGGGCTTTGAAGAATCTGACATCTGAGCTAACTTCCCATCTAGTTTATTCATGAATTCCAACAAGAGTTTAGCATTATCATTATCTTGACAACTTTGATGTTCAGATTTATTTAAGTATCTTGCAAAGTCAGAGTCTTCATCTTGTTTGAGATATTTTTTAATTTCAGAATAAAATTCTTTTACTGAATCAGGATAGCCAAAGCATTTTTTTGAATTTCGGACTAAAGAACAAGCCAAAAAGTATTCATGAAAAACCTTGAATACAAAAGTCACTCTTTCTCGTGAGCTTCTGTAGTGAGAACGCGACAAATTTGCTTGAGACGTAAGTGCCGAGTTTAATAGGATATCTATGAGGGAAGCTGATTTAATATTAAATATTTCTAATATTCTATTTTCAATATCTGAAAATTCGAGATATTCTTTAAGCTCATAGCCCTCATCAGTTTCCGCTATCATCTTACTGGCTACATATTCCATCAATCTGAGCATTTTATCGATGTAGGATTCAAATTCATGAACTTCTTTTTTCACAATAAAAGATCGAGCTTTAACCATTAAATCTCTGCGAATCTTACTTCTCACCCAATGATGTATAAGAGAGATTCTGTTTGATTCTCGAATTCCAGAAATAATGACTTCCTCAAGAATAAACTGTAAAAATAATGGATTACATGGAAGATGATTATATAATAAGTAATAATCTCCGTTTACAAGAATACATCGAAATTGCGAAATTCTCTCTAACTCTTTCTGTGTAAGATTTTCTGTATCATTTAAGATGTCATCTACAAGCTGAACGACTTGATCAATTTGCCATCCTGACAATTCCAATAAACGAGAATTTTTGCGATGATGCGATGGCTGAGGAGAATTTACAAGTGACTGACTAAACCTCTCAAATGAAGCTTTAAAATGAGAAGTTCTTGTTGTTAAAATTACAGGGCAATCAAAATCCTCTAACCTTGAACTGAGTCGTTCTAGCCCTCCAGCATTAGGATCACTATAAAATCTATTCTCATCTAACCCATCAAATATCAATGCATGATCTTCTGAATGCTCTAGGATATTAGCAAGAGTTGAACCTGAAAATTTTAGAATAATTTCTTTGTCTTCATCACTAAAGTAATCATCTAATAAGCCTAGTACATTAACTATTTGGTTAAGTAGAATACTTGTTCCTTTCTGAAGATCATAAAATTCAAATAATTCACAAGGAACAAATAAAACAGTTTTTCCTTTTTGAGTTGCAGCTTGCAATGCGGTGGTTGTTTTTCCGGTTCCAGGTTCACCATGCAGAAGTGTCCATCTTATCTTGCAGGAACTACTCAGTACCACCTGATGTGCAGTAGTATCCTTGCTAAGAAGATTTTTAGGGGTTCCTAAATTTGGTAGGTCAAAGCTTCTAAATTGTATTTGGCTCTCAAAAAGAGGTACACCAGGAATGTAGTATTTGCTAAATCGCAAACGAGACTGGATGTCACATTTAATTTCTTCTGATTTCTTCCTAACGCTTTCTTCAAGAATATTCTCTAATCGCTGACTGACTTCTTTAATAAAAACTGAACGATCAAGAAGCCTCACTTCTCTTGCTCTATGTAGATCAAGAAGTCTCTGAAGACAATCGTTCACTAAATTATTAAACTCATTAAACTGCTGTCCGCCGAAGCCAGACAAACCGTTATGGATTACGTAGTATCTATCACAACAAAAACCTAATTGTATAAATTGATTAATTTGCTCTTCAACTAGCTTTGCCTGCTCGATGCCAAGAGTTAAATTGTCAAATCCTTGACATTGAATTGCATATGGAGTTATATCACTATCACTCCAAACAGTTAAATGTGTTCCATAAATATTATTAGATTGCAAATCAGGGTGAAACAACCTAATTAATGGGCTGATTTCAGCTATAAAATCTTCTCCTTTTAACTTTGAGAGACGTTTGCTTCCCCACTCTTTCCAAACAGTTCTTCCACTCGCAGGCATATTAACTCCGGCTAATTTAACAAAAAACTTATCTCAAACTACGGCAATCAGCCCTGAAAATTTCATTTTTAAGTTAGGAATATAACTTATAATTGTACCGCATCTGCGGTACAATTACATTTCTAGTTGGCTTATCCCGCATATCTGCGGTTTAAACTCCGAACATTCTCAACAGCTTCTTGTCTGGTTTGATTTTAACTCAAAAAATAAAAAATAAACCACCCCGATCGCCCTGTCGTCAAGAAAAAGTGACGCGATCTTGTAAACTTACGTAAATTACCTCGATCGATTTGAGACTTAAGGTTGACAATCCTTATGCTCGGAGTTAGGAATTTTTTTAGATATTTTTCTACTATAGCTGGTTTAAGAGTTCTGTGGGGGAATAAATAGGGAGGTTGCTACCAATGAAGTCTTTCCGATCGCGCGTGACGATTCCATCAAGTCTATCGATGGTCGCGCAGGCGAGTTGGATGCTGTCTTCAAAGTCTTTCAAGCCAAGGCCCAGAGCAGTTTCGACGGTTTGGCGATCGACAGCACAAAATCGGAGTCCAGTTAGTAGCCGATGAATGGCAGCAAGGGCTACTTCACGACCTTCGGTTTTGCGGATGATGTAGAAAATATTGGTGATGGTAGTTGCGGCGATATAGCCTTCCAAGTTGCCCCGTTCAATTTGCTCGAAAAGGGCGATCGCACTCTCGACAAAGGGCTCCCGTTCCAGGATTAAGTCCAGGACGATGTTGGTATCAATAAGAATTTTCACGGGATGGCTTACTGGTATTTTTGGGTGAGATAGTCGGTGTATTCTGTTTGTAGGTCATCATCGTTTGGGGCTGCTCCAGACCGTTTGGCAATGCCCCGAAGTCCGGTGAGAGTGCCGGGGGAGATAGTTTGACGGGGGGAGAGTTTTTTTTGGTAGAGAAATTCAGCGAAGTTGAGGACTTCGTTGATTTGGTTTTCTGGAAGGGCTTGGATTAGTTGGTAAAGTTTTTCGGCGGCTGTCATGATTTTTCGGCGGTGAATGGGTTATTGACAGGTTTGTACTTGAATTATTATTGCTGAAGTCCATTTTCAGAGGCGATCTTTCCAGTAGCTTGGATCGCGACGACAACTCACGATCGCTGCAATTACGATTCGATCGGGATAGACTCGATATAAGATGGCATAGGAAAATTTGAGGGTCAAATAACGACGAATCTGACCTTCAAGGATCGGCCAGCGTTCTGGTACTCCAATAATTTTAAATATGGCATTTTCTATCGTGTCGATGAAATCTTGGTGTCTGTCTTGTTGGGCAAAGAATTGCACAGCCTCTGCATATTCTTGCAGGGCTGCTGGGTGAAATTCATATTTCATTGATTTGAGAGTTGCCGTATTTGGGCCAAGGCAATATCTCCAGGAATGGTTTGAACTGCGCCACTCTCAATTTCGGCAATCCGTTCTTGAGCTTTCTTTACTCCTGCCATCAAAATATCTTGCTCAATTTGTGTTGTCATGCTTTCCACAATTTTGTCAATGAGGATAGCTTTGGCTGCATCTGGTAATGCAGTTGCCTCTGAAATGAGTTGGTCTAGGGTTAGCATTGGCTCGTTTGGCTCCAAGGGACTAGCCTGATTTTAACATTCCGCGTCCTAGAAGGACGGTTTAATGAATCCTCTGAGATAGCGAAAAGCCCCCGAATTTATCCGTGGGGTCAATCCTTATTACACTTGTGATGATAAAAAAAGGAAAAACCGATGACTGAATATCAATTAACACCCGCCAAATACCACCACGTACAAGTAGTTGTTTCCCTGAACCGAGTTCACTTAGACAACTATAAAACCCCTGATGAGGCTTTAACAAAACTCATCGAACTCGGTTACACTCCAGAACTGCGCTATCAATGGAATCCAGAACGCAACGAATTCGATCTATACGCCATAATTCACGACTTGCCACTAGCAGAATCTCTCATGACAGATGAAAAATGTCAGGAGTTTTTCCAGCATTTCAAACACAGCCAAATATATTCAATTGGATGCGGCAATGCTGACCCAGATTGGCTATTTGCGTGGGATTTTGATGACCCCCGCCGTCACGCCAAATCAGAAGAAATTGAACCTTTACCAGCAGCTATGGCGGCTTAATTTTTGTACTAATCGCGATCGCGCAACAGGTGCAAGTGTTGGGGCGATCGAATACATTAAAAACCCGGTTTCTTGAAGAAACCGGATATTTTGCATAAGGTCAAAAATAAAAAACTGACACTACGAACCTTTCTTCATTTTCATCGTTTGACGATCGCAGCTACAACTCATCGATCGTCACCAACCCGCCTTCTGTAAACTGAATAACAAGTTCTTGCTCATCCAGTAAAGAAGTTCCAAGTAAAGGTCGCCTTCCTGTTGCAATGACAAGGACTTCTCGCTCTTCACCATCCCAAAGGACGATCGCTTCGTGAATTGGTAGCAAGACTTCACTATTATCTGCCAAATTTGCAGGAGTGTCGTGTCTAAAGGTCAATCCCATCAATGAAACAGCTTCTAGAGGAAGACACAATTCCCCAGTAAAGCCTGTATCTATAACAAACTCAATAGGGATGCTTGAGCCATTCGATAGCAAGAAAGTCAACGTTACAATTGGGTGTTTATTTGTCACAATTCCATAAATCACTTGTAAACACGCTCCATGACACCACCAAATGAGACAGCAACATTATATCCAATCCGAATACCAAAGAGTCGAGCATTTGGGTGCTTCTTGCTAAGGTTACGAGATGCTTGCAATCCAGTTTTATCGACTTCATAATCACCTGTCTCAATGTCGATGATGACCATCTTGCCGATGTTCTCTTCCACTTCTACCTTTTTGCGGATGGTGCTTTCATACAATTGCTTGGCACGTTGTGCAACTTCTTCACGGCTTAAAAGGATTGCCTGCATATATTGACTCCCGATCGCTAGGCTTTTCTGTGAATTCCTCCATGATAGTGCACGGATAAGCAGGGCGATCGTTGCAGTTAATTCATTGATTTACCATTCCTTGCAGACGGAAAATGGTAAAATGAAAATAAGGCGCTAGTTCTAGCTCTACCTTACCAGTCAACTAAAACCTATACACAGCAAGGGTTAAAACAAAAACTGTTCCCCAAGACTCCGTTTTTCGGTCATTTTTCGTTCACTCTTGATGTCTTGGACTGTGGTTTGACCCCGATCGACAATAGTTTCAGTCTCATATCACAAAATGTCTCATATGTCAACAGTTAAATAGACTCAACTGAACACACCAGAAACAAGTTATCCGGGGAGTAGCCTTCAGAGGTTATCCTTAGTGATCGAGCTAGTTATTGAAATACTTGAATATGTTCGCAGCAACTTTATTTGATGTTCCCAGAAATTTAATGTTATTGTTCGACGACGGCAGCGCGATCGACCTCCACAAAACCGTATTAGCGCAAGCAACAGGAATGGAAACAATGATTGCATCAGAAAATACGGTAACAATTGCCCTACTATTAATTGCTGTGGGAATCCTGGGTAGGGGTTTCTATCGCGCTAAACCTTTTGGGAAACTCGGAATTTTGGCTTGGTTGCAGTCAGTTGTGCTGATGAGTCCCTGGCTGTTATTCTTTGGTTTGTTCTCGGTTGGGATTTACCTAAATCTAGTCGCGGTATTACTGATGCTAGTGGCATCAACCGGATTGTACATTTATCTGGGTAGGGAATTGCGATCGGCCGCCGGAGATTCAGCCTTACGATCGCACGATACTACTGAGGTAAAATCTGTAAGCGATCGCAATTCTGCCCCTGAGTCACCCACACCGCCCAGAGAACCAGTTAAAACCCTAACATCCTCCCAGACAAATGATCAGTCACAAATAATTCCAGTTCCCCCTGAAGACTTAAAAGCAATTCAAGGTATCTTTGGCGTCGATACTTTCTTTGCCACAGAAACCATTCCCTATCAAGATGGGGTAATTTTAAAAGGAAATCTGCGGGGAGATCCAGAACAAGTACACTCGCGGTTGTCGGCAAGTTTACAAGCAAGATTGGGCGATCGCTACCGACTATTTTTAGTAGAAAATCAGGACGACAAGCCAGTAGTGATCGTTTTACCCAGCGAAAACGATCCGCAGCCAACTACCCTATCTCAAAAAATCCTAGCCGTGGTACTGCTACTAGCAACAATTGCTACTACATTAGAAACCAGTGGATTGTTACTGGGTTTTGACTTCTTGAGTTCGCCGACAAGATATTCAGAAGTGCTGCCGATCGCAACAGGAATTTGGGCGGTTTTGGGTTCTCGTGAAATTGCTCGCCGAGTTCTGGCAAGTCAGTACAATGTTCGCTTAAGTTGGCCATTTTTTATACCAACTTGGCAGATAGGTTCTTTTGGGGCGATCGACCGTTTTGAGTCACTCCTACCCAATCGCAAAGTGCTATTTGACATCTCCATCGCTGGCGAAGCCGCCGGAGGAATAATTGCTCTATCCATGCTGATAGTCGGTTTATTACTTTCTCACCCCGGCAGTTTATTTCAAATTCCCGCAGAATTGTTCAAGGCTTCAGTGTTGGTGGGAACCTTGTCAAAAGTAATTTTGGGTTCAGCTTTACAGCAACCGTTGGTAGATGTTCATCCCCTAGTCGTTATCGGGTGGTTGGGTTTGGTAATAACGGCGATTAACTTGATGCCGGCGGGACAGTTGGATGGGGGTAGAATCGTGCAAGCAATCTACGGCCGGAAAACTGCTAATCTGGCGACTTTAGCGACCTTTGCAGTGCTAGCGATCGCTTCTTTAGTTAATCCTTTAGCTCTGTATTGGGCGATCGTAATTCTGATTTTACAACGAAATCTGGAACGGCCCACCCTCAACGAGCTAACTGAACCTGACGACGCTCGCGCAGCTTTGGGTTTGTTGGCTTTGTTTTTGATGATTGCTATACTATTGCCGTTGACTCCAGCTTTAGCTGGGCGTTTAGGCATTGGAAACTAATCATCAGGCAAGTTCCGACTAGCGTGCACTAAATCGCACCCTAAATTCCGGTCAATAGACCTAATTCAAAAGGTTGCAATTTGTTTAAACTTAATTTATCAACTAACAATCACTTGTCTCAGCATCTAGGGTAAAGTTATGGCTAATCAACTTCCTCCTGTATTGGTAACTTTTGATGCAGATGTTTTGATGGCTGGCAGAACCCAAATATGGCAAGAATATGCCAAAGTGGGAAGTTGCTATCTCCCAGAAGTAGTGTATGACGAAATAGACTATTTGACAGGGAAAGCAGTCGAAAAAGCTCAAGAGCAAGTGGCTAGAGAGTTTATGCGCTTTTTTGCCGACAGTGGCTGGATCATCACTGATGCTCAAGAAACGCACCGCTCCCTAGAACCTTCGATTAAAAATCAAAGCAAGCCAGCAATGCTAGTGGTAGCAACGGCTCAGTGCGTTTACGGTTTAGCTCAGGAACACCCAGACGCACTCGTAATTTTTGTTTCCAATAGCCAGCCTCTGCTCAAACGAATAGCTTCCGTAGCAAGTGCCAATCTCTGCGGAATTACTGGGGCTATGCTGTTAAATTGGGCAAGGAAGGCGGAACGTCCAGCGGCCGCGACTCAGCAATTGCAAAGTTTAATGCGAACCCTTGCCGATCGCCAATCAACTCAGCGGAGCCGTAGTAAAATTCAGGAGGATACTGTCCATAAAACCGGATTTTCTCCTAGTAAGTCCACTGGGACGCGGAGCAATTTTGAAGTAAAATCAGCTACCAGTTCTACTAAAACTAACAAAACAACTTTTCCTGAACATCAAAATTCGAGTTATCGCCCGAAAAAGCCACCTCGCAGTCGGGAAGAACCTAGAGAAATGGCACCGGCTGTATATCGCATGAAACACATTACTGCTCCCAAAAAACAGGGCGACAGTTTTATTTCTAATATGTTCAATTTTCTGGGAGCATTATTCTTCTTGACAGTAGCCATAGGTATTTTATGGCGAGTTTTTGATGTAAAAGGTTTTAGAAAGACTTTTATCCCTGCTCTACCGAAGCCTGTACAACAATTTGTGAAGTCAATCGACCCTAAATAATCTGGTTTGATGAACGCTTCACTCCTCCAACTTGAAAAAAGTATCGCCATGCTGAACTGGAACGAAATAATTAGCGGATTAGCTTTAGCTTTTGCGGGTTTTGCTTATGCTTTAGTCTTTTTTGTTCTTCTTCCATTCAGACAGTACGATTATGCAGCACCGCTTTGGGCGATAGGAATTGCAGGCGCTCTTACTATAGCAATGAATTGGCTACTGTCTTCATCGTTGCTAACTGGGTGGAATTGGATGGCTGGATTATACGGTTGTCAGTTAGTGCTAATACTTTTTGGTAGCATATTTCTGGGAGACGGGCTATTGTTGCCAAATTTGTTGTTTTTTGGAACTATAATCGTAGGAGTTACAAGTGTTTATACCACTTTTTCTCAACAAAAAATATTGCTGATTGTGGGTTTATGTACATTATTTTTGATAGTTTCTATGTACTTATTTTTGATAGGCGGGTATATTCTTAGAGGCAAAAATCCGTTTCAGGGTTCTTCAAATCAGATGCTACCACTGTTGAATCAAATAGTAGAAATTCGCACCGACAATCCGAAACAATTGCAGTTGAATGGCAAAACTGGAGAACTCACGCATATTGACCGTTATGAGGTGACTGTGAAACTAGATTCTGGAGGAGATGAGACATTGATGTGGCCCTATGTTTATGTTTGGTGGCAAGATATTAAGGCTGCTAACTAATAGAAGCGCCGAATTGACACTCTCAGGTCTTTCATACGCTGAGATTCTGCGGACAGAATAGGTTTGGGTAATACCCAAAGTCTAACTCTCGCTACGGTCGTCAAAACCCGTCTACCCAGTTGGTCAAGGTTTACACCTAACTTACTGGCTACTTTTCTGAGAATATTGGCAGCACCACTTAAGTCTGCATTCACCATCGAAGCATTAGCTGACTGATACAAGCCACGTTTAATCCGTTTTCCAGATGCTTTCCACCCCGATGGTTTTTCACCATATTTGGGTAGGGAGTCTCCATCTAAAAAACTAGCTTTCGATGTATATGCTTCTTCAGTTTCAACAAATCTGATGCTGTGCAAATCGCACAGTTCTTTTAACCTATTTTTCAGCTTACCTAAAGGCATTTGAACAAACTTTTGATTGTTCACTTTACCGAGATTGCTGTTAGACTTAAAACCTTCATTCCACCCAACTATCAGTGTACCAATTCCTGATTTAAGGCAATGGTTAGCAATCAACTTGGCAGTCTTATTGATACCATCACGCATTTGGTGATTACGTTTTCGGGTAACACGGTCTAACCAATTATCCCAATAACCTTCTGGCTTTCCTTCTTGTCTAGTTGCTACTCTTTTATTCCACAATTGATTCATCGCTTTCATTGCACGAGAATCAATCAAAAAGGAATTTCCTAATGTATCGACACAAGCTGCTAAATTATCAGCAGTCCCCAAGTCAATGGATAATGCTTGACCAATGTCCAGATTATGTTGTTCTTTTTCAACCTCGTAGGACATTTCCAGGTAAAAAGCACCATTTTTAGGGAGAATCGTAAACTCTTTAACCTTGTAAAAATCCAGATTCGATGGCATGGTTAGAAAGAATTCAGAAACTCCAAACCATCGCCTTACTGTTAAACCCAAGGGAAATCTTAACTGATTGCCAACAAGTTTCGGTCTTAACCCTCCCGAATTAGGATAAGCCACTTTGAACAACTTAGAACCTGTGAGGTATCCCGGTGGCTTGGGCTGGAAATGCAATTGACCTTTGATGTACAAATCTCTTAATTCTTTAAAAGATTTGAAGGCTTCTGTGACTGACATCAATGTTTGCTGCATTGGTGTTGATGGCAACGACTTAGCAACCATTGATTTGGCAACTGAAGATTCCAAAGATAAGTCGAATTTTCCTGTCAACATTTTTCCGGTCTTGAAAAAAGTTTGACGAGCTAAATAAACCCCACTGTTGTACAGTTTACCTGATTGTTGGC
>NZ_JAKJHX010000033.1 GCF_021648855.1 Tychonema litorale BBK16 | reverse complement strand
TGAAATTAGAGAACATTTTTGCCGTGCAGTTTTGGCAGAAAAATTTTCTCCAGACTTTCAACCTATTGGGACTGATGAAATTATGTGGATTCAAGACTCTATTGCTTTGGCTCAACAACTTCACGCCCTCCTAGAGTCAATTAATATCCCCTATTATGTTGGCGGAGATGTTGCTAGTTCTATTCACGGAGAAGCTCGATCGACCCGCGATTTAGACTTGGCAATTCAGATTCCCAGACCAGAAATTGATTTGTTAGTAACAACGCTAGAAAACGCTGGATTTTATTGTCCGGCTGGGGCAGTAGAAGAGTTGAAACAATCTCGGAGTCAGCTCCTCAATATAACTCATACTGAGACAATAGCTAATGCAGATATCTATATCGCAGACAACACTCCTTTTGCTCTATCTCAAATGTCTCGCAGACAATTGATCGATGTTGAGGGAACAGCTAATTTTTGGATTGCATCCCCGGAAGATACGATCGTCCAAAAGCTATTTTGGGCAAAAAATAGTCAGTCTGAAAAACAGTGGCGCGACGTTTTGGGGATCTTGAAGCTGCAAGGCGCTAATCTCGATCGCGACTATTTGCAAGAGTGGGCCCACCGTTTGGAAGTTCTGGATGCCTTAACTCAAGCCCTGACTGAGGCGGGGATATAGCTTTTTCGGTAAATTACCCCTCTTCTGTCATTCTGAGGAAATAAAAATAAATGTAGGTTGGGTTGAACAAAGTGAAACCCAACAATAACAAGGTTTTTAGCTGTTGGGTTTCGTTCCTCAACCCAACCTACGGCAACCAATGCCCAATGCCCAATGCCCAATGCCCAATGCCCAATGCCCAATTCCTTCTTCCTTCTCTTAGAATTTCTTCACAAATAGATCCGCTGTGGTACTATCTGGATGGCTGTGAGTAACTGAAGGAAGCCAAAAGGCTTGATTCCTGTGGTGGAGGAGAATCCAGGAGTGCTAGATAGGATGTCATTAGGATACGCAAACGTTTTCGGCCAACGAGGTCAACCTGAACCCCTTCGTATTGGGGTGATTGGGGTTGGCAATATGGGCCAACATCACACACGAGTTCTGAGCTTACTAAAAGATATCGAACTCGTGGGTATTGCAGATATAAATGTAGAGCGGGGAATTGATGTAGCCAGCAAATACCGGGTTCGCTTCTTTGAAGACTATCGGGATTTGCTCGCCCACGTAGATGCTGTTTGCGTCGCGGTTCCAACTCGCCTGCACCACCCTGTGGGGATGTCTTGTCTCCAAGCGGGTGTTCACGTTTTAATTGAAAAGCCGATCGCGGCTAGTATTACTGAAGCCGAATCTTTGGTCAATGCGGCTGCGGAATCCCACCGGATTTTGCAAGTGGGGCACATCGAGCGCTTCAATCCAGCTTTTCAGGAACTCGGCAAAGTGCTGAAAACTGAGGAGTTACTGGCGTTGGAAGCTCACCGGATGAGTCCCTATTCCGATCGGGCCAATGATGTATCGGTAGTTTTGGATTTAATGATCCACGACATTGACTTGCTGTTGGAATTGGCATCTTCCCCAGTGGTGAAGTTGACCGCTAGCGGCAGTAGAGCCTCGAATTCTGGTTATTTAGACTATGTAACAGCTACTTTAAACTTTGCTAACGGCATTGTAGCGACCCTGACTGCTAGTAAGGTGACGCACCGCAAACTCCGTTCCATAGTTGCTCATTGCAAAAATTCTCTAACAGAGGCAGATTTTCTCAATAATGAAATCTTGATTCACCGACAAACAACCGCCAATTATGTGACGGATTACGGTCAGGTACTTTATCGTCAAGATGGATTGATTGAGAAAGTTTACACCAGCAATATTGAACCGCTTCATGCCGAATTGGAGCATTTTATTAATTGCGTGCGGGGTGGAAATCAGCCTTCTGTAGGAGGAGAACAAGCTCTGAAAGCTCTGCGGCTGGCAAGTTCGATCGAGCAAATGGCTCTCGATGGTCAAGCTTGGTATCCGAAAGAGCTGGAACCTACTTTGCAAGTAAGTTAGATCGAAATAAATCATGTCGTTTCCGGATGCTTATACAGTTTGGGTTTGTTGTTTGTTAATTGGGTTTTTAACTGTATTCTTGCAACCGGATTCGATCTTTCTATTTGAGATTTCAGATTTTAGATTTTAGATTGATTCCACAGAGAAATCTGGGAATTTGAGGAGACGGTAGTGCCGTGTCCCTACCTCGATCAATTGTAGGGATACGGCACTGCCGTCTCCTCCGTTTATATCATTCCGATGCAAACGGATTTGATATGATAACTAATAGTTTGGCTAACTAACTCATTTCCTTTGGGACTTAGATGAATGCTATCTCGATAGAAGGTTGAAGGTTCTGCTGCTGAATTGAAAAGGGGCAGAAAATCTATGTAAGTAATTTTTTCGGTGGCGACGAGTTGGGCAAGACGTTCTCTAGCCTTAACTTCCCATTCGCGAGGGCCAATTTCGCCGGTTTCATGCAGTTTTGGTGTCATTGCTAGTACAAAGTCAACTTTGGCAAGGTTTGCTGCTGTTTTGATTTGGCGAATCGCTTCTAAATTGCAGCCAATTTTATCCTCATTTTGAGCCGAAGGTGTTGCCAATTTGTCCCTGGGTACTGTTGGTAGCAGGTAGCGATTTAATAGTTGGCCGATCGCGATTAAAGGTTTACGATCGGGATAAGCTCGATCGCGCCCCACCACCGAAGCACAAGGAGCTGATGTAAACAAGTCATCGGTATTGAGCAACAAAACCACCACTTTGGCCCCAAAAAGACCAAACCGCTTGATGTAAGCCAGTTGATTTCTAGGCCCCCAAGAATTGGCTGAACAGTTCAGAACTTCAACATCAGAATAGTTGACTTTTGAATGTACTTGTGCATTGACATCCAGATTGGTAATTTTTAGCCTCAATTGCCGAGCCATGATTTCGGATATGGTGTCTGTTTGATCAGTCCACCAGCCGCCGTTAGCGACAGAATCTCCCAACAGTAAGACGCGCAGGGATTCGATCCGGGGAAGCGGGGCGATCGCACCAGTACGCATCGAATACTCGTTAATCTCAATCCGGTTCCCCAAGCGACGCACCCTCTGATTGGGAGCCAATAAATAGCCACACTCCGCATCAGGAATGTAAATCAAAGGATTGCCAAAACCCAGCAGCACCCGCAGCAGCAGTTCTATTGCTACCAACAATCCGGCGGCGACACCCACAATTATCAGAGCCAGTTTCACCAATTAACCTCTATTTCGAGTCATTCGATCGACCTTGTGGATATAGAATTCTAAAATACGCCGTCAAAATCCGCCGTCAGCAGTAGCATCAATTTGGTGGTTTCAGGAAAGCCCGTGGACTTAAAACAAATATTCAAAACGCCGAATCCCATAATCGGTGTCGTACATTTACAGCCTCTACCAACTTCTCCCCGCTGGGGGGGAAATCTCAAAGCGATTATCGGCAGAGCCGAGCAAGAGGCTACAGCACTGGCTTCTGGTGGTGCAAACGGGATCATAGTCGAGAACTTTTTCGACGCTCCCTTTGCCAAAGACAGCGTAGATCCAGCAGTTGTCAGTGCTATGACACTGATCGTCGAGAGGCTAACCAATCTGGTGACACTCCCGATCGGGATCAATGTCCTGCGAAACGATGCCCACAGCGCGATCGCCATCGCATCCTGTACCGGAGCTCAATTTATCCGGGTCAACGTCCTCAACGGCACTGTGGCTACAGACCAAGGCTTAATAGAAGGTCAAGCTCACCAGCTACTGCGCTATCGGCGGGAATTGGGCAGCGATGTCAAAATATTAGCAGACGTGTTAGTCAAGCACGGGCAACCCCTAGGTAGCCCTAACTTGAGAACAGTCATTCAAGAAACAATCGGACGCGCTTTAGCAGATGCCGTGATCATCTCCGGGCCCACGACTGGTAGCCCTCCCAATCTGGCAGAATTAGAACTCGCAACTATAGCCTCCGCCGGAATTCCAGTCTTCATCGGTAGCGGCGCATCGTGGGAAAACATTTCCACCCTGATGCGGGCTGCTGATGGCGTAATAGTCTCAAGTTCCTTGAAGCGAAATGGGCGCATCGATGCGCCGATCGATCCGATTCGCGTCAGTCAGTTTGTAGAAGCCGCCCGCCGCAGCTTGTCAGAAAAAGAGTACGAACAGGAAAACAGCGAGGCTAATGGCTTTCGCGGGTTGGTGTCGGAACTGGATAAACTAAAAAGTAAAATCTAAAATGGGAATGGATAATGGGGAATGGGATCATCGGTCATGGGTAATTGGTAATACATAATCACTGAAAACTAATAATTCACAGTGAAGAAAGTACCAATTCCCAATTCCCCATTCCCAATTCCCCATTCCCAATTCCCCATTACTCATTACCACATCGAAAAATGATTCGCCGACGCTCAACCCCTTGGATTCATAGCTGGTCGAGGACTGTGATGGCTGCGATCGCAGCTATCGGCGTTCTAGAAACTGCTTATCTGACGATCGCCAAATTCACGACAGGCTCAGTCCTTTGTCCCACCAGTGGCTGTGACAAAGTTCTCAACAGTCCCTACGCCACAGCCTTTGGCGTGCCCCTAAGTTTATTAGGTTGTGTAGCTTATTTGAGCATCGCAATCCTGGCATTGGCTCCCAAATCTGTCAATCCTGAAACTAATAAAGGACTATATTCTCAATTAGAGAACAGGACTTGGCAAGGGCTATTTATCATCACTGCTGCGATGGTAGTTTTTAGTAGCTACTTAATGTATTTGATGGCTTTTGAAATTCAGGAATTGTGCATTTATTGCATCAGTTCTGCTGTATTTGCCCTATCGCTGTTCGTGCTGGTGTTGCTCGGCCGTGAGTGGGAAGATATTGGTCAACTGATATTTACAGGTCTTTTGGTGGTAATGGTGAGTTCGATCGCAGCCTTGGGACTCTACAACAGCATCAAAGCACCTGTCACTATCTCCACACCCGGTATAGTGCCTCCTCTGGTCACCACAACATCAGGCCCAGCAGAAATTGCTTTAGCCCGCTACCTCACACAAATCGGCGCTAAAGAATATGGCGCTTACTGGTGTCCCCACTGTCACGACCAAAAAATGCTATTCGGGAGAGAAGCTGCAAAATTGATCAATTATTTTGAATGCGATCCCAAAGGACAAAATTCTCGCGCTGAAATTTGCCAAGCTACTGCTGCTAATCTCAAAGGTTTCCCTACTTGGGAGATTAAAGGTCAGTTTTATTCGGGGACGAAATCTTTAGAAAAACTCGCAGAATTTTCCGGTTACAGCGGCCCGCGCAATTTTCTAAAGTTATAGTAAAATTTGAAGTTTATAGATTTGAGATTTGAGATATGGAAAGTTTCGCTGATCCCAGGATGCCGAAGATGTATAACCAAATAGGGTGGCTTGGATGCTCAACTAGCGAGATAAAAATCCCAAAAATATGCGGGCAATTCTCAAAAAATGGCTTCACCAAGAACGCCGGGTATTGATTACTGCAACTGCGGTTGCCGGTACTGTTATACTATTTCGCTGGTTCGGACTTTTGCAGTTGTGGGAATGGGCGGCTTTCGACCAGTTTGTGCGCTGGCGCCCGACAGAACCAATTGACAATCGGATCGTAATTATAGAAATTGGGGAACGTGATTTGCAAAAATACGGCTACCCAATTTCTGATGGTGTGATGGCAAAATTGTTGCAAAAATTGGATGCTGGTAAACCGCGGGCGATTGGTCTTGATATTTACCGAGATTTGCCAACTCAACCCGGTAATGCCGAATTGCTCAAAACTTTTAAAACTATTCCTAACTTAATCGGAATTGAGTTGATGGCAGACGAAACTCGCGATCGAGTTCAACCGCCTCCGCTACTCAATCAGCTCGATCGAGTTGGCTTCAACAATGTGGTCATCGATGCTGACGGTAAGGTTCGCCGAATGTTGCTCTACGCTTGGCCGTCTGATGGGAAAACTCGTCAGAGTTTTGCACTCAAGCTGGCTTTGCTTTATCTAGAAAGTGAAGGGATTTCTCCTCAGCCAGCCTTTGTCAATCCTAAATACTTGCAGTTAGGTAAGGGGGTTTTTCAGCCTTTTCAAGGGAATGACGGTGCGTATATGCGATCGGACAGCCGTGGTTATCAAATTTTGGCTTCCCTGCGTGGCCCGGTAGGCAGTTTTCGCACTGTGTCCATCAGTGACGTGCTTTCTGACAAAGTACCAGCGGATTTTGTGCGATCGCGCATTGTCTTGATCGGCTCAACTGCAACTAGCCTCAAAGATTCTCACCAAAATGCTTACAGCCACAGCTTGTTCGCATCTCCCCAGCAAATATCGGGAGTTGAACTTCAAGCTCATTTTTTGAGCCAAATTTTGAGTGCGGCCCTTGACGGGCGTGGGGGTATCAATGTTTGGTCAAACTCTGCGGAGTTGGTGTGGATTTTGTTCTGGTCTTGGGTGGGAGCAAGTGTTAGCTGGAAATTGCGATCGCTCAGTCGATCAGTTTGGTGTTTGTTGAGTATCAGCATCTTTTTGAATGCCACTTTGTACATAGCTTTCTTAGCTGCTTGGTGGATACCTTTAATTCCTCCAATGCTGAGTCTTTTGGGTTCTGGCGTCGCACTTGTCGTTTATCTGGCTTATTTGCAACAAGAATTGAAACGGTCTAAAGAATTTTTACAATCACTAATTGATACAATTCCCGACCCGATTTTTGTCAAAGATAAAAATCACCGACTGGTGGTTTTAAATCAAACCTATTGTCGATTTATCGGTTCTTCTTTGGAGAATCTCACCTCTAAAACAGATTACGATTTATTTCCCGAAGCCGAAGCCGATATCTTTTGGGAGCAAGACGAATTAGTATTAAAAACTAATCAACAGCTAGAAAACGAAGAAAAATTTACAGATACTCACGGCATAACTCATCTCATTGCTACCAAAAGATCACTCCATAAAGATGCCGCTGGTAATCTATTTCTGGTGGGAATTATCAGAGACATTACTGAACGCAAGCGCTTAGAAGAAGAACTCAAGCAGAAAAATGCTGAACTCAGCCACCAAGCAGATCATGATGTTCTCACGGGTTTGCCCAACCGCAAACTTTTCTATGAACGATTGAACCAATCTTTAGAAAAAGCATTGATTAATCATGGATTGGTAGCTTTACTATTTTTAGACTTAGATGGATTTAAGTTGATTAATGACACTCTCGGACACAATACGGGTGATTTGCTCTTAAAAGCAGTTTCCGATCGCCTCAAACGCTGCTTGCGAGGTAGTGATACTATTTCGCGCTTGGGTGGCGATGAGTTCACAGTCATTTTGCCTGGAATTCCCGGTCACGAGGAAGCTGGGAAAGTAGCTGAAAAAATCCGGGACGCAATTAAAGAACCTTTTGTATTAGAAGAAAATACTGTTTCTGTAACTACCAGTATTGGTATTAGTTTGTATCCTGTTGATACTCAAGATCGAGATGTTTTGGTGAACCGTGCCGATGCTGCAATGTATCGTGCCAAGGAATGTGGTAAAAATCAATATCAGTTTGGATAAATTATAGTCGTAAAATGTCAATCGTTAACTCTCAACATTACTTCCAGAGGTATTTTTACCGATCGTGAAACTTATTGAAACAATTTTGCGTCTGGGTTTAGTGGCATATTAAATCTTTCTAAAATCAAGATCTGATTCAAAATTAAATTAGGCAGCAAAGCCTTTATTTCAAAGGGTTTCAGTGATTTTATGAGTTTTCATTAAAAAATATAAAAATCTCAGTAAATTTACTTAACTTTTGGAATATAATGGTTTGTAGGGACTTGCATCACGGAAATGAACACTATGCGTAATTTAATTGAGATCACAACAATGGCAATGCTGGCTACCTGCCTGCAATTGAATATCGGCAGCACAGCGTTTGCTGCTGGACAAGTCAGCAACTCGATTGGTAACTTAACAGAAGGTCGATCGAGCTGGACAGCTTCAGATAACTTCAGATTTGACAACTACTCAAAATACGAACCAGACCCGAATGGGAACCCGAAAAGTGACGGTACGGGCACGCGCTAATGCAATTTTTTTAATCTCCCGATCGCCAAAATTCAAGACAAGCGAATATTTTCAACGCGCGTACTCTTGAAACCACAAAAACCGGATAACTCAACCCCGGCTGATTCTGCTTTTTGATGCGAATTAGGCGATCGATACAATATTATTTTGGGTAGGGACACGGCACTGCCGTCTCCTCTTCTCCTCTTCTCCTCTATAGCTGACCTCCTCTTCTCCTCTATAGCTAACCCGGATTGAAGATAACACTAGATTTCTCCCAATTGTTGTTTTGAATTAAAGTGTGCCTGCACCAATCCACATCAGCAAGTGGATAGTCAAGTCGGTAATGTCCGCCTCGGCTTTCTGTCCGAAAAGCAGCACTTTTCAGAATCAAATATCCGATATCCAATAAATTGTAAACTTCTCCCCAATTTCGCAAAAGCAGACTGGTATCGTCATCCGCAGGGGAGAAATCAATAATTTTCCCAGGCCGCAACTTCAGCAAACTTTCACTCAATGGCAAAGAGATAAATTCTTGTCGCCAAATTTCAACTTGGGCGATCGCACTTTCCAAGTCTCTCTGTCCACGACAAATTCCTGCACTTTGCCACACTAATTGTGGTAGTTCAAAGCGCAATTTTTCGATCGCGACAATTTCCCAAACACCGATCGACTTTGCGACTCTTTCCACATCGGGCTGGGGAGAGGAAACATTGCCTTCTAACTTCAAATGTGCCATCTGTGAGCCAAAAACCAGACATTCCAGCAGTGAATTACTGGCCAAACGGTTGGCACCGTGTACTCCCGTGCTGGCAGTTTCTCCCACGGCGTACAAACCAGGAATCGAAGTTTGGTTGAACTTGTCAGCGACAATCCCTCCCATCCAGTAATGGGCTGCGGGTGTCACAGGAACTGGTTCGGAGAATATGTCAATTCCCCAGTTAGCACACACTTGGATGATATTCGGAAACCTGTAGCGAAGTCGATCAACTGCGATCGGGCGTAAATCCAGCCACACATGAGGTTCCCCAGTCTTCTGCAAGTGCCGGAAAATCGCGCGACTGACAACATCACGAGGGGCGAGTTCCCCACTGGGGTGATAGTCAAAAGCAAACCGATATCCTTTGCTGTCAACCAAGTGAGCACCTTCTCCCCGCACCGCTTCGCTAATCAGAAACCGAGGCGCGCCCACTTTACTGAGGGCTGTAGGGTGAAACTGCACAAATTCTAAATCTCGCAGCAGTGCCCCAGCGCGCCAACCAATTGCCACCCCATCTCCGGTACTTACAGATGGGTTAGTGGTTTGAGCAAATACCTGTCCACCGCCCCCTGTGGCGAGTACCACGGCCTCTGCGGTCAAGTATTTGACAGTTGAACCACAAATAGCGCTAATCCCCTGACAGCGGCCTGTTTCGGGGTTTAGCCACAAACTCAAAGCGAAAGCTGGAGAGATTAATTGAATATTTTTGCGACTTAAGACTTTTGCTGTCAGGGTACTGACGACTGCTTTACCTGTGGTGTCGGCGGAGTGGAGCACGCGGCGGCGGGAGTGGGCTGCTTCTAGGGTGAGTGCTAAATCTGTTCCGGTGCGATCGAATGCCACGCCCATTTTTACCAAAGCATCAATACACTCAGGCGCTTCTTCTACTAAAAATTTCACTGCTTCCCAGTCGCAAAGACCAGCGCCCGCCACGAGTGTATCCTGAACGTGCAGCGCCGCAGAATCTTCAGGCGCGATCGCCGCAGCAATCCCTCCTTGGGCCCAATCACTAGCAGAAACAGGCAGAGTATTTTTATTGATCAAGCCCACTTGCAAGTGTTCTGGGAGGCAAAGTGCCGTGTACAGACCGGCAGCCCCGGCACCTACAACCAATACGTCAAATTTGTCAGTCATATAGCAGAAGGAAAATCAATAAAATAAATTAAAGGCAGAATTCATCAGCATCGAGAAAAAGATCTTTTCTTTTTGCCTTCTGCTTTCTGCCTTCTGCCGAATGCCGACTGATGAGAGCAAGTGCTATCTAGTCGTAGAGACCATTGTTCAACCTGGTGTCTCCTTCAATAAAAACGGAGTCAACATCAGTCACTGTGAATTTGTCCATGTTGGCTTGCAACAAGGTTTTCTGAGGTTCAGTCAAATTGGAAATGTTGAGTACGTCCTCGATTTTTGCGTAAGGAGCATTCTTAATAATTAGTCCAGCCAAAGTAGGATACAGCCCTCGATAGTCCCGAAAGTCTCGGACAGCGCTGTTGTTCAAATCAAGTTTTTTGCCATATTCTGTGGCAAGCTTGTCATCGGCGCGATTGGTTCTAGTCGGCGCTTCAACGGCTATGAGCGAGGATGATGGCAATATCAGACGGCTCAAAGAAGCCGCGATCGCACTTTGATCTCCGGCCCAAGCAAAACAGCCGAGCACTAAGCCCAATACTGCCAATAGACGACCCAATCGTTTCATGAAGTTTTGTCTCCCTTTAAATACACAGCATTTATTATGTAGAGATTACCATTTTGCCTATGCAGTTTTCGCAATAAATCGGCGACAAGGCACGGACTAAGTATCATTACCTGAACTATTGCCAGTTGATTTCAAAAAAGTGTTCAAGTCAGCATAGTTACTGCTATAAGTCACAGTCGGAGTGTCGTAACCTTTCAAATCAACGACGTGTTGCTCGAAAGCATTTTCTGCACCCAATTTAGCCAGGTATTTGTAGGTAGTTTCTCCTACAGCGATGTCCTTGCCGAGTTGCTTGGTGCAAGATTCTAAGCGGAAGGCTGCATTGACAGTATCTCCCAAGGCAGTGTAGTCCGATCGATCGCTGCTACCAGAATTTCCGACCATTGCATAACCAGTATTAATACCAGCACCGACTCGCAAAGGAAAAGGCAGTGGGTATTTACTGCTGAGTTCATCCGTTGCCTGGTGCAATTGGCTCAAAGCTTCACAAATCCTCATCATTTCCTCATTGCTAACATGATCGGTTTTGTGAAACCAAACGGCCATGATTGCATCGCCGATGTATTTATCCACCCAACTGCCGTGTTTGCGAATAATGTGTCCTGCTTTGCGGAACCAAGTGCCGATGACTTCGGAGAGGAGTGTTTCATCTAGCTGACGAGTCAATACTGTAAAGTCTCGGATGTCCATTACCACGACACTGATCAGGCTGCGAACCGTCAAAGTTGCTGTAAAGTCTTCGGAGTCCGTGTCGTGCGTTTGCTCAAGCTGACGGATCGCACTTGGGTTATAGAAGTCTAATTCGGTTTGGCCGAACATCAGCCGATCGCCATTTTTCAGAGTTACAGGAATACTTACCCGTCGCCCATTGATAAAGGTACCATTGCGGCTGCCCAAGTCGATCAGGTAAAATTCTCCGGTTTCCATTTGCTGTAACATCGCGTGATTCCGGGAAATCCAGCGATCGATTAACACAAAATTATTGTCATCACTCCGCCCTACTGTCCAGCAATTGCCACCAGCCAACGGCAAGTAGCGATTGCCGCCTTCTGTGCGAAGTACCATATGTGGGTTCGTTTGCAAAATCACCACAGTCTCAGAAACGACATCAATTCGACCGATTTCAAGTTTTACACTTAAGATTTTAGATTGACCGGGAGCTATTGGCTAATAATTATGCTAAAAACTGCAAATCAGTTTTTTGTAAAATTTTAGATTGTTTAGCCGATTTTTATATACCAGACTGGTCTAGTATGACCGAATTTCATGGGAGTCACAAGTGGACTCATCATTTGTGTTTGCGATCAGTAATTACATACTTGGCTTTCCCTCTCCGCCTCTCCCTCTTCTCCCCATCTCCCTCTCCCTCTTCATTTGAGTTTTTTGTTGAGAATGAAACAGCCCTGGTATAGTGGGGAAATTCCCGTTTCCATAGTTGAAAATCGCCCACCCAATAGCTATCTACAAACAAAAGTTATGTTGTCGAAGAGGATTTTGCCTTGTCTAGATGTGAAAGCTGGCCGTGTGGTCAAAGGTGTCAATTTTGTCAACCTCCTGGATGCTGGCGATCCGGTAGAAATGGCTCAGGTTTATAATGATGCGGGGGCGGATGAGTTGGTGTTTCTGGATATTACGGCGACTCACGAAGACCGGGATATTATGATTGATGTGGTGTACCGGACGGCCGATCGCGTTTTTATCCCTTTGACGGTGGGCGGGGGTATTCAATCCTTAGATACGATTAGAAGTTTGTTGAGGGCTGGCGCTGATAAGGTGAGTATTAATTCAGCGGCGGTGCGAGATCCTGGTTTGATCGACAAAGCGAGCGATCGATTTGGCAATCAGTGTATTGTAGTGGCGATCGATGCTCGCAAACGCCAAGACGCGGATAATCCTGGTTGGGATGTGTATGTGCGTGGAGGGCGAGAAAATACGGGAAAAGATGCGATCGCTTGGGCGAAGGAAGCCGAACAACGGGGCGCAGGCGAACTACTGGTGACAAGCATGGACTCTGACGGCACTCAAGCGGGCTATGACTTGGCATTAACCCGAAGTATTGCTGAAATGGTGGAAATTCCGGTAATTGCTTCTGGTGGCGCTGGCAATTGCCACCACATCTACGAGGCGGTGACTGAAGGTAAAGCGGAAGCCGCACTGCTGGCTTCGCTGCTGCATTTTGGCCAGTTAAGTGTTGGAGAAATTAAGACTTATCTGGCAAAATGCCAAATTCCGGTGCGACAACAGTAGTCATACCAAATCTGGTGGCATCGGAATTGATGTCAATCAAAATCAGGAGACGGCAGTGCCGTGTCCCTACAAGATTATTTTGGGGTAGGGAGACGGGATTGCCGTGTCCTCCTCAAAGCTCAAAATCAGGAGACGGCAGTGCCGTGTCCCTACAAGATTATTTTGGGGTAGGGATACGGCATTGCCGTGTCCTCCTCAAAGTATAAATATTCCTTGAGAATGATTTCAAGCTATAGCTTTTTAAGCAATATATATATTAGCTCGATTTAAAAGACACCAATTGCTAAATGCTATTGCTTGTATCAGAATTGAGCTAAAGATTTTGCTGGACTTGGTTCATTCTTAACCTAGCCACAATCTGCGCGATGAAAAATTCTACTAAAAAGGGAGAGCTTTTGTATGTCTTTAATCAACTTTAATCTGCCTGTAAGCCGTTTAGTGCGCTCTTTGATAACAGTTTGTTTTTGTGCCTTGATGTTTGTTTCTAATGCTTTCCCAGCTTTTGCAATTGCCAGCAGCCCTACAAAAGGTACAGAACAACTTTTGGGGATTGAAAAAGAAGCTCAAAAAGCAGTTTTGAAAGACCCGATGTCTATGGAAGAAACTCAGAAAAAAGCTAACGAAGGGATTAATGAAGTTCAGGGAGATGCTGACAGCGATAAGATGAAAAATCCTTCCAATACAAGGGCTACATCCTTTAAGCAACAAGTGGAAAAGGCTGTGAGCAAGATCAAAGACTAACTTATTTGTCAGTTGGCAGTTGTCAGTAGGAAACGGCATTGCCGTGTCCTCTCCTGTTAGATACCCGACTTCCTTAAAAAGTCGGGTAAGCTGTTTTCCTATGGGATAGATACTATTCGAGATTAAGGGCGATCGTAAATTCCGTCCCTTCTCCCAAGACAGACGAACAAGTCAAACAGCCGCCCTGAGTTTCTTCCACTATTTGACGGCTGATTGACAAACCGATTCCCGTTCCTTTCCCAACAGCTTTTGTAGTAAACGAATGGTCAAAAATCTGCGGTATTATTTCCTCAGCCATTCCTTTGCCATTGTCTTTGATTTTAATCCAAACCTCTCGCTTGCACTCCGATAATTGAGTAGTAATAGTAATGATGTTGGGTGCAGATGTAATAGATGCAAAAGTGCGTCCTTGGTTGGCTTCTTCTAAAGCATCGATCGCATTTGCGAGTACATTCATAAATACCTGGTTGAGTTGTCCTAAATAGCATTTGAGCAAAGGAATATCGCCATAATTTTTGATAACTTGAATTGCTGGGCGGTTATTATTAGCCTTGAGACGGTGCTGCAAAATCATCAAGGTGCTGTCAATCCCTTCGCGGATATCGGCTAACACTTTATGCTCGCTGTCTGCACGGGAAAACGTGCGGAGCGAATTGCTGATGTTGCGGATGCGATCGATTCCAGTTTTCATAGAAAACAGCATTTTTGGTAAGTCTTCTATGAGAAATTCTAGATCTATCTCTGATGCTTTCCTCTCGATTTCCGAACCGGGAATGTGACATTTTTCCTGGCAAAGCTGCAAATATTCGGTCAAGTCTTTAATCGCGTTAGTCGCTTCCTCAATATTGCCGACTATACAGCCGACAGGGTTGTTAATTTCGTGGGCAATACCAGCAATTAGCTGACCAATTGCAGACATTTTCTCACTTTGAACTAGGTGCAATTGCGTTTGCTTTAATTCTTCTATAGTTTTGTAAAGTTTTGCAGTTCGTTGCTTTACTCGCTCCTCTAGCTGCTGATTTTGTTCTGCCAATTGTAAACTCAGCCGCCGCAGTTTTAAATGGACTTTAATTCGGGCTAAAACTTCTTCTTGCTGAAACGGTTTGCTGATGTAATCTACCGCGCCTAAACTCAGCCCTTTAACTTTATCAACTGTATCCGAAAGAGCCGTCATAAATATAATCGGAATCTCTTTGGTTAACGGATCTGCCTGTAACCTGCTGCAAGTTTCAAATCCGTCAATTCCCGGCATCATCACATCCAATAAAATTAAATCTGGAGGAGAGTTTTTCACGAGTTCGATCCCGCTTTTACCGTCCATTTCCACCAAAACGTCATATCCGCGATCGGACAAAGCTTTATACAAAACTTGTAAATTAGTTGGGTTGTCATCTATGACTAAAATTGTTCCTATTTCTTCAAAGTTTAACATTTTTTCCCCTGTTTTCAAAATTTATAGATTTGTAGTTGCGTTCTTAAATATGTCGCACAATTCCTAACCCTGTTGCAGAAATTGTCGAATCTTCTGAATATTAAAGTCTTTCACTAATTGATTCAACTGGTTGACAAACGGCTGATATTTTGCATCGCTTTTAGTTAGCTTTTCTAACTCTTGCTCGATTCCTTTCATTTGTCCCTTTCTAGCATACTCTATCAAGTTTGCCAATTGAGAAGCAGGCGGTCTCACAATTTCTGATTCCGCTTGCATCGCTACAGTTATTGTCGGGACTGTCAGTGTTTCTGCGTAAACCCACGACAAATCTAAATGTTTTGCTAACAAAACATAAAGTTCTTCAGCTTGCACAGGTTTTGATAAGAAATCATCTCCACCTGCTGCTAAACTCTGTTGCTTGTCCATCTCGTAAACACTAGCTGACGAGACGATAATTCGGATATTTTTGAAATTTTCCGATTGCCGCACTTGCGACAGCATCTCCCACCCGTCCACGACTGGCATCGACAAATCGGTAATAATTAAATCCGGTGGCAATTCACCAATCTTTTCTAATGCTTCTAGCCCGTTTTCTGCTTCCACCATCGCAAAACCTAAAGGTGACAGCAGATTGACAATTACCGATCGATTTTCCCACCTATCATCTACAATTAAAACTTGTTTTTTGCTGCCAGAATAACCCAAAATTCTTCCGATTTTAGTCGGATTTTTGTGCATCCAATCCGTAGCAACAGGACAAGATATATGAAATTCAAAGAGGCTACCCACACCTGATTTGCTTTGCACGTTGATGCTGCTATCCATCATTTCGATGATTTTTTGAGTGATGGCGAGTCCGAGTCCAGTTCCTTCTGATTTGCGAGAATCATCTCCGACTTGCTCGAAGGGTAAAAATATCTTTTCTAATTGTACAGAACTCATTCCTACTCCTGTATCTCGTATTTGAAAATCAAGTTGAATTAGAGAGGAGTCTGATTGGTTGCTACGGACAGATATTTCTAAGGTGACGCTGCCATTATCAGTGAATTTGATGGCATTTCCAAGTAAGTTTAACAACACTTGTCGCAATCGTTTCTCGTCTGCAATAATGCCAGTGGGTAAATCTGGGGTGGGTTCGTAATTGAATTTAATGTCTTTTTGTTCGGCTTTGATACGACTAATTTCGACTACTGCTTGGAGAAATGAAGGGAGATGAAATGCGGTTGGATGCAGTTCCATTTTTCCAGCTTCAATTTTGGATAGGTCGAGAATGTCGTTAATTAAAGTTAATAAATGACTGCCGCACTGGTAGATGATGCTGATGCCGTGCTGGTCTGGTTGGGTCATTGTTTGAGAGCGTTCGAGGATTTGAGCGTAGCCTAAAATTCCGTTTAATGGCGTTCTCAATTCGTGGCTCATATTGGCGAGAAAGTCGCTTTTAGCGTGGTTAGCTGCATCGGCGACGAGTTTCGATTCGGTAAGTTCAGCGGTGCGCTCTTCGACTCTAATTTCTAGTTCTTGATTAGTTTTTTCTAGGGTAGCAAAGGATTCGCGCAATTGCTGTGCCATCCGGTTAAATGAATTGCTTAAAACGCTTAATTCGTTCACTGGTGAGGCTTCTACTTGTTGGTCTAGTTCCCCAGATGCGATCGCCTCTGATGCTTGGCCCAATCGCAATATCGGTTGGGAAATCCAGCGAGAGGTGTAAATACCCAGGGCGATCGCAACTCCTAAAGCTCCCAAACACAGTAAAATCGTAGTCCGAGTGTTGGCGTTAATTTGTTCCATAAAATCTGATTCTGGGACAACTACAACTACCAGCCAATCCAAACCCCATTTGTCTTTCCAGGGAGTTACTTGCACAAATTGTTTGTCGCCCTTAATGCTAAATTCTAACTGTTGACTTGATTGAATTTCTCTAAAAGCGCCAAATATTTGCTGCAAATGTTGAGCAGCAGATTTAATTAAGGGATCGGGAATTTCTATTGCTTTCAATCGCTGCGGTTTGTCGTTGACTAGGGTGTAAGGTAAGTCGGTACTGGAACTGGCAACTATTAAACCGTTGCGTTCCAAGATAAAAATTTTTCCCGATTGACTAACTTTTAGATGCTTCAAAAAATCGCTAATTTGCGAAAGTCGCTGGTCAATACCCATCACACCAAGCAAATTTTTGTTTTTGTCGAAAACTGGATGATTTGCAGAAACAGCTAGTGGAAATGGCGGGACTTCCCACTGATAAATATCGCTCCACATCGGTTTTCCAGCTTGCACAGTCTGTGCGTACCAAGCTTCTTTATAAAACTCAAAATTTTTATAAATATCAACAAGCTTAATCCGGTTGCCGTCCCTATCTGTTTCATAAAAGTAGTGGTCGCGGTGGCCATTTTTCTTAAAAGAAGCTTCACCAACAATGATCTGAGTTCCCGTATAATATCCAGCACCCGTAAATTCACCTGCTTTAGTACCAAAGTTAATGTAGCCCACATTATACAACTGCATTTGTTTCCAAAAAAACCGTCCCATTTCCTCTTGGGAGTCCGTATTTACTAGCCCTAAGTCAATGGCATCTGCGTTAATTTGAGCGAGATTGCGTGCAGTATTCAGGTAACTATTCAGATGTTGGTCAATGCGTAAACTCACTTCATTTTGCAGCCGAGTAGCTAAATCGCTGACCGCTTTTTGACCGTTTCGCAGCGACAGATAGCCTGTCAGCCCCACAACTGCGAAGAGTTGCAACACAAAGGGCACAATTAAGATCGTGCGTAGGGGAAGATGACTGAAGCTTTTGCCGTGAAGCGAAGCTATCCCGCAGGGAATCGCCGATTTTTTTAATTTCAGTAGCATTACGGTTGACAATCTGTAAATTTTATAAGTTTTTTGAAATGCTAAATCTCTAACTACTATAATAGTATCATCGCCCGTCTGTAGCTGCCAATAGCTACGGCATCAGTAGTCAAAACTTTATAAAACTAACAGTTATGTGCCAATTACTGGGAATGAACTGCAATGTGCCAACAGATATTTGTTTTTCCTTTGAAGGTTTTAAGGATCGATCTTCGTAGTCAGTAAGCTGTTCGACATCTAGATTGCATTTTTTGTGCGGGCTTTATGGCCCGCCCCACAAGAACTTTATCAAATTTTGACTGTGCAGTTTAAATGCAGAACAGCTTATCTGAGTATGTTGTTTTTAATCCAAAATCTCAATAAAATCTGTATTGGGATTAAATGGAATAAAAAAGCGGGAAAGATTTGGCATCTTTTGGCTTGACAAAAACTCTTTGCTGTGGCTGTAAGTCCAATTGGTCGAATTTTTCTCGTGTCAAATTAGCATTCAAAACTTGACCATCATCTAAGGTCAATTCTACCTGAATTTCCCATCCCAAGTGAATCAATCGACTGATTCTCGCAGGCACTGTGGCGCTATTTTCTGTGGTTTCAATTACCACGTCGTGAGGCCGCAAAAAAGTCTCTGGGTTGGCTGAGTCAAAGCCGTTGTCTTGAAATATTCTGGAACTGCTGGGTAAGACGTTGACTGGGCCGATGAAACTCATGACGAACGCACTTGCTGGATGGTCATAAATTTCGGCGGGTGTGCCAACTTGTTCGATTTTACCTTTGTTCATTACTGTGATGCGATCGGCAACTTCCATTGCTTCTTCTTGGTCGTGGGTAACAAAGACTGTGGTAACGTGCACCTCATCGTGGAGTCGCCGCAACCAAGCGCGCAAGTCTTTACGAACTTTGGCATCAAGTGCTCCAAAAGGTTCATCTAGTAGCAACACTCTTGGTTCGACGGCTAAAGCTCTAGCTAGGGCTACTCGCTGGCGTTGGCCTCCTGAAAGTTGTGAGGGGTATCGATCGCCCAATCCGGCTAATTGTACCAAATTTAATAATTCTTCTACCCGTGATTTGATTTTCGCAGGTGGGGTTTTCTGGATTTCTAACCCGAAACCGATATTTTTCCGCACGTTCATGTGCTTGAATAGCGCGTAGTGCTGAAATACAAACCCAATTTTACGGTCTTGGACGCTGGTATTTGTGGCGTCTTGGCCTGTTAGCCAGATTTTGCCGGAGTCGGGCATTTCTAAACCGGCAATCAGTCGCAGCAGCGTAGATTTACCGGAACCGGATGGGCCCAGCAATGCGACTAGGGAACCGGATTCAATTTCTAAGCTGACTCGATCGAGCGCTTGGAAACTGCCAAACTGTTTTGATACGTTTTCGACGAGTATGCCCATAGGAAGTTCGGCAGCGGATTATATAACGGATTTAACTGATGGATGTTGACGCAAGAGGTTCGAGGCAAGAGCTTTGAGTGAAAAATCTTAATCTCCGGTTTTGAAGTCGGGGATTAGTAGTTTTATACCACGATCGCACATTGGTTTGTCAATTCTAGGGTTTTTGCGATCGGTCGATCGCGAAAATCACCAAACTTATTCCACCCACCCAAGCTTGAGAACTCATCAAAGTCACACCTCGCAAATAAAATACACAATTTTTGACTACCAAAGTTGCCATTTGATACTACAATGCAGCAAAAGTTAAAGCGTTTTTTAGGTTTTAAGGGCTGAGGGGTAAAATAAAATGGGAAATGTTGGACGTGTGCCTGTAGGGATTATCGGCGCTTCAGGTTACGGCGGCGTGCAACTTGTGCGATTGCTAGCGGATCATCCGGCGGCCGAAGTTGTGTATTTGGGCGGGGATAGCAGTGCGGGAAAACCTTATTCCAGCCTGTATCCGCATTTGACTAACTGTGTTGATTTGACCGTCGAGGCGATCGACTTGGAAAAAATAGCGGCAAAATGTGAAGTTGTGTTTTTGTCGCTACCTAACGGTTTGGCTTACCAAATGGCACCAAGGTTGATTGAAGCCGGCTGTAAAGTTTTGGATTTGTCGGCTGACTACAGGTTTGAAAATCTCGATACTTATAAAGCTTGGTATGGTGGCGATCGATCGGACTTTGATTTAGCTGCTACGGCTGTTTACGGTTTGCCAGAATTGTATCGCGATCGCATTAAAGACGCTCAATTAGTCGGCTGTGCAGGCTGCTACGTCACCGCAAGTTTGTTGGCCTTAGCACCATTGCTCAAACAAGGTATCATCGTTCCAGAAACAGCAATTATCGACGCCAAATCAGGATCTTCAGGAGGAGGGCGCAAAGGTGAAATTAATCTATTGTTGGCAGAAGCTGACAATTCCATAGGCGCTTACGGCGTTGGCCGCCACCGCCACACCCCAGAAATTGAGCAAGTTTGCAGCGATTTAGCTGGACAAGATATTAAAGTCCAATTTACTCCTCACCTGATGCCGATGGTGCGGGGAATTCTGGCAACTGTTTATGCAAATTTGCGCGATCCGGGATTAGTACGGGAAGATTTAATCACCATTTTCACTGCTTTTTACCGCAATTCTCCTTTAGTAAAAGTCTTGCCGGCTGGAGTTTATCCGCAGTCAAAATGGGCTTGTGGCACGAATCTTTGTTATATCGGCGTGGAAGTAGATCCGCGTACTGACAGGGTAATTGTGATGTCTGCGATCGATAATCTAATTAAAGGTCAAGCCGGACAAGGTATTCAGTGCATGAACTTGATGATGGGTTGGGAAGAAACTTTGGGTTTACCTAAATTGGCTTTTTATCCCTAATTATTCATAGGGCATGGGGCATTGGGCATGGGGCATTGGGCATGGGGCATGGGGCATTGGGCATTGGTTCTGAAAATTAAAAACTAACCCATTACCGATTACCCATTACCAATTACCCATTCCCAATTACCCATTCCCAATTACCCATTCCCAAATTTTACTTGGGCCCGTAACCGATCGCACCAGCATAGATTGCCCGATCGCCCAATTGCTCCTCAATCCGCAACAAACGGTTATACTTAGCTACCCGTTCACTGCGACAAAGCGAACCAGTCTTGATTTGACCAGCGCGAGTTGCTACGGCTAAATCTGCGATCGTGGTATCCTCAGTTTCACCAGAACGGTGACTGATGACCGATCGATAACTGTTACGTTTACCCAAGTCGATCGTATCCAAAGTCTCAGTCAAAGAACCAATTTGATTCAGCTTAATCAAAATCGAATTACTAGCTTTCAAATCAATTCCTTTTTGCAGACGTGTACGATTAGTCACAAACAAATCGTCACCCACCAATTGCACTCTGCTACCCATTTTCTGAGTCAGAGCCACCCAACTATCCCAATCATCTTCGTGCAAACCATCTTCAATGGAAACGATGGGATACTTACTCACCAAACCATCCAAATAATCAATCAATTCTGTTGGCGAATGAGCAACACCGTCATAGGTGTACTTGCCATCTTTGTAAAACTCGCTAGCAGCAACATCCAAAGCCAAAGCAACTTCTTCACCCGGTTTATAACCAGCTTTTTCAATTGCCATCATCAACAAATCCAAAGCTTCCTGATTTGAACCCAAATTAGGAGCAAAACCGCCTTCATCACCGACACCAGTCAACAAATTTTTGTCTTTCAAAACTTTGGCCAGACTAGCAAATACTTCTGCACCCCAGCGCAAAGCTTCCTTAAAAGATGGTGCTCCGACAGGTACAATCATAAACTCTTGAATGTCTACATTGTTGTCGGCATGGGAACCACCGTTGATCACATTCATCAGAGGTACTGGCAGAACGTTCGCCAAGGTGCCGCCCAAGTAGCGATAAAGGGGGAGTCCTAAAGTCTCCGCTGCCGCCTTTGCTGTGGCTAAGGACACTCCGAGAATGGCATTTGCACCCAGGTTGGATTTGTTAGGGGAACCGTCCAACTCAATCATGGTTTGGTCTACTAATGCTTGGTCGATCGCATCTAGCTCGATCAAAGCAGGCGCAATTTTGTTTTCGACGTTAGCAACGGCTTTCAGGACTCCTTTACCGCCGTAACGTTTTTTGTCATCATCGCGAAGTTCGTGGGCTTCAAAGGAGCCTGTGGAGGCACCGCTGGGGACTTGGGCCAGTCCGACAACACCATTAGCTAGGTACACCTCAGCTTCAATGGTAGGACGGCCACGGGAGTCGAGGATTTCTCTGGCCTGAATGGATTCGATCGCAGTTTCTAGCATATTAACGATTTCTGACTTAACTCAAGGTTTGATGACAATTAGCATTCAGTTGGTGTTCGCTCACTGAATGCCGACGGGTAATAGAGTACGCGATCCCCAGAATTATTGCTTAATAATTCAAAATATTTGCAGATTTGGCGATCGGGCATTGGGCGATCGGGCATTGGGCGATCGGTATTGGGCATCGGGCATCGGGTATTGACAGGAAATAATCAATAACCAATAACCCTTCGATTTCTTTCAGGGCGTAGCCAATAAAAATAACCAATAACTAATTGGAAACTTTCCATCAATAAAAACGTCTATTAAAAGCAACAGAATCCATCAGAAAAAGTAAAACTAAAATGTTAGAAACAAATATCGCAGAAATTAGAGCATTGGCTGAAACCACCGACTCAATTATCCCAGATCCTCCCAACATCAAATTATTGACAGGCCCATTGCCAAATCAAGCAGACCCAAACTTTTTTGACCTTACTCCAAATGACGATGTAGTTCAATTAGCGAATGGAATTCTCCGCAACAATCCTGGAGGTTTGCGGGCATTAAGTGGCAACGATTTTGTCCGAGGTTCTGGTGCTGCGGAACTAATGAATGGTAACAGTGGCAGAGATACTTTAATCGGAGGTTGTGGTAGTGATACTATTCGCGGCGGTCAAGATTTCGACGTTCTTTATGGAGAATGTGGCAACGATTTACTCAATGGCAATCAAGGTAATGATGTAGTCTATGGAGGCACCGGCAATGACTTTGTTCGAGGCGGCCAAGGGAATGATGCTTTAGTCGGAGACAGTGGCAACGATACTTTAATTGGTGATGCTGGAATCGATCGACTTTGGGGAGGAGAAGGCTCAGATTTATTTGTAATTAGAAGAGAAGCAGGAGCAACTTCTGGGGCATTTGGTTCTGAGCAAGCTCCTTCAGGAAGTCCTTTTTCTACCAGTACAGAACAAGTACCGGCAGATTTTATTCTCGATTACAATCCCGCCCAAGGAGATGTGATTGGATTGGCTGGAGGTTTGACGCGAAATGATGTTGTTTTGACTGAAAGGTTTATGACAATTGGTGATGCCAGAGATTATGACAGCAACGGCCCTATTACTCCAGGAAGCGTTATAACTCTTGAGTTTAGATTTTTAAACACGAAGGCGACGGTGATTCGGGAAGCTAGCACCGGCAATATCTTGGGTTTGGTGAAAGATGTTTCGCCCAGTCAAATTCAGTTTACCTCTCTGTCTGATAGTGCGATCGCCCTTGGATAGTTCCAACTATCTGTTTCACCCTTCGGCGTTGCTGAATTTAGGCATGATTCACTCGCTTAGGTAATCCCTGAAATTTAGAGTAGGGGCAATTCATGAATTGCCCGCAATTCGTGAATTGCCTCTACATTTCGGAATCGTGATGTTGCTGAATTAGCCAAAGGACTATTATCGAATACTCCCGGTGGGTTACTGGCATTAAATGGCGACGATTTTGTCAGAGGTTCCGAGGATGCAGAAGTAATCAATGGCAATGCTGGCTTCGATACTTTAATCGGAGGTTTCGGTAATGATACGATTCGTGGCGGTCAAGATTATGACGTTCTTTACTGAGAACAGGGCAACGACTTACTCAACGGTAATCAAGGTAGTGATCTAGCCTATGGAGGCACCGGCAATGACTTTGTTCGAGGTGGCCAAGGGAATGATGCTTTAGTCGGAGACAGCGGTAATGACACTTTAATTGGTGATGCTGGAGTCGATCGACTTTGGGGAGGAGCAGACGCAGATTTGTTTATCCTCAGAAGAGAATCGGGAGCAACTTCGGGGGAATATCGTCTTTTACGTTTATTTGGGTTCTATTAATTATTGTTAATAATCACAAACTATCAATTAGTTCTAAAATAAGATAAATTAAAATCAAACACAGGTAACAAGTTATGTTAAGAAACAAATTGCATTACTTAATCGGTGTTACGGCAGGAACCGTTGTCAGCTATGGAATAATTTCCGCTCAATGGCTTCAGCCAGCACAAGCAGCAGTCCTAACTTCTAATTTTGAAATTTATGATGTTGGTGAAGGTTTTGGTGGCTTTCATAACGGTACATTTAACTTTGACAACTCATCTTTAACAGGGCAAGGGCGAGAATGGATAAACGTTCTGTCAGGAGTTTTTAATTTTGTCAAGCCGGGTTTTCCTAGAAAACCTTATGCCTATGATTTGTCAAGTGGAAGAGTTAACTTTTTAGATGGCAAGTTCAGGGGATTGTCGGCTGGTGGTCGATCATCCTCAGATGAACCAATGGATTTTAGGAACGATTTCGACGTTGAACAAGGCAAGCTAGTTGAGCGAGGATACTATCGCAATCTTGGATGGTCGATTGAGGCTATGCAGCCTTACGGGAGAAATATTCTCGTAGGACTGGAAGGAAGATTTAATGGAAGATTTTATGCTGGCATTTCTGGTCAAATTGCCTACTCTGAACCCGCAGAAATTGGAACAGTACCTGTTCCAGAACCTACCACTATCATCGGTACAGCCTTTGCTTTTGCTAGTCTAGTGCAATTGAAACGCAAAAGAAAGAACTTGTCTTGAAGTTCATCAAAATATTTGATAAGACAGAATTGGGAGAATGGACAGAAAATGCGATCGCCCTGCGGATAGAATAAGTACAATCGGAATTCCCTTGTCCTGCTTCAAATATCAAGATTGCCAAAAACTCGCCACATCATATCCCATATCCCGAAGCATTTGTCGCAGCAAAGGCAAACTCAAACCAATCACATTCGTGTGACATCCTTCAATTTTTTCCACAAAAAACCCACCTTTACCTTCGAGTGCAAAACAGCCCGCACATTGCAGAGGTTCCCCAGTAGCGATGTAAGCAGCAATTTGGCGGGAGGTAACTTCGGCAAAATAAACTTTTGTAACTTGACACCGAATGAGCGATCGATCCATTACCTCATCAAAGCTATCAAATCTAGTATCAATTAAAGCATGACCCGTATAAAGTTCACCAACTTTACCACACATTTTCTGCCAACGGGAAATAGCCTCTTCCGCATCTTTAGGCTTCCCATGAATCTCACCATCAATCACCAAGATTGAATCACATCCCAACACTAAACAGGATTTGGGATTGGGAATTTGGGGGTGAGAATTAGCCCGCAAAAACTCAGCTACAGCATCAGCTTTTCCCTCTGCTAAAACCTGGACTAATTTAGTCGCATCCCTCATTTGTATTTGCCCTTCATCAAAGTCGCTAGGGCAAATTACAGCTTTAATGCCAGCACTTTCGAGCAGTTTGCGACGGGCCGAAGAAGCTGAGGCTAATACAAAAGTTGGAGTTTTCATGATTTAAAAAGTCAGTTGAATGTGATTGGTAGTTGGTAATTGGTGATTGGTAATTGGTAATTGGTGATTGGTAATTAGTTATTTGTTATTTGTTATTTGTTTTACAAATGCCCAATGCCCAATGCCCAATGCCCAATTCCCAATGCCCAATTCCCAATTCCCAATTCCCTAATAAACAGAGAAAGATTTAACAACCTTCTCGAAAGCTTCTTTAACCTTTGGCCAACGTTCTTCGGTAGTGGAAATGTTGAGTGTAAAAAGCTTACCACGACTGACGGCGACGCTAGCTAAGTTGTGTCGTTGTTGATTTGGCAGCTTGACAGCGTATTCTAAAAGGTAATAGTTTTTCGATCGCGATTCACGAGATTCAGCATTCACTAACTCAGCTTCGCGGCCGGAATCTGGCGGCGCGATCGCATTTTTGCTAAGTTTATAACCAACCTCAGATGGTGTTCCCAAATCTGCCAAAGTTTTATCTCCGGTGACTGGACTGATGACTACGCTAACATTCTCAGTTTGCTGAATCAAATCGCGAAATACTACATCCGGGCCATTAGCAACCGCAATCGGTAGCCAGCCGTTGGGATAGAGAAACTGATAGCCATCGCCAGTATCAACATGGCTTTTAAGTCCGACAACGTTAGATACACAACCTGTCAAAGTGAGGCTGAACACCACCAGAAGCATGGTTACAATTCGTTTGATCATTATTTTTGCGATCGAATGACAGTTAAATATTTGTTTTTAATTATCCCACCAAACCTAACCCCTAAAAACAGTTAAGCTATGGATTGCAGTTTGCGTAACGCTTACAATCCATAGCTGTCCCGTTTAATTTTTAAGAAAATCATTAGATATTGGTCAGCCAGCTAATCAGTCCATGCTTAGTGGAAACTTCCAAAGCCAGCAGTGAAACAAAGCCAATCATGGCTAGGCGACCATTTAAGCGTTCGGCGTAGGGGGTGAAGCCGATGCGCGGTTCGTCATCGACGTATACTGTTGGTTCGATCGCGAAATTGTTCATTTTACCTTGGTCGTCCAGCATTAAGCCTTTGTTAGTCATGTTTTTTTCCTAAATTGGTTTTGCGTACTGTAAATAAATGTAACAGACTTATGAAGATATGTAAAGGAATGTGAGAAAGTTTTTTATGACGTGCTCTGAACTAGGGAAAGTAGACCCTAGAGTCCCCACTGGGAGGCATAGAGTCGGCGAAGTTCAAAAGTCGAAGGCATCTAGCAAATCCAGTCTGGGTTTGAAAATTTGGCAATAGAGGAAAGAATTATGCGTACCAGTCTGGAAATGCGGTGGTTTTGTAACGGAATGTTACCAAAGGCGATCGGGCAATGGTTTGGAAGCGAAAGTCTGGGCGGGTACCTCTCACCCCCTGAAGAACGAGAAGACTTATATTTACTGATACCGGGCTGCGACTACTTGGGAGTCAAACTGCGACAAAAAAATTTACAAGTAAAGTGGCGGCAGGCAGAATGTGGGGCGATGCAGTTCGGCAACCGTTGGGAAGGAAAAGCCGAGAAGTGGCTAAAGTGGATTTGTGCTGACACGATGGGCCCACTGCCGGCGGATCTGATCGCCACAGGAAAATGGGTCAAGGTCAAGAAAAAGCGAGCACAGCGTCTTTACCAAGTTTCGGCCCCAGGCGTACTCATGTCTGTCCCCGTAGAAGCACCCATACCCCAAGGCTGCATAGTAGAAATTACCCAATTAAATATCAACGATACTCCGTCGTGGACTTTGGGATTTGAAGCCTTTGGCAACGAAAGTTTTTTAACAGAAAGTCTGCAAACAGTAGCTAATTGGACTAACAAGAGTTATCAGGCACAAAGGTTAACAACTGAGGACTCTTCTAGCTATCCAATTTGGTTGGCAAGTCTCCCTACACCAAAATAAACGGAGGAGACGGCAATGCCGTTTCCCTACCTACAATTAATCATGGTAGGGACACGGCAGTGCCGTCTCCTAATTTCTTATGTTATAAACAAAATACCATTATTATGGTAAAGTTAGCTTATATCTAACTTTAACTAACACATTCCAACACTAGGCCAGTGAAAGCCCACTTTATATCAGGATTACCACGCTCTGGTTCTACATTGCTGGCAGCTTTGTTGCGGCAAAATCCCCGTTTTCACGCAGCTATGACTAGCCCAGTGGGAGGTTTAGTCGATCGAATGTTAGAAGCCATGAGCGAAGACAACGAATGTTCCGTGTTCATTTCCCCTGAACAAAAACGGGCGCTGATTATAGGCATTTTTTCTGCCTATTATCAACCACAATCACATAAAGAAGTGATCTTCGACACCAATCGTCTCTGGTGCAGCAAGTTACCATTAATTCGGGAACTATTTCCCGAAGCTAAAGTGATTTGCTGCGTCAGAAACATCGCCTGGATTATGGACAGCATCGAGCTACTGATTCGGCGCAACGCCTTTGATGTTTCCAGGTTATTTAATAATCCAGCAGAACGGGCTACCGTCTACAGCCGCACCGAGGCATTAAGCCAAGGTTCGCGTTTGGTAGGCTATGCTTATAACGCTTTGAAAGAAGCTTTTTATAGCGAACATAGTGGATCTATTCTACTGGTAGATTACGAGTTATTAACTATAAAACCAGCTAAAACAATGTCGCTAATTTATCAATTTCTGGGCGAAGCACCTTTTGAACATGATTTCAATAATGTTCAATATCAAGAGCCAGAATTCGATAACAGACTCCAAACAAAAGGATTGCATCAAGTGCGTTCTCAAGTCGAGTTTAAACCGAGAAAAACGATTTTACCACCCGATTTATTTGAGAGATTTGATAGCTTATCTTTTTGGACAGAGCCGACAAATAGTTGTGCCAGCGCCATTGTAGCGAAAGCCAAATAAACTTCTAACATGATTGTTTCGGCGTAGGGAAACGGCACTGTCGTGTCCAAATTCTAACATGATTGTTTCGGCGTAGGGAAACGGCATCGAAATGATAGAGGAGACGGCAGTGCCGTGTCCCTACCCCAAAATAACATTGTAGGGAAACGGCACTGCCGTCTCCTAATTTCTTAGAAATATAAACCATAAATCTCAAGGATTGCAACAACTATGAACTCATCAACTCCGAACCAACAAATCATCTTCGTAGACTCCTCAGTACAAGATTATCAAAGCCTAATTCAAAACATCAATGCTAACGCCAAAATAGTCATTTTAAATGAAAATTTGAGCGGCATCGAGCAAATTACAAATGCCTTGGCAAATCAAAAAGATATTGAAGCCGTGCATATTCTTTCTCACGGTAGCGAAGGCAGTTTAAAACTCGGTTCCGACGTACTGAATGGGAACGATATAGAAAATTTTAACACTCAGCTAAAACAGTGGGGAAATGCCCTAACTGAAAACGGAGACATCCTATTATATGGATGCGATGCAGCCGCCGGAGAAGCAGGCAAGAATTTTGTGAAGCGATTGAGTGAAATCACAGGGGCAGATATTGCAGCTTCAAACAATTTGACGGGAAATGCTGCAAATGGCGACTGGGATTTAGAAATAGTAACCGGTCAGATAGAAGCCGCCGTGCCGCTTAATCGGGAGGCGATGAAAGATTATGAATATACACTAGCTAACTTTAATGTTACAGTGCCAAACGATGATGGCAGTGGCCTTGTAGCGGGCACATTGAGCAAAGCAATTTTAGATGCGAATGCCACAGCAGCCGTAGATGACACCATTACCCTGCAAACAAACGTCACTGTTACAGGGGTAATGAAGACCCTAGTTAACAGCAACATTGATTTTATTGGCAATAACTTTAGTGTCGATGGCGGGAATGCTTTTCGTCCCTTCTTTGTCAGACAGGGAACCGTCAACTTTTCCAACATGACTGTCACTAACGGACGCGCAAAAGGGGGAAATGCTGCAAACCGAGGCGCTGGCGGCGCTGGCATGGGCGGTGGTTTGTTCATCTACGGCGGCACTGTCGGGGTAAATAACGTCACCTTTAGCAATAATAGTGCGATCGGCGGTAATGGTAACGCCGGCGGTGGCCGAGGCGGCGGCGGGATGTTTGGCAATAGCGTTGCAGGTAGCGCGAGTGGGGGCGGTGGTTTGTTTGGCTCTTCGACAAGCGGTGCTGGTGGGTATGGCGGCAATAGCAACTACGGAGGCAGCGGTGGCGCAGGCGGTACTGGTGGCGCAGGGGGCTTCGGCGGTGGCGGTGGTCACGGCCCAGCAGTTAACGGCGGCGCGGGGGGCTTCGGCGGCGGTGGCGGTGGCGGCTTCGGCAGCAGTAGCCTCGCTGGTGGCGCGGGGGGTTTCGGCGGCGGTGGCGGTGGCGGCTACATCGCTGGTATCGGGGGTGCCGGAGGCTACGGCAGCGGTGGCGGCGGCAGCTTCAGCGGTGTCGGTGGCGCAGGAGGCACTTTTGCTGGCATCGGTGTCACCAGTAGTGGCAACGGAGGTGGCGGTGCCGGTTTAGGAGGTGCCATCTTTGTCCGCAGTGGCTCTTTAGCACTAAACAACACCATCTTTACGAGTAACACAGCCACAGGCGGTACATCTACGAACAACGGTCAAGGCAAAGGTGGGGCAATTTTTGTTATGCAGTCCCTCACCAACACCAATGGCAATAACCAGGGAATGCCCACTGCCCTACCTACTGTCACCTCATCGGGAGCCACATTCACCACCAACACAGCAGCCCAGCAAGCTAGCCTCCCCACTGCCACCACCCCTCTCAACGGTGTCGGCAACAGCCAAAACAATAACGACGTTTACGGCACGATTCTTCCCCTCGTCAACCTCTCAGTCAGCAGTAACGCAGGCACAGAAGCCGGCCCAATCGTCATTACCGTCACCGCCACCGCCTCCAGTGCCGTTACAGGCAATCAAACCGTTAACTTAGGCGTCACAGGTACAAATATCACCGCCGGCGACTACAACCTCAGCGGCACAACCATCACCATTCCCAACGGACTAACTACAGGTACTGTCACTTTCACGGTTGTCGATGATGCCTTAATTGAAGGAAGCGAAACCGCAACTTTAACTATCAGCAATCCTTCGACTGGAATAGTGTTGGGAACTACCACCACTCAAAATATTGCGATTACTGACAACGACTTCCCCGCAGTCAACCTATCAGTCACCCCCACCACAGGTACAGAAGCCGGAACCACAGCAATTACCGTCACCGCTACACCATCTCAATCAGTTGTCGGAGATCAAACAGTTAATGTTGCCCTTTCCGGTACGGCACTTCCTGCTGACTTCACAGGCACTATTCCTACTAGCATTACCATTCCTAGCGGTCAAACCACAGGTTCATTTACCGTCAATATTAATGATGATGTACTGGTAGAAGGAACCGAAACAGGCACTTTCACAATTTCCAATCCGAGTGCTGGCTTGACATTAGGAACTACGACTACTGGTAACGTCGCAATTACCGACAACGACTTCCCCGCAGTCAACCTATCAGTTACTCCCACCACTGGCACCGAAGCCGGAACCACCAGCATCACCATCACCGCTACTACCAGCGCACCCGTAGTCGGCAACCAAACTGTTAACCTCGCCTTAACAGGAACAGCAACGGCTGCCGACTTCACGGGCACTATTCCCACCCAAATCACCATCCCCAATGGGGCCAGCAGCGGACAAGTTACCTTCACCATCAACAACGACCAAATCGCCGAAATTACCGAAACTGCCAACCTCACCATCAGCAATCCATCCACAGGCATCGTATTAGGAACCACCACCACAGGTAGTTTCACCATCACCGACAACGACACTGCCGAATTTGACATTCTCCTGATTAGCGGCAATACCAGCGAAACAGGTTCCCAAGCCACTTTTGACATCCGCCTCAGAAGCCAACCCACAGCAGATGTCAGCATTGGTTTAACCAGCAGCAACACGGCAGAAGGAACTGTTTTACCAGCTAACCTGACATTTAATTCAACTAATTGGAACGCTTACCAAACCGTCACCGTTAACGGAGTAGATGATTTAGTAATTGACGGCAATATTAACTACCAAATTATCACTGCTGCTGCTACCAGTACCGACACAAACTATAACAATCTCAATCCAGCCGATGTCGCAGTTACTAATACAGACAACGACATCCCTGGCGTTACCATCACTCAATCTGCTGGCAGTACCGAAGTTACAGAAGGCGGCACTACAGATACTTATACCGTACAACTCAACACCCTTCCCACGAGCAACGTTCAAATTACCGTGACGGCAGATGCTCAAGCGCAAATTAGCCTAAATGGAACGACTTTTGCAGCCACCCAAACATTAACTTTTACGAATGTTAACGGCATCACTCCGCAAACAGTAACTGTCCGCGCTGTTGATGACACAGTGGTGGAAAACAACCATACCAGTGCATTAACCCACGCCATTACCAACAGTACCGATCCTAATTATCCAACAACATTGGCTTTAGGTCGGGTGAATCCACAGATTACCGATAACGATATCAATTACAGTGTCGTCGGCAGTACCACCAGCGTGACTGAGGGAAATAGTGGCACTCAAGTGGTAAGTTTCACCGTTACCCGCAGCGGAGAAATTAGTCAAAGTAGTAGCATTGATTTTAGTTTTGGGGGAAGCGCCACCAATGGCACTGATTACAATAGCCCCAACGTTACCGGTACTGGAGTCACGGCTACTGGCAGTACGATTAGTTTTGCGGCCAATGCTAGCATAGCGACAATTGCAGTGTCTGTTGTGGGCGATCGCATTGTCGAACCTAACGAAACTTTAGCACTAACTCTGAGCAAGGCCACAGCCCCAGGAACTGCTAATGTTATCGGTTCTCCCATAACCACCACGATTCAAAACGATGATACTGCGGGAATTTCCATCAGTCCGACTACCGGATTAACAACGACTGAAGCGGGGGGTACTGCTACTTTTACGGTAGTTCTCAATAGTCAGCCTACAGCAGATGTCGCGATCGGGATTACTTCGGATAAAACGGCTGAAGGTACTGTAGATAAACCGAGTTTAACTTTCACGAATGCTAACTGGAATACTCCCCAAACTGTCACGGTTAAGGGAGTAGATGAATTAGTAGTAGATGGAAATGTCGCTTACAATATTGTGACTGCTGCTGCTACCAGTACCGATACTAATTACAACGGTGTTAATGCTGCTGATGTAGCAGTTACTAATACTGATAATGATACCAAAGGCATCACCGTCACTCCCACCAGCGGTTTAACAACGACTGAAGCGGGGGGTACTGCTACTTTTACGGTAGTTCTCAATAGTCAGCCTACAGCAGATGTCGCGATCGGGATTACTTCGGATAAAACGGCTGAAGGTACTGTAGATAAACCGAGTTTAACTTTCACGAATGCTAACTGGAATACTCCCCAAACTGTCACGGTTAAGGGAGTAGATGAATTAGTGGTAGATGGAAATGTCACTTACAATATTGTCACTGCTGCGGCTACCAGTACCGATACTAATTATAATGGTGTCAATGCTGCTGATGTCGCAGTTACTAATACTGATAATGATACAACTCCAACTCCAACTCCGGCGCCAACTCCGGCACCAACATTTATACCAATTTCAATACCAACACCGACACCGACACCAACTCCAACTCCAACACCAACTCCAACACCAACACCGACACCATTAGTAACGCCAAGGCCAACTACCAACATCCCCAATGACGACTGCATCTGCGACAAAATTGCCTATCCCAATTTGAACCAATCGAATTCAGTTGAAAATACGATACTCGGTGTATCCGCAATTCAAATAGGTACTGCCAAAAATGATGAATTTCTCGGTAGCAATTTTGGCAATATATTCGATGCTAAATCTGGAGATGATAACTTATATGGTGGTGATAGCCAAGACATTCTCAATGGGAACTTTGGCAATGACTTCATCAGCGGTGGTAGTGGCGATGACATCCTATTAGGAGATGAAAATAATGACATAATCCTTGGTAATTTTGGCAACGATTTAATCTTTGGAGGCAAAGGTAATGACTCCTTAAATGGTCGGGAAGGTAATGACATTATTTTTGGCAATAAAAATGATGACTTCATCGACGGTGGGAAAGAAAATGATACTTTATATGGTGGCAAGGGTAACGATATAATTCTTGGGAGTGAAGGGACTGACTACCTATTTGGAAATCAGGAAAATGATACCATCTGTGGCGGTGTAGGTAACGATCTAATTAGTGGTAACGAAGGCGCAGATACCCTGGGAGGATGTGAAGGTAATGATACCATTTATGGAGGTGAAGACAATGATACTCTCACGGGTGGAAAGGGTGATGATATCCTTTACGGAGACTTGGGGAATGATAGTTTGATTGGCGGTAGCGGTAATGATATCTTTGTATTAAAAGCTGGTCATGGATTTGATACTATTGGTGATTTTACCCTTGGTCAAGATTTGATCGCACTAACCGGAGGTTTGAGCTTTGGTCAGTTAGCGATAGTTCAAAATACTCAGGGAACTCTGATTAAAAATGTGTTAACTGGAGAGGATTTGGGTGTGATGATTGGAGTTAGTGCTAATGCGATTACATCTGCTAATTTCCGGTTAATTTAGGGCTACGCAATATCTGGGAATTATCGAGTTTTTGGGAGTTGCATAAATTGGAGAAGTCGGGGATTTGAGTTTTTGGGTGAAAGCTGAGTAACAGTAGAAATCCCCGACTTCTGGGGATTTTTCATTTTGATAAGCCCGGTTTCTGTGATATTTTAGTTTAGTTATTTTTTCCCACTTTACCAGCGGTTCTGAGAATTTGACAGGCCAAAATTGCCGCACCAAACCCATTATCAATATTCACCACGCCAACACCAGCCGCACAAGAATTCAGCATAGTTAAAAGAGGGGCAATCCCGCCAAAACTCGCGCCATAACCCACACTTGTCGGTACAGCAATCACTGGACAATCTGCCAAACCCGCAACTACACTCGCCAACGCACCTTCCATACCCGCAACTGCAATTAATACATCAGCATCATCAATAACGTGGCGATTACTCAGCAAGCGGTGAATGCCGGCAACTCCCACATCCCACAAACGCTGGACTTGAAAACCGCAAAGTTCCGCAGTAACGGCGGCTTCTTCCGCTACAGGCAAATCTGCTGTTCCTGCACTAATAATTGTTACTTTACCTGGATGTTGCGAAGTTGGAGAACTAGGAGAAATTGCACAAATTCGAGCTTTTTGATAATAGCACAAATCTGGTATTTTTTGTTGCAGTTTATCGAATACTTCGGGTTCAATTCGTGTGGCCATTACAGCCGAACTTCGCCCACGCATCACTTGGATAATCTCAACAATTTGGTCTGGTGTTTTACCTGGCCCCCAGATTACTTCTGGGAAACCGGTTCTGAGAGTGCGGTGGTGGTCAATTTTCGCAAAATCACCGACTTGTTCAAAGTCAAAATGCTTTAATTTGTCTAAAGCGGTGGCGGGACTGATATCCCCGGCGGCCACAGATTCGAGTAACTTTTGTAAGATTTCAGGTTCCATAAATATTGGGAATGGGGAATTGGGAATGGGGAATGGGGCATTGGGCATTGGTAACAAATAACCCTTCGACTACGCTCAGGGTACAGCAAATAACCAGTAACCAATAACAACTGACTATTCAGCAATTTTTAGTTCGTACAAATTCCAGAAAGCACCTCCTATCGCACTGTATTTAATCCCCGAAATACGATCGCGCACAGCCTCAAAAGTCAAGGGATTCACCATATAGATAAACGGCACTTGTTCTGCGATAATCCGCTGTGTCTCAGCATAAAGTTCCTTGCGCTTTACTTCGTCAAGTTCCTGGGAAGCTTTCACATAAAGGTCATCAATTTTCTGTTCCCAATCAGCCACTTCCCAACCCTTGATCGGTGGTTCTCCGGCTTGCGGGCCTTGGTTGAAACTGTGCAAACTACCCTTAGTAGACCAAATATTATAACCGCCATGGGGTTCAAGACCTCCCGTAAAAGCGCCGAGGTAAGTATCCCAATTCCGAGATTGGAGCCTTTCGACATAAGTGATAAAACTCAAGTCCTGCTTGTCAATTTGTATCCCCAGTTTACCCAAATCTTGTTTAATTTGCGTTACCATTTGTTCTCGAACTTTTTTCCCCGTAGCTATCAACATAGTGAAATGCACTTTGTTGCCTTCAGCATCCAACAATTCACCTTCGCGATTATACTTAAAACCAGCACTTAACAGTAACTCTTTCGATTTTTGTGGGTCGTAAGTGTAAGTTTTCAGTCCTTCTTCTGGAGACAGGTAGAACGGACTTTGTGCCGGAATGGGGGAATGCAGGGGCGCGCCAAGTCCCCGATATATATTATTAGTCATGGTGTCACGATTGATGGCGTAGGCGATCGCCTGCCGAAACTCTTTAGTCGCGAACCAGCGAGCCTTAATCGGGTCTACAAAGGGCTGATTTTGAGAGTTACGCCCCTTGTTGAGATTGAAACACAGGAAGACACTGCCCGTGTCTGGGCCGCCGTTAAATATCGTATATTTGCCGCGCTTTTCCTCCCGCTTTAGCAACGGAAACACTTCTGGCGACACGTCCAAAGTATCCAAATCGCCCGATCGGAAATTTAGCAGTTGAGTATCAGTATTTTCGATGATTTTCCAGACAATTTGCTGAATATAAGGCTGAGTATTTCCCTCAACATCTTTCCGCCAAAAATAGGGATTTCTTTCCAAAACAACTCGCTGATTTGGAGTATGACTCAGCATTCGGTATTGACCGTTGCCGACAATTTTTTGGGGATCTGTATCCGTACCCCAAGTAGTTAGGAACTTCGGGTTACCATCAGAATCTGTATTTCGCACAGATTCCTGCAAAATATGAGCAGGTAAAATCGGTGTTCCACCAGCATATCTAATAAATGGAGCAAAGGGTTCTGCGACAGAAAATTCTACACGGCGACTGTCGAGTTTTTTGAGTTTTGGAAATTGGCGCTTGATACCAACCCGGAGAATATCTTTCAAACCGCTAGGGATTTTGTCGTTGAAGTAAATCTTTTCATAGCTGAAGATAATGTCGTCAGTTGTCATCGGTGCGCCGTCTGACCATTTTAATCCTTCTCGCAGGGTGAAGACAATCTTTTTGCCATCTTTAGAAACTTCCCAGGACTCGGCTAAACCGGGTTCTAGCTTCGATGTCAGGCCATTTTCATTGATCAGTCCTTCGTACATATAGCCGAACACGCTATATCCAGACTTATTTAGGGGGTAGTTAAAGGTGGCTGGGCCGCTGGGGGTGGGGACGATGAGTCTGTTTGCTAATTGCGATCGGGCGGGAGTGCAAGCTGAGAGACTGATGGCTGTAATTGCAGCCAGCAGAACAGCCAGCCAGCGGCGCTTTGAATGTAAAATAGGGGAAATTTTCATAATAATTTACTGTACCACCTGCGTGTAATTATGATTGAGATTGTAGCCAACCTAGAAAGTTTTTAGTGACAGAGAAATACTTCGTAATCCCCACCTCTCGCAAAGTATTTTGAACTTCCGATAGACCAAATTCTTTGACGTTACCGCTGAGAAATACTTTGGTTTCTGTAGAATGCGATCGGGCATGACTGAGGATACAGTGTAAAATCAAATTATCTGTTGGGTCTTTTTTGATAATAGGTCTGTTTAAACTTGCTTGAATAATCTCTGAATTTAATACAATCATTTCGGCATTTTCTGACATCAGAGAAATTGCTTCACGCAACCGCAATTCAATTTCATCTATTCGTTCGACATAGTAAACTAATGACTCTTCTAGGTAAAAAGATAGAGATGCGACCTTTTCAGAGGTCACATCTCGCTTTGTTTCGCTAATTTGGCGGCTTAGCTGTTCCTTAAAAGAGTTTTGTCGCTTCAGCTCGTCCTCGAAAGCTGACCAAGCCTCCATGTAACAAACGCTGGGTATGACTAACTGAACTGATGAGGACAAATCTCTGAGCAACATAATTGCTTCAGCCTCACGCCCTGTAGCAATACTCATCAGAAAGTTGGTCTCGATATATATAATTGCCACCTAATTCCACTCCTGATTTTGTTGTTCCACCTGCGAGTAATGGCAGCAAACCGATGGCTGCTATCTGTTCTGATGCTGGCGGATTTTCTGATTTCCAGTTATAATCTAAGTCATGCAGCCACGATTCAATCAGCCCCTCAATGGTACGTTCAAATATCCATTTACTGCCAAATGTAGGGAGGTAATAGCGACATATTTCACCAGTATTGAGAGTGCAAACAGGCTCCGATAAATTCACACCATCCCATTTGAAAATCAAAATTTGTTCCGCGTCAATAAACATAGCATAGGGAACGATCGCGTTTTTTTCAGATAGCTTAGCTAACACAGCTTTCAGCCAATCGATCGCGCGATCGATAATTTTTTGTTTCGCGGCTGGTTCTTGAGCTTGAATAATTTTAACCTCGATCAGCACGACTATGCGATCGTCCTTATCCAACGCGATGACATCCGCGTCTACAGGAAATTGTAACTCCCAAGTGTCAGTGTCCATGATTTCAGGCTTCCTAGCGATGTTGGATTTGAGATTAAATTTACAGTCAATTAGATATTCTATAGTTCTATTTTAGCATTAACAAAACTACCGCGTAAGCTGCGATGCCTTCTTCTCTCCCGACTGGCCCTAACTTTTCGTTAGTAGTGGCTTTAACACCGATTTGGTCTGGGTTGAGCTTGAGGACGCTAGAAATGCGATCGCGCATTTGTCCAATATGCGGTTTCAACTTAGGACGTTCAGCTACAACTACTGAATCAATATTACCGATTTCCCAGCCTTTATCTAATATCAACTGGTTGACTTGTTCTAGTAAGACTAAACTATCAGCACCTTTCCATTTGGGGTCAGTCGGTGGGAAATAAAGGCCGATATCTCCGAGGCTAAGTGCTCCTAGCATCGCATCCATTATGGCGTGAGTGAGCACGTCGGCGTCGCTGTGACCAAGTAATCCTAATTCGTGGGGAATTTTGACACCACCGAGGATGAGGGGGCGTTCGGTCACTAAGCAGTGAATGTCGTAGCCGTTGCCGATGCGAATGTTCATAATATTAAGAAGGAAGAAGGAAGAAGGAAGAAGGAAGAAGGAAAAAAGTCCGGCGTTGCTGATTTGGAGTATGATTTGTTTCTGAAATTTAGAGTAGGGGCAATTCATGAATTGCCAGTAAGTAAGGGCAATTCATGAATTGCCAGTAAGTAAGGGCAATTCATGAATTGCCCCTACTGGCAAACGGGAATTGCCCGTAGGGGCAAACTGGAATTGCCCCTACTGGCAAACGGGAATTGCCCCTACTGGCAAACGGGAATTGCCCCTACTGGCAAACGGGAAGAATCGCAGCAGGTTAATGATATCTTACCTAAGCAATCAAATTTCATCTGGGTTAATACCCAACTCTCTTAACTTGGTAGCTAATTTTTCTTTTTGTTGCTTTTCAATTTTTAATTGTTGTATTGCCTCCTCTTTCTGCTGTCTTTCTAATTCGGCTCTTTTAGTTTCAGCTTCATCTCGCATTAGTATGAGATTTCCATCAGCATCAAAAAACCTCAACCAATTACCTTGAGAGTTTTCTATTTCACCTTCCCATGCACCGAGCCATAGCCCTAATGATTCACAATAGAATCTCCCTTGTTGATTAGGAGATAAGGATTGGTATCGACGATTAATTAATTCCCAACCTCTCAGAGAATTGGGATTTTTGGGATTGTAGACAAAATAATCTTGGGTTTTTAATTTGCGCTCGTAGATGTCTTTTTTGGTGGTTAAATCTACTTCGGCTGTTGAGGGAGACATTAATTCAATTACCACATCTGGCAATCGACTGTCTTCTTCCCAAGCAATCCAAGCATCTCTATTTCTGGTTCCATCTACATCTAGGACAACAAAGAAATCAGGGCCTTTGAAGTCTTGATTTTTGACTTGGTTTGCACTGTAGTAGACAAACATATTGCCTCCTACAAAAAAGTCTTGCCGATCGCGCCAGTAGTATTTGAGAGATTGGATGAGTAAATTCATCGAAACTCTATGGTTATTGCTTTCCATTGGTTCGCCATCATCGGTAATTAAATCTATTGGTAAGTTTTCTATGGCTAGTGACATAAGTTAAAGCTGGTAAAACAGAGTTATTTATGTGTTTCTTTAGGATAGCAGTTGATCTATTTTTCGCTTTCTTGCAACCAAATTTCGTACAAGTCCGATCGCCTCGATCGCGTTTTTTCAATTTGCTTTTCCCTGCGCCAACGGGCAATTTCGGCGTGATTCCCAGATAGCAGCACATCGGGAACCTTCAAACCCCGGAAATCGGCTGGTCGAGTATACTGTGGATAATCCAAAAGCCCGTCCTCAAAACTCTCAAACTTCAGCGAGTCTTCCTTCCCCACAGTTCCTCGCAGCAAGCGCAAAACCCCATTAATCAAAGCCAAAGCTGGAATTTCGCCTCCGGTGAGCACAAAATCGCCCAAGGATACCTCGCGAGTGACTAAATCCAAAACTCGATCGTCCACACCCTCATAATGACCGCAGATTAAGACCAACTGATCGCACCGATCGGCAAAATCTCGAAACATACCCTGCTGCATCGGTTCGCCCTGGGGAGTGAGCAAAATCACCTCGCGCCTAGGCAAAATCGGTAGGGACTCCACCGCCGCAAAAATCGGTTCTGGCTTCATCAACATTCCCACGCCGCCACCGTAGGGTTCGTCATCAACTCGGTGGTGCTTGTCTGTGGTAAAATCACGAGGATTGACAAAATTCACCTGAGCAATATTCTTAGCGAAGGCTTTGCCCATCAGTCCCGACCCTAGGGGAGCCAAGAAAAATTCTGGAAATAGGGTAACAACGTCAAATCGCACAATAATTGGAATTTATTAACACAGTTCCTCTAGTTTCACCTCTAGAGGGCGATCGGTTTTCGGTAGTTGTATGATTCTTCATAATTTATTAATATTTTTGGCACTTAATCTAGGCTAAACATAGACCCCTAAGTTTGATTTACAGATTTCTGTAGGTTTTTAGAAGCGGTTTTGTATGAAGATTGTCTGTTTTTGGGAGAGTGCTTTTCCTAAACTAGCTTCTAAAGGACTGCGGGTCATTTCGATCGAACTTCCCGCCAAATTATTTATTCTTCAAAAGCCCGATCGTACCCACAACACGGCAAAATTTAATTGCACACCAAACCCAGGAAGACACACCATGCAGCAATTGACATCTCCAGCCCTTGAACAAAACATCCCCCAGCGCACCAAAACCTCGATTATGGTCATCGGGGGAGCCGAAGACAAAGTTCACGGACGCGAGATTCTGAACACCTTTTTTCAACGTTCTGGAGGTACAGAGGCTCGGTTGGCGATCGTTCCCTCAGCTTCGCGAGATCCAGAAGGGATCAGCAACCGCTACCGCACCATCTTTGACGAAATGGGTGTCAGTGCTGTTAAAGTAGTGGACATCCGGGAACGCGAACAGGCCGAAAACCCGGTCTGGAAAGACTACTTAGATGATTGTACGGGCGTATTTATCACAGGTGGTGACCAACTGCGGCTGTGTGGGTTGCTGGCGGACACACCAGTGATGGAAAAAATTCGCAAAGAAACCAGGGAAGGCAAAATTACTCTAGCTGGAACGAGTGCTGGGGCTGCTGTGATGGGCTATCACATGATTGCAGGTGGCGGAAGTGGTGCTTCTCCAAATCGCTCTTTAGTTGATTTGGCAAATGGGCTGAATATTATACCGGAAGTGATTGTAGACCAGCATTTTCACAACCGTAATCGGATGGCTCGTTTGCTGTCGGCGATCGCATCCCACCCGGATCTGCTTGCTCTTGGCATTGACGAAGATACCTGCGCCTTATTTGAAGGAGACGACACGATTAAAATCCTTGGTAAAGGAACGGTGACTATTGTTGATTCTAGAGAAATGCTGTACACCAATGAGCCTCACATAGAAGCAACACAACCCTTGAGTCTTTTCAATCTGCGCCTGCACGTCCTTTGCCACGGGGATTGTTACAATATGTCTCTAGGCAAAGCTATGCCGTCTTCCGCCTGTTCCGAGTCTGGATGGCCTGCTGAATGTCGGACTTCTAACTAACATACGAATTAACACTCATTGGTCGGATAAGTATTGGAAAATCAGGAATCCCACGCCCGGCGCATCCGATCGCCGGATGGACGTGGAGTTTTCCCATCTCACAGCTAAAATCTCAAATTCGGTGGACAGTAACTGAAAAATTAGTACAAAAATGTTCTGAGCGAACAGTTTATCGGGGACTCAGGCTTGAAATTGAATAAATGATCCAATAAAGTCAAAGATACATTGCAACAGGGTTGTGAACTTGGTGGTTGGCCTTTTACAAAAATTGAGCAGAGCTATTAAGTCGTTTTTCATCCCCCAACTTAAAAGTTGAGGCTTTCCAAACATCTACGAGGTTTTATGAAAATACTAAAAATCCAGACATTGCGCGGCCCCAACTACTGGAGCATTCGACGACAAAAACTGATCGTTATGCGTCTAGATTTAGAAGACTTGGCAGACAAGACCACAGCCCAAATTCCACGGTTCTATGAGGGTTTGCTGACGGTTCTACCTAGTTTGTACGAGCATTTTTGTTCCCCAGGTCGTCAGGGAGGCTTCCTGCAACGTGTCAAAGAAGGCACGATGATGGGACACGTCATTGAACACGTCGCCCTAGAACTTCAGGAAATGGCAGGAATGCCGGCGGGATTTGGTCGCACTCGCGAGACTGCGACTCCAGGAATTTACCAAGTGGTACTTGAGTATCAAAACGAACAAGCAGGTCGCTACGCAGCTAGGGCTGGGGTGCGTCTGTGCCAAAGCATTGTCAATACCGGCACTTACTCTCCTACAGAGTTAGCTCAAGATTTAAGAGACCTCACAGATTTTGCTGCGTCGGCGGCTTTGGGGCCGAGTACCGAAACACTGATCAAGGAAGCAGAATCTCGTGGAATTCCCTGGATAGCTTTGGGTGCGAGGTTTATGATCCAGTTGGGTTACGGGGTTCACCAAAAGCGGATTCAAGCAACTTTGAGCAACCGTACCGGGGTTTTGGGGGTAGAACTAGCTTGTGACAAGGAAGGGACTAAAAATATATTGGCTAGTGCTGGGGTGCCGGTTCCCAAAGGGACGGTAATTCACTATTTAGATGAACTCCAAAGTGCGATCGAAGAAGTTGGCGGTTATCCTATTGTGATTAAACCGCTAGACGGCAATCATGGACGCGGAATTACGATCGACATTAATTCCAGGGAAGTAGCAGAAGAAGCCTATGATCTCGCCAGCGCCGCCTCGAAAACCAAAAGCATCATTATTGAGCGCTACTACACCGGTCGCGACCACAGAGTTTTGGTAGTGAATGGTCAAGTTGTAGCAGTGGCTGAACGAGTCCCCGCTAACGTGGTGGGAGATGGCAAATCTACAGTAGAAGAACTGATTGAAGAAGTAAACCGCGACCCCCAACGGGGAGATGGACATGACAATGTTCTGACTCGGATTGTTGTAGATAAATTGTCTTTGGATTTGCTGAACAAACAAGGATATGCGATCGACTCCGTATTGCCTGCTGGCAAAAGAGTATTTTTGCGCGCCACAGCAAACTTGAGTACCGGTGGCATTGCAGTCGATCGCACTGACGAAATTCACCCCGAAAACGTCTGGTTATTTTCCAGAGTTGCCAAAATTATCGGTTTGGACATCGCCGGCATTGATGTCGTAACCTCCGATATCTCGAAACCCTTGCGCGATACGAACGGAGTCATCGTCGAAGTCAACGCAGCACCTGGTTTCAGAATGCACGTTGCACCGAGTCAAGGTTTGCCCCGCAATGTCGCCGGCGCAGTGATGGATATGCTGTTCCCCTCCCCTCAGCCCAGTCGGGTGCCGATTTTAGCGGTAACGGGGACAAATGGCAAAACTACAACTACTCGCCTTCTGGCTCATATTGTCAAGCAGACCGGTCAGATGACCGGCTACACAACTACCGACGGCACTTACATCGGCGATTATTTGGTGGAAAGCGGAGATAATACTGGGCCGCAGAGTGCTCAGTTGATTTTGTCTGATCCGACGGTAGAAGTGGCGGTGCTGGAAACGGCTAGGGGCGGAATTTTGCGATCGGGTTTAGGATTCGACCAGTGCGACGTCGGCGTCGTCTTGAACGTCGCAGCAGACCACTTGGGAATCGGCGACATCGACACCGTGGAACAACTTGCTACCCTCAAGAGTGTGGTGGTTGAGTCGGTGATGCCCAAAGGCTATGCAGTCCTGAATGCAGATGACCCGCTCGTAGCACGAATGGCGCAAAGTGTCAAGGCTCAAATTGCATATTTCTCGATGAACCCAGACAACGAACTGGTTGCCAAACATACCGCAGCGGGCGGGCTGGCAGCAATTTACGAGAATGGCTACTTGTCGATCTTAAAAGGCGATTGGACGCTGAGAATCGAGCAAGCGGTCAACGTGCCGCTGACGATGGGCGGGCGCGCGCCGTTCATGATTGCCAATGCTTTGGCTGCTTGTTTGGCAGCTTTTGCCCAAGGAGTGAAAATAGAAGACATTCGGATTGCTTTGTCAACCTTCCAGGCATCGGTTGGTCAAACTCCCGGAAGGATGAATTTGTTTAATTTGGGTAGCTATCACGCTTTGCTCGACTACGCCCACAACCCTCACAGCTACAAGGCTTTGGGGAGTTTCGTGCAGAATTGGGATGGAATGCGGATCGGGGTAGTTTGTGCTCCTGGAGACAGACGAGATGAGGATTTTGTCACATTAGGTAAGCTTTCTGCCGAAATGTTCGATCGCATTATTGTGAAAGAAGATCTCGATCGGCGCGGCCGAGAACCTGGTGTTGTAGCCAAGTTCATTTGTCAGGGAATTGCAGAGGCGATTTCTGAACGAACTCCCGATCGATCTAAAGTTGAATACGAATTGATTCTTGATGAAACAATTGCGGTTAACAAGGCTTTAGATGAAGCACCTGCTGGCAGTTTGGTAGTGATTTTACCTGAAGGTGTCACCAAAGCTCTGAAGCTAATTGAGGCGCGGAAACCGATTCAGGAATCCGTGGAAGTTCAAAATGGTTTAGTTAAATCACAGCCACAGGAAAGTTTAAAACCGACTGTTGTGAATCAAGGCTAAAGTCTTAAGTCTGATTTAATTAATAGGTTGGGTTTACTTATGTTAAATCCAACCTATTTTTTTTTAAAACTGTTAGTCATTTCCGTTTGATTTGGACTTGTATAATGTTAAATTTTGTAGGGGCGGGTTCACCAACAATAATTGCCTAAAACGAACAATCTCGTAAACCCGCCCGCACCCAACGACTGTAGAATAAGTAAAAAACCAGCAGCAGGATTGAAGTATGAATGAAGCCGATCGCACCAGAGTCGAAACATTCATCACGCGCTGGGCAGGTTCTAGCGGTAACGAACGCGCAAACTACCAGTTGTTTTTTGTGGAAATGTGCGATGCGCTGGGAGTAGATCGCCCAATGGATAAAGGCAGAATTCCCAACGATCCCTACTGCTTTGATAAGGATCTCAAAATCTTTCATCCCAGCGGCCAAGTAACTTCGGGGTTTGTGGATTTTTACAAAGCAGAACACTTTTTAATCGAGGCAAAACAGGGCGGAACAACGAGCAAAAAAGGCACGGCGAAGCGGGGAACCAATACCTATTTGCGAGAGATGGAAAAAGCGTTTGTACAAGCCGTTGCTTATACGCGAAATTTGCCCAGTAAGCCACCGTTTTTGTTAACTTGCGATATTGGCGACCATTTTGAATTGTGGATGGGTTTTAGCGGCGATTATGGCGGCTATGGGGCGCGGCGAGAAATTGGGCTGACAGAGTTGGGAAAGGCCGATGTTTTCGATCTGTTTGTCGATATATTTAGCAATCCGCAGCAGCGCAACCCAGAGAAAATTGCGGCGCGGGTAACGCGGGAAGTGGCGGCGGATTTGGCAGAGTTGGCGAAGCGGATGGAGGCAAATGTCGATCCGCAGCAAGTCGCCCAGTTTTTGATGCGCTGTATTTTCACCATGTTTGCTGAGGATGTGGGTTTGCTGAAGGAAAATCTGTTCACGCAGGCGCTGGAAACGCGATGGATTCTCAATCCGAAGACGTTTAAGCCGGAGGTAGAGGCGCTGTGGGAAGCGATGAATGAGGGGACGAGTTTTGGCTTTCACGGCCAACTGTTGCGGTTTAATGGCGGATTGTTTGCGGAATCCCAGGCGTTTGCGCTGACAAAGACGCAGTTGGAAGTGTTGTTACAGGCGGCGAAGCGGGATTGGTGTAATGTGGAACCGGCGATTTTTGGGACGTTGTTGGAAAGGGCGTTGGATGCACGGGAGAGGAGTAAGTTGGGGGCGCATTATACGCCGCGATCGTATGTGGAACGGTTGGTAAAGCCTGTGGTGATGGAACCTTTGGGCGATCGCTGGATTGCGGTACAAGCGGAGGTTAAACAGTTGCTCAACGCGGGGGAATCGGAACCGACTGCGAATCAAAGGAAAAAGGCGATCGCGGTTTTAGA
>NZ_JAKJHX010000032.1 GCF_021648855.1 Tychonema litorale BBK16 | reverse complement strand
AGTTGTCTGAGGCGGTTGTCTTCCTAAGACCGCTTGGCCTCCGACTTGTGTCCCTACAATATTATTTTCAGTAGGGACACGGCACTGCCGTCTCCTCTATATCATTCCGGTGCAACCGGAATTGATATATAGCAATCCTAAATCATTTGTGAATTTCTTACTCCTTCCCCTTAGTAAGGGGAGGGTTGGGGTGGGGTAAAACTATTTACGAATCATTTAGGATTGCTATAAGTCCTAGTTAAGCAAACTTAATCTTCAAATAATCATCCTCCATCTTCGCCCCCGAAGGTTGCAGCGCCGCTAAAGCTTGCGGCAAAACCATATTCCGGCGATGATTCCCAATCCGAACATTCAACTCGTCTCCAGTTTTGGTCAACTGAACCTGATCCTTAGCAATTCCAGGCAAATACAGTTCAAGACTGTATTGATTATTTTCCTGAACAATCCTAATCGTATTTTCTTTGTGATAAATTTGACTGGGATCTTCGTCTTTGTAAAGCGTTTCTTTTAACCGTTCTAATGCTGGCAAACCACACATTTCTTCGGAATAAAGCGGCACTTCTTTAACGGGCAGCGGCATGAAATCAGCGTGAATTTCCTGACGGTATTGCTCCTGACTTTCTTTCCATCGTTTGAAAAATGGGTCGGTTACTTCTTCAGGAATAATCCGGTTTGCTACGACTAAATCTGTGGCTACATTGTACAAACTCAAATAAGCGTGAGCGCGCAAAGATTCTTTAATTACCATTTTTTCGGGATTGGTAACTAACCTTACGGAAGTGACAGTATTGTCGGTTAAAATCTTTTCCAAAGCTTCGATTTGTTCGTAAAATTCATAAGGTGCATCCATCACCTCTTTGTCTGGCAAAGAAAAACCCGCAAGCGGTCTAAAAATAGGTTCAACTAAAGGTCGAAGGGCGGCGGATATGCCTTGCAACGGCTTGTAAAATTTTCTCATGTACCAGCCGCCAACTTCGGGCAAACTTAGCAGTCTCAATGCTGTGCCAGTCGGAGCCGAATCGATAATTAAAACATCAAATTCGCCTTCGTCAAAATGCCTCTTCATTCGCACTAAACCGAAGATTTCATCCATTCCTGGAAGTATGGCTAATTCTTCAGCTTGCACGCCTTCGAGTCCCTGGGCGCGCAAGACTTGAGTAATGTAGCGTTTAACTGCTCCCCAATTGCCTTCCAATTCCCTGAGAGCGTCTAATTCTGCTGCCCACAAATTTGGTTTTACCAGCCGCGAATCGTGTCCGAGTTCCATGTCGAAGCTGTCGGCTAGGGAGTGGGCGGGATCTGTGCTCAGCACTAGGGTTTTGTAGCCTAATTCGGCACATCGCAGCCCTGTGGCGGCGGCTACGGAGGTTTTGCCGACGCCGCCTTTTCCGGTCATTAATATTAAGCGCATTGATTGTTTAGCTCGTTTGAATATTGTTTACTCCTATATTGTAACGTTCTGTAACGGAGATTAATTTAGTGCGGGAATTAATTTGGGCGACAAGCCACCGGACACAGCAAATTTTTTGTGATGCACTAAATTGATGCGATGTCAATAGTGGGGTGAATTTAAAGGGCGATCGTATTTAGTCATACTCAAAATTTCATACTGATGCTAAAATAAATCTTATAATTTTGTAAAAATCTACCAAAAACCTTTGATTTTACTGGTATTTTTTATTTAAATTATATTCCCTAAACTAGGGTGAATTTGCAATGATAGACATGGCAAAAATTTTAGAGATAAGTAAAGCGATTTATGATGAATTCAAGCCAGAAAAAATTATTTTATTTGGCTCCTATGCCTATGGAAAACCTCAAGATGACTCGGATGTAGATTTGTTAGTCGTTTTGCCTTATGAGGGGAGCAGTTTTCGCAAAACTTGGGAAATTTTAAATAAAATTCAACCGAAGTTTGCCATAGATTTATTAGTCAGAACTCCTGTAGAAATAGAGCAGCGTCTTGCCTGGAATGATTTTTTTATTCGCGAAATTATCGAAAAAGGAAAGGTGATTTATGAATCCGCTAACAATTGAATGGGTGGATAAAGCGGAAGGGGATTTTACTACTGCTTTGCGGGAATTGAGAGCGAGGAAATCTCCAAACTATGATGCGGCGTGTTTTCACGCTCAACAGTGTGTCGAGAAATATCTGAAAGCGCGTTTGCAAGAAGCAGGAATTGTTTTCAGTAAAACTCATAATTTGACATTTTTATTAGATTTGCTTTTACCGATTGAGCACTGTTTGGCAAAAGGATTAGGTCTTTTTTTCATTTTTGAAAGATCGTATTCCGGTTCCATTGTTTTATCTCCTATATTCTTTTTATATGTACTTGTTCAAGAAAAGGGGACATGATATAATATAAACTAGGAACTCAATTTCCACCAACTTTAAAAAAAGTATTCGCCCATGCAACTCGAAGACTATTTTGACTTTCAGCGGCCCGATGATATTCGGGTCAAAGGGACGCGAATCGGCATTGAAACTATTCTATATGATTTCATTCATCGCGCTCGCACTCCCGAACAAATTGCTCAAACTTATCCATCTCTTAACTTGGAACAAGTTTATGCCACTATCCTTTACTATCTGCACAATCAAGAGGTAATTAGTAGCTACATTGCTGACTGGTTGGACTGGAGTCATCAGCAACTGAAAGCACAAGAACTTAACCCGCTCCCCTCTGCTATCCGCATGAGAAAACTAAGAGCAGAAAGAGAGGTTATTCAGAAAGTATAATGCCTTTAAAATATATTCTGGATGAAAATGTAGATCCGATCTACAAAGTGGGATTAAGTAAAAATGAGTCGGATCTAATCGTTTGGGCTGTGGGTGAACCTAACTGTCCCCCCAGAGGTACCTTAGATCCAGAAATTTTACTTTGGTGCGAGGAGTATAATTTTATCCTGGTGACTAACAATCGTAAATCTATGCCTGTCCACTTGGTGGATCACATCAACGAAGGTCGTCATATACCAGGAATTTTTATTCTCAACGTTAAGTTAACTGTAGGGCAAAATGTTGATGAGTTAATTTTTTTAGCACAGGCATCTTTTGAACGTGAATATCAAGATCAGCTTATTCATTTGCCCCATAGTTATGTTTTTGGAACGCAATAGTTTTAGCAATTCAAATATTAGCTTTCACTGGAAATACCAATTGTTTGAGCACATCCAACCGCGAACAGTTCCAGTAATCGATGTGAGAAACTATTAAATTTTCAGAATTGACTTTCATTTCGCTTCTACCTGCGATCGCCATTTTCGGCCTCCAAGGTAACGGCGCAGTCCAACTCAGCGTCCACCGGGTGTCTATGCTATCTCCCGATTGCGAAATCCCGTGCAAATCTAGATTTATATCCTGAAAAAAAGTACCCATAAACCCGATCATTTGGCGGTAGCGATCGACTCCTGTAAATCGATTCACCGGATCTTCAAAATAAACATCTTTTGCGTAAATACTGTAGGTCTGATTTTCGGGAAATCTTTGATAGTCGTCTTTGAGAATTTCAATAATGTCCATTGCGGGCGATCGGCATGATTCTATTATTATCAGCTAATTTTAACACGATCGATAAAAAATTCCGCAATTTTCTGCCAAATTGTGATAAAATTTCCGTTTATTTCCTGCCTTCCCAACTTACAACATAACATCGCAAGTATGATTGACCTCTACACTTTTACCACGCCCAACGGCCGCAAAGTCTCCATCATGCTCGAAGAAATAGGCTTACCCTACAACGTGCACGTCATAGACATCACAAAAAACGACCAATTTAGCCCAGAATTCATCGCCATCAATCCCAACAGCAAAATCCCTGCTATAGTCGATCGCGATAATGGCATCACGGTATTCGAGTCTGGTGCTATCCTGATCTATCTTGCCGAAAAAATAGGCAGATTTTTACCCACCGACAAAGAAAAATACTTTCAAGTCATGGAATGGTTGATGTTTCAAATGGCCAGCGTCGGGCCAATGTTCGGTCAACTCAACCACTTCAAACGCTTTGCACCAGAACCAATTCCCTATGCAATTGGGCGCTACGAAAAAGAAACTTTGCGACTCTACGGAGTATTAGACAATCAACTAGCAAAATACGAGTACATCTGCGGCGACTATTCAATTGCCGATATTGCTACCTATCCCTGGGTTGCCATTTATGAGTTTCAAGGATTAACCCTCGACAACCACCCCCATCTGAAACGCTGGGTAGAAACCTTGCAAGAACGCCCCGCAGTACAGCGCGGCATGGCAATTCCAGCCTCTTAAACAGTTGACAGAAATTAGGACACGGCAGTGCCGTTTCCCTACAATATTATTTTGGGTAGGGACACGGCACTGCCGTGTCCTCTATATCATTCCGGCGATCAATCTGCGAAATGCTTGATAATCGCTTCTGCAAACTCCGAACACTTCAATTCTGGCACCGGCGGTTCCATCAACCGGGCTAAATCGTAGGTAACTTCACCGTTAGAAATTGCCGCCGCCAAACCCTTCTTAATCAAGTCTGCCGCTTCCTGCCATCCCATGTATTCCAACATCATCACCCCGGACAAAATCAGGGAACCGGGATTGACTTTATCCAAACCAGCGTGTTTCGGTGCAGTGCCGTGAGTTGCTTCAAAAACTGCACATTCATCACCAATATTAGCGCCGGGGCCCATGCCCAATCCGCCGACAATGGCGGCGGCTGCATCGGACAAATAATCGCCGTTTAAATTCATTGTCGCCAAGATAGAATATTCGCCGGGTCGAGTTTGAATTTGTTGGAAAATGCTGTCGGCAATTCGATCATTGATCATGATTTTCTCTTGCCACTTACCGCTTCCATGACTGTCCCAAATTGTAAAGAGAACATCGGCGACTTCTTGACGAATTTTGGCTTGTTTTTCGGGTGTCAAAGCGTCGTAGCCCGGTTCTATTTGGCGGGCATTATCTTCTAAACTAATGTCAGGATTTTGTTCTTTGTTGCCGAGAATCCAAGACTCTCTTTCTGTGACGCACTCTGAACGATATTCGGTGGTTGCTAATTCGTAACCCCAATCCCGGAAAGCTCCTTCGGTGTATTTCATGATGTTGCCTTTGTGCACCAAAGTTACTTGCTGCTTTTCTTTTGGCAACCGCAGGGCGTGGGTAATGGCGCGCCGCACTAAGCGCTGAGAACCTGTTTTGCTAATCGGTTTAATGCCTATTCCCGAATCGAGGCGAATTTGTTTTTTGCCGTGTTCTGGTGTGGCTGGGATTAGCTCGTTATTGAGGTATTCAATTAGTTTTTTGCCGATTTCACTGCCTTTTGCCCATTCAATTCCCAGGTAAATATCCTCTGTATTTTCCCGGTAAATAATGACATCTAGCAGTTCGGGGGTTTTGTGCAATGATGGTGTTCCATCATAATATTTGCAGGGGCGGACGCAGGCGTAAAGGTCAAAGATTTGCCGCAAAGCTACGTTGAGCGATCGAATTCCGCCGCCTACGGGGGTTGTCAGGGGGCCTTTGATGGCGACTCCGTATTCTTTGATGGCGTCTAGGGAATCTTGGGGGAGATATTGGTATGTACCGTAGACATCGCAGGCTTCGTCACCTACATAGATTTTAAACCAGTTGATTTTGCGATCGCCACTATAGGCCATTTCTACCGCAGCATCCATGACTTTCTGGGATGCTGGCCACAGGTCAACACCCGTACCATCACCGCGAATGAAGGGAACGATGGGGTCATTGGGGACGATCGGCAAACCGTCTTTGAATGTAATTTTAGAACCAGTTGTCGGGGCTACAATCTTTTCGTACATATCTTAATAGTGCGGATAGAAATTCTGCTTATTTTCCCACGATTGTCTGTCTAAACTTCAACAAATTTTAAATAATTGTCTAAGTTTTGAATATGCGATCTGCTGCTGTATCTCTTGTAACTAAATAGGGATTAACTCAATTGATTTTTAACCGCAGATAAACGCAGATGTTTTTTTGATGTCTGCATTTATCTGTGATTCTATTCTTTTTGCATATTCTTCTTGAAAACCCACAAAATAAACCCAATGACAATAGTCGCAGCAACTATTTTGGAAACTGGAGCCAAATAGTCATCGACAAGTGCGTAGTTTTCGCCTAGTGCATATCCGGCAAAAGTGAGGAAACTCACCCATAGAATAGTGCCGCCTGTTGAATAGAGCAAAAAGGGAATTAAAGGCATATTATTGATGCCAGCGGGTAGGGAAATCAGGGTGCGAACTCCGGGGACGAGGCGACACAAAAATACGGCTTTGTTGCCGTGTCTGTTAAACCATCTATTTGATTTGTCAATGTCTGCACCGGATACTGTAATCCATTTACCGTATTTGTCTGCTAAGTTCCTCAAGCGTTCTTCGCTCAATAATTTACCGGCATAGTACCAGGGAAGTGCTCCTAGAATGGTGCCGATTGTCCCTGCTGCGATCGCCGGTGCCAACTGCATATCCCCCTTCGATGCTGTGAATCCTGCGAACGGCATAATCAATTCTGAGGGGATGGGAGGGAACAGGTTTTCTAAGAACATCAATAGGGCAATTCCCAGATAACCCATCGAGTGCATTGTGTTAGTAATCCATTCAACCATTTTGATTTAATAGTTTGGTAATAGGTAGTCAGTAGTCATTAGTCAGTAGTCATTAGTCAGTAGTCATTAGTTTTCTCGTTCCTAGGCTCTGCCAATTGGTGACAACTTAAGACTGAAAGCCCTGATAAATCTCGTTTTTACCTGAGTCTAGATCCCCCTAAATCCCCCTTAATAAGGGGGACTTTGAGAAGATTCCGGTTCCCCCCTTATTAAGGGGGGTTAGGGGGGATCTAGACTTCGACACAAACAAGAAAGACTGTCGGTTTAACATTAAGTTGTCAGCAATGGGATTGCCTATACAACTCTAAACTTTGATTAAGTGCCCGAAGTCCAAGAGTTGGTGTACTCAATTTGTTCGGCAGTCAAGGTATCAATGAAAATACCCATTGCTTCCAATTTGAGACGAGCAATTTCTTTGTCAACTTCTACAGGGATTGAATGAATACCTGGCTCTAGTTTGCCTTTGTTTGTGACAAGATGTTCGGCGGCTAAAGCTTGGTTAGCAAAGCTCATATCCATCACGGCGCTGGGATGTCCTTCGGCGGCGGCTAGGTTGATCAAACGGCCTTCGCCCAAGACAATAATCGACTTGCCATTATTGAGGCGGTATTCTTGGGTGAAAGATCGGACTGTCTTGACGCCAGTGCTTTTTGCACCGAGGGATTTGAGGTCAATTTCAATGTCGAAGTGACCGGAATTGCAAACCATTGCGCCGTCTTTCATGGTGTCGAAATGTTCGGCACGAATGACGTGTTTGTTGCCGGTGACGGTGATGAAAATGTCTCCGACGGTGGCTGCTTCGTCCATTGGCATGACGCGGAAGCCGTCCATGACTGCTTCGATCGCGCGAATTGGATCGATTTCAGTCACAATTACGTTAGCGCCCATACCGCGAGCTCGTTGTGCAGTGCCTTTACCGCACCAACCGTAGCCTGCAACCACAATATTTTTACCAGCTAACAAGATGTTGGTAGCGCGGATGATTCCGTCTAAGGTGGATTGACCGGTGCCGTAGCGGTTGTCAAAGAAGTGCTTGGTGTCGGCGTCGTTGACGTTCATTGCTGGGAAAGTCAGCACGCCGTCTTTCAACATCGCCCGCAGACGCACGATGCCTGTGGTGGTTTCTTCGGTGGTGCCGATTAAGTCGGAAATTTGGTTGGGGCGGTGTTGGATTAGGGCTGCTACTACGTCGCTACCGTCGTCGATGATGATGTTTGGACGGTGGTCGAGGGCTGTGTTAACGTGGCGCTCGTAGGTGGCTGCGTCTTCTCCTCTCAGGGCGTAGACGGAAATGCCGTAGTCTGCAACTAGGCAAGCTGCTACGTCATCTTGGGTGCTCAAGGGGTTGCTAGCGATGAGCACTGCATCTGCACCGCCCATTTTCAGGGCGATCGCCAAATGGGCTGTTTCTGTGGTTACGTGGCAGCAAGCTGAAATACGGATGCCTGCGAAGGGCTTTTCTTTAGCGAAGCGTTCTTGGATTTGGCGCAACACGGGCATTTCCCGGCCGGCCCACTCGATGCGCTGTTTTCCTAATGGGGCTAGGGATAGATCTTTGACTTCGTGTTTAATCTGAACTAATGTTGCAACCATTTTATGTAATTTCTCAGAAATCATTCAACTTTATCAGTTGTACCAGATTAACCTAGGTCGCTGCAAGTTCCCGGACTTGATGTAGTTGACCAGTAGTCAATGGATTTGAGATTTGAGATAATTAAAAACTAAAAGGCGAGCCGATATCCGATCGGCGCGCCTTCAAAGTTTATTAATTCTTTCAGAATTAATTTATTAACTCGCAAGCCTTACAAAACACTAGGAAGCTGCTTTGTTGCGACGACGGCGGGCTGAAATCAAGCCGCCCAAACCAAGAGCCAAACCAGTCATAGTAATCGGTTCGGGAACTGCTTCTGCGCTTACAGTGAAGTCTTGGAAGTCTGCGTCCTTACCGCCGCCGCGATCGTCGAAGGAGATTAGGGTGCCTCCGTTAGAGAGAGAACCGACTCCGCTTGTGAAGTCTCCGGCTGCTTGGAATCTGGAAGTTGTGTTTTGGTCGAGGGCAGTCCACAAGGATGACGTACCAAACACGGCTTGTTGACTGCCTCCTGAGCGGGTATTAAGGCTCGATGTCGAGTAGACAGTGCCGGCCTTCCCGCTTGAGAGTCCCAAAGTGTAAACTTGGTTGGCTAGGAATGTGAAGAATGCGGAACCTGATCCCAACACTGTGTTGCCGAGACTTCCTTTCCATTCGTTAGCGCCACCGTTGTCTGACGATTTAGTTTCCGAAAACAGGGTGCTAACTAGAGAGGTTGCCGAGTCCTTCACATTGTAAATTCCCAAAGACGAAGTGTACGCGCCGTGAGATTCCTTGAACTTAAAGTTGACATTTGTATCTTGTTCAAATGTGATGCCGTTGGTGCCGAAGGAGAAGGCTTGGGCTGGGGCGGATGCAGTCAATAAAGCTGTTACGGCAGCGGTGGCAGTTAGAGCGGATAGAAATTTGGTGTTCATAACTTTTAGTTTTTAGTTGACGATTTCCATGACTTGATTATCACCTATTTTTTCGATGCTGTTGGCACTTCAGGCTAGTTGTGACAGACTCTTCATCCAGACTTTATACAGGCTTTATAAATGCGATTAATCTGAGGGACTATCTGGCGATCGCTATTTACAAATAAACACCAACAATATGGGGATTTTGCCTTGTTATCTCAGGCATGACAGGCATTGAGGCAGCTCGGATCAAATTTATTCGTGACCGGTTTGATGTTGATATTTTCTGCAATCGATCATCTGAGTCTGAAAATAGCTAACACTTACGCGGAAATACGGTAGATTTACAGAGGATCTGCATCAGTCTCGATCGACCGCAGGAGAATTAGAACATACCACTGTAGGGTTCCTCAGCCCAGGGTTCGCCGAGTTTGTGGTAGCCGTTGCGTTCCCAAACACCCGATTTGGCTGTTTTTGGTAAACTCTAGGCCGTTAATCGATTTGGCGCTTTTCCAAGCCTACAGGTGCGATCGCTGTTATCTGAGCTCTGGTTTGCCGAAAAGTTTGCCCAGCATTGGTTTGCGCTCTACGGTAACTGACTGCGATGCTCAGTAGAGGTGGTACGGGTGCGCGTGCACGCAGACGAATCAAAAATATGGCCTTTTGGCCAATGCTTTTTACCTAATTGGGAGCGAAAATAAAAATCACAAAGCTTGCACCAGACCACTGAACATATGATTTTTCGGAATATCCTGTTCGATTGTGGATTTCTGAGGTTTTTTATGTATTGTGACAATATGGTGTTCTAGATTACATATAAATTTCTGATGGGGCAAAAACCATGATCGTAACTTGCTTGATTCCCTTAACCCTCTTTTTGGTGGCTGCGGTGATTACTACAGGGACTGACAGAAGAACGCTGGACGGGATTCCGGCCCCTCTGGCGGCAATCATTGGAATGGGTTGTTTAATTTGGTTTGTAGCTGTATGTCCTTGGCCGGTAGAACTTGCTCTGATAGTAGCAGTGCTGGTTTTAGGCAAAGCTTATCTGCAAAATATATTGAGATTGGGATGAATTTTTAGGACTAAGACTCCTAAAATTGCGATCGCGCGATCGTTGGGTGTCGATACTATGTTTATAAATTTTCCTTCTTTGCGGGGTGCGCCACAGCGCACCTGGATTCCACACCAGTTAAAATTTAAGTTTGATAGGAATTTTTATTGGCTTTGAATTAGCTGCGATCGAACTTGAGTCGCAAAAGGTGACAACCGTGGAAAAAGAACGGTAGAATTCCTTTAATAACTTGCGACGATGCGATGACCTCAACACTTTACCAACAAATTCAGCAATTTTATGACGCTTCTAGCGGTCTGTGGGAACAGGTGTGGGGCGAACATATGCACCACGGTTACTACGGCGCGGATGGAAGCTTAAAGAAAGAACGTCGTCAGGCTCAGATAGATTTGATTGAAGAACTGCTTGAGTGGGCCGGAGTACCTGACGGAAAAGAAGTCCCAGAATCTTACGGCATTCTTGACGTAGGTTGTGGGATCGGCGGCAGTACCTTATATTTGACTGAGAAGTTTAGTTCTGTACCTGAAAATAATTTAAGTTTGGATAGTGAGGTCGATCGCAGTTTTAGTCGATCGTCTGGAGAAAGTAAAACGGACACTAGAGTTACAGCTACGGGGATTACTCTAAGTCCGGTACAAGCCAACAGAGCAACAGAACGGGCTAAAATTGCTGGGCTGGAAAGTAATGTCAATTTTTTGGTTGCAGATGCTTTGAATATGCCTTTCCGTGATAATTCCTTCGATTTGGTTTGGTCACTAGAAAGCGGTGAACATATGCCAGACAAAATTAAATTTTTGCAGGAATGTTACCGCGTGCTCAAGCCGGGGGGAACTTTAATTTTGGCAACTTGGTGTCATCGTCCCCTGGGAGAAACGGCTGGAGAATTGACAGATGCAGAGAGAAGGGAATTGGCAGAAATTTACCGGGTTTATGCTTTACCTTATGTAATTTCTTTGCCGGAATATGAAGAAATTACTCGCAGTTTGCCTTTTACAAATATTCGCACTGCTGACTGGTCAAAAGCTGTGGCTCCTTTTTGGGATATTGTGATCGATTCTGCTCTTACTCCTAGTGCGATTTGGGGTTTGTTGACTAGCGGTTGGACGACGATTCAAGCTGCACTTGCGCTTTCGTTAATGAGTCGCGGTTATCAGAGTGGATTGATTCGCTTCGGGTTGATTTGTGCTGTGAAATAAATTTGAAGGAAGAAGGCTAACGCAGGGCGTTTATCCTGAGCCCTTCGACTCCGCTCAGGATAAACTACGTCGAATGACTCAGGGAACGCTTCAGGAAGAAGGAAGAAGTAATATCAAATCCGGTAACATCGGAATTAATATTACCCCCACACTCAGGACACGGCACTGTTGTGTCCCTACAATTAATCACCATAGTCCAAGTGAGACAATTTGTTAATTAATTTTTTTCGGGTTGTGCGGTTTATGAGTAATGATTCGATTGGCAAGTCTGGAATTGACAACAATAGATTGGTTCCGCAACGCTGGTTCAGGGCGTTTTGGGAGTTTTCTCGACCACACACAATTGTCGGTACTAGCTTGAGTATTTTGGCTTTGTATGCGATCGCCCAAAGCAATTTTATATTGGCAAATTCTGTATTTTTACCCATAGCTTTTGCCTGGTTAGCTTGCATTTGTGGTAATATTTATATTGTGGGGTTGAACCAACTAGAAGATGTTGAAATAGATAAAATTAACAAGCCGTATTTGCCAGTAGCCTCTGGAGAGTTTTCTCGTAAAACCGGAGAATTAATTGTTGTCACCACTGGTATTATCGCAATTTTGACTGCCGTTTTGCAAGGGCCATTTTTGCTGGCTACAGTTGGCATTAGTTTGGCGATTGGCACCGCTTATTCCCTGCCGCCAATTCGGCTGAAGCGGTTTCCTTTTTGGGCGGCGCTGTGCATTTTTACAGTGCGGGGTGCTATTGTGAATTTAGGGCTGTTTCTGCACTTTAATTGGGTGTTGGGTTTGAGAAGCACGAAAAGTGTTTTTTCTGGCTGGGATTTGGAAAGTTTGTCTTTTGCGATTCCTGCGGAAGTTTCGGTGCTGACAGTGTTTGTTGTCGTGTTTACATTTGCGATCGCCATTTTTAAAGATATTCCTGACATGGAAGGCGATCGGCAATACAATATCACGACGTTTACGATTAAAATGGGTAAGCCGGCAGTCTTTGATTTGTCTCGCTGGGTATTAACGGTTTGCTATGTAGGCATAGCCTTAGCGGGAGTGTTAATATTGCCAAATATTAATTTAGTATTTCTGGCGATTACTCATTTGGTGGCTCTGGCTTTGATGTGGTTTTGGAGCGTGAAAGTTGATTTGGAGGATAAAATGGAAATAGCTCAATTTTATCAGTTGATCTGGAAGTTGTTTTTTCTAGAGTACATAATTTTTCCAGCAGCTTGTTGGTTGGGATAAAGGAAGAAGGAAGAAGGAAGAAGGAAGAAGGAAGAAGGAAGAAGGAAGAAAGCCCTTCGACTACGCTCAGGGTACAAAAAATGAAGAGTTAACAAATTACAACAATTTGATGATTACACATTAGCGAAATCCCAAACAACAAAGATAGCTATGGCTTCTCAAAATAAATCGCGACAATCTGTTAGTAAAATGAGCGCAGAAGACTCTTTGAAAATAGCTTGGGAACACCATCAAGCGGGACGATTGTTAGAAGCTGAAAGTTTGTACCGGCAAGTCATCGCTGTACACCCTGAGTCGGCAAACGTGCTGTGTTTGTTGGGAATCGCTGTGAGACAGCAAGGTAAAATTCCAGAGGCGATCGCATTTTATGAACAAGCCATCGCCCAACAGCCGGATTTTGTAGAAGCACATTTAAACAAGGCTCATGTTTTGCTGGATATTGGCGAACATCAAAGTGCGATCGCCTGTTACGAACAAGTCATTCAACTAGCTCCAAATTCCGCACTAGCCTACAAAAAATTGGGCGGGCTAAAACAGTTGCTGGGTGATATAGAAACTGCCATTAGCTGCTACCAAACAGCGCTCCAACTCGCACCAAGTTGGAGCGAAACCGCCCATAATTTAGGTAATCTTTTCAAAGAAAAAGGTCAAACACGGGAAGCCATTGCTTGCTACAAAAGCGCTTTCGAGATTAATCCTAATTCAATTCATAGCATAATTGGTTTAGGAACGGTACTACAACAACAAGGTCAATCCATAGAAGCGATCGAGTGTTATCAACAAGCACTAAAACTCGATGCAAACAATGCCGAATGTTTCAACAACATCGGAGCAGTATACCACGAACAAGGTAATACACAAGCAGCAATATCCTACTACCAACAAGCATTAAACTTAAAGCCAGATTTCGTAGATGCGATTAATAATCTCGGACACGCTTTTAGTGATTTAGGACAATTTCAATCAGCATTTTCTTGTCACTATCGAGCCTTGGAATTGCAGCCACAAAATAGCATAGCACACCTGGAATATGCCCTAAGTTTGTTATTGTTCGGAGATTTGCGGCGTGGTTTTGCTGAATATGAATGGCGGTGGCGCACTCCCCAACTAAAACCGAGAGAATTTACACAACCAGTTTGGGATGGTTCTAGTTTACAAGGAAAAACTATTTTACTCCACCTGGAACAAGGCTTCGGTGACTCAATTCAGTTTATTCGCTACGCGCCGATTCTGTGCAATCAAGGGGCGAAAGTTATTGTGGCTTGCTATCCAGAATTGATGCGGTTATTTGCAACAGTTGCTGGTGTTGAATATTTGTCAGTTAGTTTTGAGAATTTGCCAGCGTTTGACGTGTACGCACCGCTGATGAGTTTACCGAGGATTTTAGACACAACTCTGGAAACAATCCCGGCAAATATTCCTTATTTAGCTCCACCTGCTGAGTGCAATTTTGTGCTTTCATCTGAGGTGAAAATGAAAGTAGGAATTGTTTGGGCGGGGAATCCCAAACGCCCAAAAGATGAGCAGCGCTCTTGCATTTTGAGTGATTTTATTCAGTTTCTAGATGTTCCGGGAATCGCTTTTTACAGTTTACAAAAAAACTTGTCGGAGGGCGATCGCACTTTGTTGCATCAACACTTAGTCCCGGATTTGAACCCGCATCTGAATGACTTTGCTGATACGGCTTCTGCTATCTCTCAATTGGATTTAGTAATCAGCGTCGATACCTCCGTTGCACATTTGGCTGGTGCTTTGGGAAAACCAGTTTGGGTGCTACTTTCCTTTGCTCCTGACTGGCGTTGGTTGCTCGATAGAGATGACAATCCTTGGTATCCGACGGCGAGGCTGTTTCGCCAGAGTCAGCCGGGAAATTGGCAAGAATTGTTTGACGAGGTGAAAACGGCTTTGAGTTTATTGGTGGTTACGAATGTAGAAGTACAATTGCAGGAAGCAGAATCCTTAATGGAAATCGGCGATCAAGAAGAAGCGATCGCACTTTATGAACAGATAATCCTGACTTCTCCAAATTGCGTCCAAGCCAGAATTAATTTGGGTTTTCTCCAGCAAGAAAAGGGAGAATTAGATGCAGCTATCCCGCACTACAGGGAAGCTTTAAAGATTGACCCCAATATCCCTCAAACAGCTTACAATTTGGCAAAAGTTTTTGAGGAAAAAGGTCAAGCGAAAGAGGCGATCGAGCATTACCAACAAGCTCTTGTAGCTCAACCAGATTTCGTACCTGCACTGATCAATTTGGCGGTAGCACTTCAAGAAAATGGCGAACTTTTAGAGGCTATAAATCTCTATCGACGAGCGCTAGAAGTTCAACCTCATAGTTGGGAAGCTTTAAATAATCTGGGAACTGTATTGCAAGAACAGGGCAACTTAGAAGAGGCACTGGAATATTATCACAAAGCTCTAGAATTGCTGCCGGATTTTGTGGAAGCTATTAACAATTTAGGTAGGACTTTTCTCGAAAAAGGCGCAGTAGAAGATGCGATTACCTGTTACCGACGAGTGATCGATTTGAGTCCAGAACACGCTAGCGCTCACCTCAATTTGTCTCTGGCTTTGTTGTTGGTGGGAGATTTAGAAAATGGTCTCGCTGAATACGAATGGCGGTGGCAACTTAAAGAATTTCAAACTGGTCATTATAGTTTTTTGGCAGGCCCGGATAATACAGTTGCAGCGAGAGAATATCGGCCACTTTGGGATGGTTCTGATTTGCATGGAAAAACGATTTTGCTGCACGCTGAACAAGGTTTAGGCGATTCGCTTCAGTTTGTTCGCTATGCTGCGATCGTTAAAAGTAAAGGTGGACGGGTAATTGTTGGCTGTTATTCACAATTGACGCGGTTGTTTTCCACAGTTTCTGGTATTGATTTGCTAATAGTCAAAGGTGAGACAATCCCGGAATTTGATGTGCAAGTGCCGATGTTGAGTTTGCCATACATTCTCGGCACAACTGTGGAAACAATACCGGGAGATACTGCTTATTTAACAGCGCCTGCGGATTGTGAATTTGCGCTTTTGCCCGATCGCAACTTCAAAGTTGGCATTGTCTGGGCGGGGAATCCTAAACACCGCAAAAATATGCAGCGTTCTTGCAATCTGAGCGCATTCTTACCACTTTTGGATGTTTTGGGGGTAAGTTTTTATAGCTTGCAGAAAGAGCTTTCAGAGACCGATCGCGCGCTGTTACATCAAACTCCGATCGTCGATTTGAGTCCGCATTTGGGTGATTTGGCTGATACGGCGGCTGCGATCGCCCAACTGGATTTAGTGATCACTGTTGATACCGCTGTTGCCCATTTAGCCGGCGCTTTGGGCAAACCAGTGTGGATTCTGCTGGCGTTTTGCCCCGATTGGCGCTGGCTTTTGGAACGAGAAGACAGCCCTTGGTATCCGACGGCGCGACTGTTTCGTCAGTCTCAGAGAGCCGACTGGAATGGTGTTTTTGAGCGGGTGAGTGAGGCTCTAGAGAGTTGGGTTCCGATGGAGTGTGTGGACGCTGATTTGGCGGTATCAGAGTTGGTTCGGGGCCGAGATTTGCAGCAGCAGGGAGAGTTTCAGGGTGCGATCGAATGTTATGAACGGGCGATCGCGATCGAACCTAATAATGCGATCGCCTACAGCAATCTGGGTGTGATCAAGCAGCAGCTAGGTGAGTTTGCTACTGCGATCGCATACTACCGCCAAGCCCTAGCAATTGAACCGAATTTGGCGGAAACTCTCAGCAATTTGGGGAGTGCCCTCGCGGATGCAGGGGAGACAGCAGAGGCGATCGCAACATACGATCGCGCTCTGAGTTTAAACCCCAATTGCGCGGAAGCTTGGATTAATTTGGGGCTGGCGCGGGAAGAACAAGGGGATTTATTAGAGGCGATAAGTTGCTACCAGCAAGCGATTCAACTTAATCCAAATTCTGCTGAAGCTTATTTGAATTTGGGAATTGCCCTGAAAGAGCAAGGAAAGTTAGATGAGGCTTTAGTTATTTGTCAGCAAGCGATTCAGCAGTTTCCCGCCAATGCTGATGCTCATTACAATTTGGGAATTGTCCTACACAAACAGGAAAAAATTGCCAATGCGATCGCCTGCTATCAGCAAGCTTTGAGCCTGAAACCTGACTTTGCAGAAGCTTGGAACAATCTCGGTAAGGCTTTTGAGGAAGTGGGAAAACTGGTAAATGCGATCGACTGTTACTATCGTGCGATCGAACTCAAGCCCGGTTATCTCAATCCCCTCTACAGTTTGGCAAGTGCTTTGCACAATCGCGGACAATTTGCGGATGCTGTCACCTACTACAGCCAAGCAGTTAAATTCAATGTCGCTAGCCCCGAATCGCACCTAAATTTAGGTTTAGCTTTGCTGCTGGCGGGAGATTTTCAGCGCGGTTTTTCCGAGTACGAATGGCGACTGCTGGTTAAAGAAAAACAGTTTCCTGGCTACAGTTTTCAGCAGCCGGTTTGGGACGGCAAAGATTTGCAAGGAAAAACTATTTTGCTTTGCCCGGAACAGGGTTTGGGCGATGCAATACAGTTTATCCGCTACGCAGATTTAGTCAAGCAGAAAGGCGGTAGGGTAATTGTTTGGTGCTTGCCGCAATTGCAGCGCTTGTTTGCACAAGTTGCGGGAATCGATGAGTTAATAGTTAATCCAGAGGATGCGCCGGATTTTCAAGTTCGCGCGCATCTAATGAGTTTGCCGCACCTTTTGGGAACAACTTTAGAAAATATACCGGCGAATGTTCCTTATTTAGCTTCGCCGCCCGGTTTGGAATGTACTATTCGCCAAACTGCTAATTTGAAAATAGGGATTGTGTGGTCTGGAAATTCTCAACATTCCCAAAATAAAGTGCGATCGTTACCGCTAAATTTGTTGTCCAAACTGTTAGATATTCCGGGAGCAGAATTTTACAGCTTGCAAAAGGAAATGACAGCAGACGATAGCGCTTTGTTAGAGCAAATGCCCGTAACAGATTTGAGCTCTAATTTGCAAGACATAGCCTATACTGCGGCTGTAATATCGGCTCTGGATTTAGTGATTTCTGTAGATACTTCTGTGGCGCACTTGGCCGGTGCTTTGGGTAAACCAGTGTGGGTTTTGCTCTCTTTTGTACCCGATTGGCGCTGGATGTTGGAACGCGAAGATAGTCCTTGGTATCCGACTGCAAGACTATTTAGACAGGAAAAAGCGGGGGATTGGGAAGAAGTTTTTGAGCGGCTGGGTGTGGCGCTGAAAGCCAATATTTATCAGCATCAGTCTGAGCCAATTTTAGTTGGGAATCAGCCTAATTTAGAGTTGGCTCAAAAACAGTTTAATCGCGGAAATGTGCTGAAATCTCAGGGGAAATTTACCGAGGCGATCGCGTATTTTAAAAATGCTTTAGTTTGTCAGCCAGATTTAATAGAAGCTGCAACTAATTTGGCGGTAACGCTACATCAAATCGGCAATTTGACAGAGGCTGCAACATATTATCAGCAAGCAATCAAAATCGCTCCAAACTCCGCTCAAGGGCATAATAATTTGGGTCTTTTGCGACAGTCTCAGGGCAATATAGATGAGGCTGTTTTTTGCTTTCAAAAGGCGATCGCCATAAATCCACTGTACGTCAAAGCTCTCAACAATCTCGGCGCACTCCTCCAGCACCAGGGGGAATTACCAAATGCGATCGCTTGTTTTAAGCAAGCGCTTTCTGCCACTTCCAATTACGTGCCAGCGCTGATAAACTTGGGCGTGGCGATGCAAGCAATATGCCAGCAAGAAGAGGCTAAACGCTTTTATCAGCAATCAATTGACCTAGAACCTGAAAATCCGAATGGACACCATTATTTGGGTACTTTATGCTTAGAATTGCACAAATTAGCAGAGGCAATTTCTCACTTTGAACGAGCCGTATTTTTGCAGCCTGATTATGTAGAATCTTGGAATAATTTGGGCAGTGCTTTGGAAGGATTTGGTGATATCCAAAGAGCAATTTCATGTTATAATCAAGCTCTAATTTTTGATAAAAATTGTGCTAAAGCTCATTTCAATTTAGGCATAGCACTGTTGTTGAGTGGAGAATTGCCACGGGGTTTTGCCGAATACGAATGGCGATGGAAAACAGATCAGGCAAAAAAAATGCAGTGGGTTCATTTTGAACAGCCGATTTGGGATGGTTCAGACTTGCAAGGAAAAACTATTTTACTGCGCTGCGAACAAGGTTTGGGCGATTCGATTCAGTTTGTACGTTACGCGCCAATTGTCCAGCAAAAAGGTGGCAAGGTAGTCGTTTCTTGCTATCAAGAACTTAAGCGTTTATTTAAAGCAATTCCTGGCATTGAACAAGTAGTAGTTACAGTAGATGAGTTACCGGAATTTCACTTGCAAGCACCGCTAATGAGTTTGCCCTACATTTTGGGGACAGATTTAGACAGTATACCGACAAATATTCCTTATCTGTCGCCTGCTTCTGGCTGGAGTTTTTCGCTAGATTCCAACGATAATTTAAAAATAGGGATAGTCTGGGCGGGAAGTTCGGAACATTTGAAGGATTTTACGCGATCGACTTATTTAAGCTATTTTCTGAAATTGTTAGATATTCCAGGAGCGAGTTTTTATAATATTCAGAAAGAATTATCGGCGGGCGATCGCACTTTATTAAATCAAATTCCAGTCACAGATTTAAGCGACAATTTAAACGATTTTGCCGATACCGCAGCGGTGATATCGCAATTAGATTTAGTAATTTGTGTAGATACTGCTGTCGCCCACTTAGCCGGTGCCTTGGGAAAACCAGTCTGGATTTTGCTATGTTTTGCGCCAGATTGGCGATGGATGTTGGAGCGTGAAGATAGTCCTTGGTATCCCACTGTGCGCCTGTTTCGGCAGCAAACAGTGGGTGATTGGGAAGAAGTATTCGATCGCCTAAAAACAGCTTTGCAAGAGAGGGCCCGCACGCACCATCCACCAGACAGGGCGGGCACGGGGGCACTGCCCCTACAGTCTAATTTATTATCACCCGCGCAGGTAGAATTTCACATAGCAAATGCCCTGCAAAAACAAGGTAAGAAAGCAGCAGCCATAGCCCGATATGAACAAGTAATTGCTATTAATCCCCAGTACCCAGAAGCCCATAGCTATTTAGGCTATCTCAAACAAGAAGACGGGCTAATATCAGAGGCAATTTCCCATTATCAACAAGCGTTGGAAATCAATCCCAACCACGGTGAAACCAACTTATATTTAGGTTTCGCCCTCGAAGAACAGGGAGAAGTTGCAGAGGCGATCGAGTATTTAGATCGAGCAATTAAACAATCTTCAAACTCGCCTAATACTCATTTAAGACTAGCGTTAGCATTGCTCTTGACTGGCAATTTGCAGCGGGGTTTTGCTGAGTATGAATGGCGCTGGAAAACTCAAGAATTGGAACCCAGATATTTTGCCAAACCGCTTTGGGATGGTGACAATTTGCAGGGAAAAACAATTTTGCTGCACCCGGAACAAGGTTTAGGTGATACCATTCATTTTATCCGCTACGCAGGTTTAGTTAAGCAAAAAGGTGGCAAAGTTATTGTTGCTTGTCATCAGTCGCTGAAGCGTTTATTTGAAGGAGTTGCAGGAATAGATAATGTAGTAGCAAGACCGAAGGATTTGCCAGATTTTCAAGTACAAGCGCCGCTGATGAGTTTGCCCAGAATTTTGGGAACGACTTTGGAAAATATACCCGTTAATATTCCTTATATCGCTCCCCCACAAGAAAGCAAATTTTCCATAGAACCCAGCAATCAACTAAAAGTTGGGATTGTTTGGGCGGGCGGCCCGCTGCACCGAAAAAATCATGATAGATCGTGTAAATTGAGTAATTTCATGCAATTCTTAGACGTTGTGGGAACGAGTTTTTATAGCCTTCAGAAAGATGCGTTACCGGGCGATCGCAATCTATTAAATCAACAGCAAATAGCAGATTTGAGCCAAGAGTTAGGAGATTTTGCTGACACCGCAGCCATTATTTTGCAACTAGATTTAGTAATTTGTGTGGATACTTCAGTAGCGCACTTAGCCGCTGCTTTGGGCAAACCTGTTTGGATTTTGTTGTCATTTGTACCGGATTGGCGGTGGATGTTGGAACGCGAAGATAGCCCTTGGTATCCGACTGTACGCTTGTTTAGGCAGGAAAAAGCGGGTGATTGGAGTGGTGTGTGCGATCGCATAAAAATAGCGTTGCAAGACACAGTACGCACGGGAATACAAGACAGGGCGGGCACGGGGGCACCGCCCCTACAATCTGGGATTGAACCTGTACAAACACCCATAAAACTAACAGGAATCGGTATTAGTTGGCCAGTCAGCGTCACCAGCGGCTGGGGAATTTACGGCATGAATTTAACCCTGCAACTACTGAGAAATCCCGCTTGGGAAGTTGCACTTTTAGCACCACCTTCCATCTCGGAAATTATCAATCCTCTTCACAAATCCCTGTTATTACCATTAGTAGAAAACCAGAGAAACTTTCAGGAATTAGTAACAGCCAATTCTGACAAACAGATAAATTGCAGCTTTCCCGTACTTTACGCTTTAGGAAACAATTTAGCATCCTCTGGAATTGAGAATCAAATTACCAGCCCTTGTCAAGTCGGACTCATCTTTTTTGAAGACACCAGAATCACAGCAGAAGCACTCGAAAAATCCAAAAAATATAGTGTAATTGTCGCCGGTTCCAACTGGAATGCCGATGTTTTACGAAGCTACGGCTTGACAAATGTGGCAATGGTAAATCAAGGAATTGACCCCGCAATTTTCCATCCTGCACCTAAATCTAATCTATTTCGCGATCGTTTTGTCATCTTCTCTGGTGGCAAACTGGAATATCGCAAAGGTCAAGATATTTTCGTCGCCGCTTTCAAACGCTTTCACAAAAAACATCCCGAAGCATTATTACTAACAACTTGGCACAACTTTTGGCCTCAATATATGCTGGGAATTGAACAAGTAGGAAACGTTGTCGGACTTCCCAATGTTAACCGCGACGGAAGTTTAGGAATTTCCCAATGGTTAGTTGCTAACGGTTTACCGATGGACTCCTTTATCGATATTGGTTTAATTCCGAATCACCTCGCCGGACAAATTTTGCGAGAAGCCGATGCCGCCGTTTTCACCAATCGCTGCGAAGGTGGCACTAATTTAGCCGCGATGGAAAGTATGGCTTGTGGAATTCCTACTATTTTATCAGCAAATACTGGTCATTTAGATTTGATTCATAGCAACAATTGCTATCCTTTATCAAGTCAGCGACGAGTTAAACCGACTGCTCATTTCCCCGGAATTCAAGGCTGGGGAGAGTCTGATGTTGATGAAGTTGTCGAAGCTTTAGAACAAATTTATACTAATCGTGAATCAGCCAAACATCGGGGTTTAGCTGCGGCTAACTTTATGTTAGATTGGACTTGGGAAAAACAGGTTAAGCGCTTTCTTGATGTGATACTCAATGTGAGATAAGACGGCGGTTGAAACCGCGTCTACACAAACCAAGTCCGCCTTCGCGGACTAAGAAATTGCGATATTTTCCAAGAAGTTTTCAGCATTTTTAACACTTTCGATATCGTAAAGCTCCCGGTTGTAAGAAACAATTTGTGCTACCAATTTAGGATGGTATGGTTGAGCTTTTTCATTCCTAGAACCATGAACGCGACGATAATTAACAACTATTTCTCTCGTTCCAAAAAAAGGAATGCTATGTTTGTGACAATTAACCCAAAATTCCCAATCCTCATAACCTTCTTTCATCTCTGCTTTGTAACCGTTGACCAAATTCCAAACTGATTTGTGATACAGTGAAGACGGGTGAATCATGTTAGATTGCTTGATATTTTCGGGTGAATATAAATCATAACTGGGTATTGTGTGATTTTCATTACCGCCAAAAATTTGATAAGATCCAAATGCTATGCAAGGTACTTTGGATTTTAGACATATTTCTGAAAGACAAATCAAGGCATTTGAATCTAAAATATCATCGCCATCTAAGGGCATTATATATTCGCCGTTTGCTGCCGATATGCCAGTATTTCTAGCCATTGATGTTCCTTGATTAGCTTGTTCTATTAGCCTAATTTGATGCTGGGGATTTGCTGCTATCAAATTTTTGGCTGCTGTGCTAGTAGTATCTAAGCTGCCATCATTGACAATGATTATTTCCCAATTTTTGTATGTTTGATTGATAACGCTAGTTACTGCTTGCGACAAAAAATGAGCTTGATTGTAACAGGGAATAATCACAGATATCAAAGGTTGACTTTCAAGCTGTGGCGAATCGGGAACTTGCTTGACACTTTCTGATTGTAAATTTCCTGCCGAACTTTTAGCAGATTGTAAGCTGTAAAAATAAATCTTGGGATGGACGATCGCTAATTGATTCAGATCGGTATTTTGATATTCATTGACTAACCTGGGATATTTAGATAAGTATTCTTGTTTGACAAAAACTAAGATATTCTGAGCGTACCAAGGCTCTACTTTGTCATTGTTCCATATCTTTTTTCTCAAGCAGTCGATGACTACAAAACCGTTTTGCTGAAAGTAATAAGCCCAATATTGTGGCCACTGTTCGTTAACGTGTTCGACACCGCCTTGAAATGGTATTGCTGCTGAAAACAGAATTATCGGTGCTAGTTGAGTTAGGGAATTAACAAAGTTTTCGGCTGCGATACTGGGTAAGTGTTCCGCGACTTCCAGGGAAATTGCTAAGTCAAACTTTCTGTTTAATTGCAGCGGTTGCTTTAAATCGGCGGATTGGAACTGATTTAAAGGAATTTGTAAAATAGTGCGATCGACATAATCGCCATCTATTCCAAAACAGTCAGCAATTCCCAACTTGTGAAAAGCAGCTAACCAACTTCCCGTACCGCAACCAACATCTACAACGCTTTGCGGCTGAACTGGCTGCATCAATTCTAACAATAACGGGATAATTTCTAGAGCTGAACTGGGAGTCCCTTGTCCGATAAACTCGTAAAAATTTGTTGTATAAGATGACTGTTGATTTTGACTGATTCGGCTGGCTGTTTGAGGATTGCTGCTAACATCATAGCCCTGCAAATGTGCTGGCAACTGCCAGGAAATATTCGGATCTGGTTGATGTTTCACAGGTTCAACATTGCCTCGCCAAGCAGCACCCATAATTTGCATTGTTTGATAAATTACAGTATGCCATCCCCTTTGTTTCAAGTAATCTAAACCTTTAGCAACATCGGGAGCAGTTAAATCATGAAATAAAATTATCGCGTCTTCTTCAGCAAATTTCTCACAAACAATTGCGTCATTTAAAGGCCCCAATCCTCCATGTTCTCCGTCAATAAAAATTAACGACCATTTGCGGTTAAATTGAGTTGCAAATTGTTCTACTCTCTGAGGGCTGTAACCGGGGATTAGCTCGACGCTAGTTTGAATGTTACTAGCATTGAGAGCGCCTTGAATTGAATCGATTACACTTTGCCTAATATCGTCTCTTTCTAATAGTGGATCGATGACATCTAAGGCAACTCCTGCGATGGCTAAATGACAGGCTGACCAGCCCAACCAGCAACCTATTTCTAAAGCTCTTTTACCTTTAAATTGTAAGGCTGTATTGTAAAGAATATGTGCTTCATCGCGACTCAAAAACCCGATGAATGAATAACGCTTGTCTGTGTACCAATTGTGCGGAATTTCCCGGCGCAAATAAGGCCAGTTACTCGTATTTGGATCGGCAACAATCATATTGGGGAAATAGGAGTCAGGTATAATTATTTGGAGCCCAGGCGAGATATAATCCCCTGGATGTAATAAATTATTTTTGCTAATTTCAGGTTGTTGGTAAGTCATTTTGGGTTCTTGAAATATTTGTACTGCTTCCTGTTTTTTAGTTTGGTAACGGACGCTTATTTCCAGTATATCGCCGTCAGTTGCCATCAATTCTATTCTGTCAAGCTGCTGGCGTCCAGCTAAATGCAAAATGCCGATCGCCTCCTGTGGCAAATATGGCTCCACAAAACAGCCTCGCTGCTTGTCCCAAACCGGAAAACCGTTGAAAATCCAATTGCACCATGCTGGGAGCATTTCAGTGAGATTGAACAATTCGTCACTGTAAACGGCAAGGTTGAGAGCAAATTGATCTGTCATGATGCAGCCAGATTTCTGCAATCCTTGATTGATTCTTTCTGCCCAGATATCCCAGTGTAAAGCATCTTTTCGGAGAGCAAAGACTCCGGCATTTAATATGGGATAACTGTATAATTTATTGGCAACTTCCACACCAAAGTTAGCTTCGTATTGTTGATAAACCCATTTCCAAAATTCAGGAAGTTGACCGTATTGCTGCAAGCTAGCCCTGTGAACTTCGGGAACAATTGCTAGCCCTCGGCGCAATGCTCCTTTCACAAACAAATCAATGGCTTTCCAATCTTGTACCCAAGCATCCGCATCTATCCAAAGGTATATATCAAAATCGGGAAAGTATTTGCGTAAATAAGGTCTAACTAATAGTCCTTTCAAATGTTCGGGAGCTTCATTTCTACCAGGAAAATCAAAGTCCCAGTCTGGTGTTTTAATGAAGTTAACTTGTGTTTCTAACCATTCCAATTGTTCGGGAGTGCAGCCGAGATCGAAAAAGCCGATCGCGATATTAGCACCCTCTGGCTTGTCCCGCACTGATAAAATAGTGCCTCGCACCAGTTCAAAGTAATTTGCATCGGCGGCTGTGATGATGATAGTCTGCATAAATATAAAATTTATAGTTGGGCGTTGGGCGTTGGGCGTTGGGCATTGGGCATTGGGCATTGGGCATTGGGAATAGTTTATTTTATTCCTGATTCCTGATTCTTTAAAGTATACTATTGAGAAAGATTTATGAAAAGCCAAAAAGGGAAAGTTTATCTAGTTGGTGCAGGGCCGGGAGATTGTGATTTGATGACAGTGCGATCGCAAAAACTCCTCTCCCAAGCCGAAGTCTTAATCTACGATGCTCTCATCGACATCCCCCAACTCGAATTAATCCCTGTAAATTGCCTCAAAATCGCAGTCGGCAAACGCGGTGGTAAGCCTTCGACTAAGCAACAAGAAATCAACCGTTTGCTGGTAGAACACTGTCACATAGGCAAACAAGTAGTTCGCCTCAAAAGTGGCGATCCATTTATTTTTGGACGATCCAGTTCCGAAATTCAAGCATTAAAAGCAGCCGACTGTGACTTTGAAGTAATACCCGGAATCTCATCCGCATTTGCCGCACCATTGCTAGCAGGAATTCCCATCACAGATCCGGTGATGAGCCGCTGTTTCGCAGTGATGAGCGCCCACGAACCTGATGATCTGGAATGGGAAGCTTTAGTCAAGATAGAAACCTTGGTAATATTGATGGGAGGGCGAAATTTGGGCGAGATAGTTTGGCAATTGCAAAAGCATGGATTATCTAGCCAAACTCCCATTGCAATTATCCGAGATTGCGGTCGCCCCGAACAACAAATTTGGCTTGGCATCCTCTCCGATATCGTACACAAAACAACGGGTGAATCTCTGTCACCGTGTGTGATAATTATTGGGGAAGTAGTCAGATTGCGCGAATATCTCATGCAGCCAAAAAGCACAAGTCAGATTGATGTACCTGTTACCAATAATAGTCAATTACCCCTAGCCGGAAACACCATTTTAGTAACCCGTGCGGCGACTCAATCGGGTCCATTTGCCGATCGCCTCCAGGAACAAGGTGCTCGCGTGATCGAGATGCCAGCGTTGGTAATTGGGCCGCCTTCGAGTTGGGAAGCGTTGGATAGTGCGATCGACCAATTGTCAACTTTTCATTGGTTAATCCTGACTTCCCACAACGCTGTAGACTGTTTTTTTCAAAGACTAGAAGCTAACGGCAAAGATGCCCGTAGTTTGTTCGGAATTAAAATTGCAGTTGTGGGCAAGAAAACAGCCGAGAGTTTGCGATCGCACTCTTTGCAACCAGACTTTATTCCGCCCAATTTTGTCGCCGATTCCCTAGTCGAAAACTTCCCTTGGGAGGGGGGACACGGGGACATGGAGGGCGGGCACGGGGGCACCGCCCCTACGGGTTGTAAAATTCTATTTCCGAGAGTAGAAAGCGGCGGTAGAGAGGTTTTAGTTAAAGAATTCACCGCCAAAGGAGCACAAGTAATTGAAGCACCAGCTTATCAATCTTGCTGTCCCGAAACTATCGATCCGATCGCCCTAGCTGCACTGCAAAATCGGGCGGTAAATATTATAACATTTGCCAGTTCCAAAACTGTACAAAATTTTTGTAAGCTCATCGAACAAAGCCCGGAATTATCCGGTTCTCAGGATTGGTTGCAAAATGTTTGCATTGCTTCGATCGGGCCGGAAACTTCCAAAAGTTGCTATGATTTATTGGGTAAGGTAGATGTGGAAGCTCAGGAATATACGTTGGATGGGTTGAGTGATGCGATCGTTCAATGGGTTGCAGAAAATCAAAGATAACTCGGCGGTTAAAACCGTGGCTACAGACAACAAGAAATCATATCAATTCCGGCTACGCCGGAATAATATAGAGGAGACGGCAGTGCCGTGTCCCTACCACGATCAATTATGGGAACACGGCACTGCCGTCTCCTCCATCTTCTCCGTTTATATCATTCCGATGCAGACGGATTTGATCGCTCGGCGGTTGAAACCGCGACTACAGAAACAAAGTCCACCTTCGCGGACTAAGAAAGGGAAATAAGTTGTAAACTGGTTGTAAGATAATTAGGAGGAAACATGACCACAAAAGAACAGATTCTCCAAGAACTAAACCAAGTGCCAGAATCCGCAATGGCAGAAGTGCTGGAATTTGTCCTCACTTTACAGACAAAGCACAGCGCTAAAACCCAAAAAAGCGATGTTTGGAAAGCCTATTTAGCATCTAAAAAAGAACGAGAGGAGGTTTACCGTCGCCTTGCAAACTCCTAAATTTATATCTTTAGAGGAAGTGCTAGAACTTCATGATGACCAAATTTCTAGTTTTGGTGGCACTCCTGGTGTCAGAGACGAAGGTTTGTTAGAATCTGCTTTAGCTCAACCACAAGCAACTTTTGGTGGTGAATATTTGCATCCGACAATTGCCGCACAAGCTGCTGCTTATCTCTACCACATAGCGATGAATCATCCGTTTATTGACGGTAATAAGCGATCGGCTTTTGCGGTAACAGATACATTTTTGCGTTTGAATGGCTTTTCTTTGAATTTAACAGACGATCGAGTCTACAATCTAGTTATGCAAGTAGTACAGGGATTGATGACGAAAGAAGAACTCTGCACTGAGTTTGAATTATGTATTGTTGAGTTTTAATCAGTAAAGCCGATGTGACCAAGAATTTCTTGATGGTACAAGCCCCCGGATTTATCCGTGGAATCAATCCTTGCATCTCAAATCTAAAATCCTCAAGAAAGAGCATTTATCCGTGGGGTTAATCTAAAATCTCAAATCTAAAATCTAAAATCGATTGACCTAGGATTGATTAAAATAGAGAATTGGGGAACAAAATAGCCAGTAAAATTATCAACAAGAACAAAAGTTGTGCAGTCTACGTCAAGTAACTTATAAAAGTCAAAATCGAAAAACACAAAAGGTCGATCGCACTTCGCCAATTCCCCCTACCCAAAAACTAACTAGCAAAACCCATATGAATAGGAACTTTTCTCGCTTCGACACCTTAAGCAGCGTGCTAGCAGGAACTACTGTCGCCGCCTTAACCATAATCATTAGCCAACCTGCGATCGCCAAAACTCCACAACAAGTAGCGAATATTGCTGGCCCACTGACAGTACAAGTCAATAGTGCGATCGGAGATGGTTCCGGCGTAATTATCGCCAAAAACGGCAAAACTTACACCGTTTTAACAGTCAATCACGTAGTAGAAAAACCAGATATTAAATATACAGTCCGCACTTCCAAAGGCAAAAACTATCAAGCAACTTCCGTCACCCGCTTACAGACAACGCCAACCGATCCCGATTTAGCAGTAGTCAAATTTGACAGTCCAGAAGAATATCCAGTCGCCACTATTGCCGATTCCGATCAAGCCGTCATTGGCACTCAAATCTTCGTTTACGGCTATCCCGCTACCGGAGGACTTTTTGGGGCAGAACGAGAACCCGAACTGTCTCCCGGACTCGTCACCAGCCGCCCACGCAATCGCCCGGAAGGTTACACCTTGCGGTATCAGGCTGTAACTTGGAGTGGCATGAGTGGGGGGCCCGTTTTCGACTCCGAAGGCCGAGTCATCGGCTTACACGGACAAGGCGAATTCGGTTTTGCCCAAACCAGTTCCGGCGAAGTCGCCCCGATTAAAACTGGATTTAATGCAGCAGTTCCGATTAATACTTTTATCGCAAAACTGGTGGCGGCGGGAATGAACAAATCGGAGTTGAAAGTAGACAATACTCCTGCAATCCAAGGCCCGGTATCCAGCGCTAATCCCCAAGATGCCCAAGCCTATTATTTTCGAGGACTTTCGCGGTTAGATCAAGGAGATGCTTGGGAGGCGATCGCCGATTTCAACAAAGCACTTGCTTCCAAACCCAACTACACTCCAGAATTGTACTTCAACATCGGCAATGCCCGCACACTCATCTCTAGCAACATTGATACTACCCGTGGTTCTAGTGCTATTCAAGCATACACAAAGGCGATCTTGGCTAATCCTGGTTTTGCTGACGCCTACTACAACCGCGCGTTAGCCCATCTTGAAAACAAAGAGAAACCAGCAGCAATTGCAGAAGCAATTGCCGACTTTCAAAAAGCAGCAGAATTGTACAAACAAGGCGGGAGAACGAGTGCTTATCAAGACGCACGTAAAAGAATTGAACAGTTGCGATAAAATTTGCAATTAGTAATTCTGGACTCATATCAATTCCGGTAACACCGGAATGATATAGAGGACACGGCAGTGCCGTTTCCCTACCCAAAGTAATATTGTAGGGACACGGCATTGCCGTCTCCTAATTTCTTTGGTATACCCCGATGCCCGATGCCCAATTCCCCAATGCCCAATGCCCAAATATATTAAGCCATGTCTTACAGCGAATTTAGCCTAGACAGAGTGGTGAGAACCTTTAACCTAACTACATCAGAAAAAATTAACTTATTTGCCAATACTGATGAAGCTAAATGCAGCGAAATCTTGCTTCAAACCCTCGAATATAATGTACCTTTAGCCCTAGCCATCAATACAGAAAAAGTGCGATCGGAATTAATTATTGCTCCAATTTTGCTAGAACTGAGAAGGCAATTGCAAGATAGAATTAGTTTATTTTCAGGAACTGATTTTAATGTTGCGCCTGAATTGGGATTAAATGGAACTTGTGCTTTTTTAATCAGTCAAGATTCTGAACTCTTATTTATTCGATCGCCTGTTGTGATGCTAGTCGAAGCCAAGAAGGAAAATATTAGTAGTGGTTTGGGACAATGCGCGGCAGAAATGGTAGCAGCCCAATTGTTTAATGAACAAGAAGGAAATAATATTCCCAGGATTTATGGGGTTGTCACATCGGGTAACATTTGGAAGTTTATGAAGTTAGAGAAACAAGTTCTTAGTATCGATTTTGTTGAATACTACTTGCAGAATCTTCCCAAAATTATCGGTATTTTATCGAGTGAAATTTCTGCTTCCTATAATTGTTTATGATTTTTTTAACCGCAGAGGGCGCAGAGGGCGCAGAGGAAGAGAAGAGAGGGATAAATATTCTGACAAAAATCTCTGTGCTATAATCGTATTTATCCATAAGATTAGCCGGACTTGGTTATGGTTCAAACAATTCAAGCTAAGAATGTCACATTAGAAGAATTACAAACTCTTTTTGGTCTGCAATTTGTTCGAGATGAGGATTTTTTTAGGGAATGGCAAGATGAGTTGCCGGAAATTTCAGACTTTCAGAAACAACAACTAAACCAGATTAAAGCGGGCTATTTTAATTTACTGGAACATCCGCCGCTGCTGGAAAAAACTATCAGTTTGTCGATTGTCTCTCCGCTGTTATTCACTGGGGAATTTTATCTGCAACCTTTCTATATTAAACCAGAAAAGTCTGTGGAAATTTCGGAAGAAGATGAAGGCGTTATCATCAAAGGTAGCCTGGATACTTTAGTTTTAAAAGACCAATTGTGGCTGATGGTAATAGAATCGAAACGAGTTTCATTTTCGATTGAAGCGGGACTGGCACAAATCTTAGCTTATCTACTGGCAAACCCGAACCCAGAGAAACCGAGTTATGGCATGATTGCGACAGGTGGCAGTTTCATGTTTGTCAAATTAGTGAAAGGAGAAACACCCAAATATGGCACATCTGATTTATTCGGAATTAGCAACCGCACTAATAATTTGCAAGACGTGCTCCGCATCCTCAAACGGCTGACTCAATTAGTGATTAGTCAGTAGTTATTGGGAATTGGGAATTGGGAATTGGGAATTGGGAATTGGTAATTGGGAATTGGGAATTGGGTATTAATCTTCCTTCTTCCTTCTTCCTTCAAAATTACCAAGGCGAACCAATCATAGTGAAAGCAGCCCAATAATAAGGATGGGACAAATTTTTGTCTCCACGGGCGACTAACTCCGCAGGTAAAGGTAGAGCTTGATTATTGCCCGATCGCACCAGATAACCATCTTGCAACCGCACATCCCCCCGCAACATCGACAACTGCGCCTGTCGCAAAGCCTCAGCCTTAATCGGTGCCGTGCGTAACTGCTGATAAAACTCGGTCATCAGCCCCAAAGTACCAGCATCTGAGACATACCACAAACTCGCCAAAGCCGACTTTACCCCCGCGTGTACCGCCAAACCCGCAAACCCCAACTCAGCTTCTTCATCCCCTACCGCCGTAGTGCAAGCGCTCAAAACCAACAACTCCACCTGGGGATTTGACAACTTTAATTGATCAAACTGATTCAATTGCAATTTAGTATCCCAAAACTGAATGTAAGAATTTTCTGCACCCCCAGGCTGAAAATCACCATGAGTAGCTAAATGAATGATTTTGTATTGCGGTTGCTTGCGCTTATTCCTCAAGTTTTCTAGAGTAAAATTCTCATTCATAAAAGATAAACCAGGCCAAATTTTACCCACAATTGTTGATATTTCTAACGGCACTGCGGGCAGAGGATTTTGATCGTATTTAGCCGGAAAGCTTGATGCACCCATTGCTAAAACTTCAGCACCTTTAACATCGGCATAACGAGTATCAGTTAAACTTAAACTGGGAATTAATCCCAAACTGTATTTTTCTACTAAAAACTGTTTGCCGTCATAAAGAGCAGCCAAAGGCAAAGTTCGCAAACCTGCATCCATCGAAAACACTAGGGTATCAATGTTATTAGCTGCCAATTCCGGCTGCATTGGTGCAATTAACCACTGATAAAGTTGTTCGGCTGATTCCTTATAGTCAGCAACATTTAATCTTTTGGGAGTTCGTACAGCATTAGTAAACTCTTTCGCAACTTGCAGCACTGTTTCGCGATTTATCGGCACACTTTTGAAGATGTTTTTGCCGTCTGGGAGTAGTAGCACCAATTCTAAATGGTCGGCTTTTGCCCACACGTAAACGATCGCAGGTTTAACTCCTGTTAAGCGATTGACACTGCTGAGAGTATCTCGAATACTCTGTTGTGTAATGGATTTTTCAGAGAGAGTACCGCCAAAATAACGTTCAAATTCTCTGCCCTGAATTTTATCCCTTTGCTGTACTGCATCGATCGGATTTATTTGCCTGATCGAATTGATCCGAGAACTCTCAGGAACGATCAAAGAGATATTTCCAGGAGTAGCAGGCTTTTGTGCCGTAGTTCCCCCATTACCATTAGTTGAGTTCCCAGAAGTGCCTATATTGTCTTTTACCACCGATGAAGACAGAGATTGTGATCCTCCATCCGTTGCAATAGAGGCTGCACCCAGAGTCCCAGCAGCAGGCTCTGAGGAGACAACTATTGTGCCACCTTTTGCCGCTGGTTCAATTGCGATCGCACTTGGTACTGGAACCAATTCTTGAGAATTGACTGTAGTCTTCAGTTTCACAGTTGTCGTAGGTGCTGGAGTCGGTGCGATCGTGATTAAACCGCTAGAAGTTGTAGGCGTAGTCGCGATCGGCTTGATACTTCCTGTGCCCAACGCTGTCACAGTGCAGGTTCCCGACTTACAAGTGCTTTGCGATAGCGTCTGTGAACCCGATCGCACCTGCCCGTCTGTCGAAATGCTCACGGAAGCGATATCGGTATTTGTCGCAGTGACCGGGGCCCGAAACACTCCCCCGGCGGTAACATCAACATCACCGCCCGTATTACCACGAGCTTTTATCGCAGCAACTTCAACATCTTTTTGTCCAGTAATCTTACTCGAACCAGCTTTTCCCGACTCAGAACCAGAGTTAATCACCCCTGTCGCGATGTGCCCAGGCGCTGTAATCGAGATATCTCCGCCAGTTTTAGAACCGAAAGCATCGACATTGCCCGATTCTATCGAACCGGCGCTGCGGATGTTGATATCGCCCGCTACCCCGTTGGTCGATCGAGACGAAACAACACCTGTTTTCACATTCCCCCGACTGCTAGTAATATTAATTCCGCTATTCGAGGTAACATCGCCAACGTTGACACTACCAGCCATCAAAGTAATAGAAGCGTTATCAATTCCGGCGATCGCACCTGTACCCACGATCGCACCTGTGCCCAAAGGCGATCGAATCACGATCGGATCTTGAAATGTCACTCCCGAAACTGGAGTTGAACTAGGGGTTGAACTTGGCGTTGGGGTAGCAATCGTGATTAATCCACTACCGTCAAAACGCCCGATCGCGATCGATACAAACCCATTCCGCAAAGTCCCCAATTCAGCAGCAGTCAGATCCAAACCCTCTGTATTACCAGAACCACCAATCGTAATATCGTGTAGCGGATCGATCGGCTGCAACACCAGATTACCGTTGCTAGCCACCGAATTTCTGTCACCTGTCAAATCAATCTCGCTACCACTTAAAGTAATATTTCCCGGTGTTTGCGAACCAACCGCTTCGATCGCCCCCGCAGTCACCCCATTTCTGCCCGTCAGAGTCACATTCCCCGCGACATCGCCCTTAGTGTCGATCGCACCCACAGTCACCTTACCATCTGCGTTCAGCGTCACATCTCCCGCCGATCGCGAAATTTGAGCAGAATTAGGCTTAGTCGTATTCGTGCTAACAGTGGCGGTAGTGACCGTGCGTAGTCGATCGGTAATAATATTACCCGTTTGGCTAGTGATCCGAATTTCCTGACCATTAGTAAAAATATTACCAGTTCTGATACTGCCATCAGCTTTGAGAGTAAGTGAAGCATTATCTGCCCCTGTCAGCAAACTCGTAGTAGTAATAGTTCCCAAATTCGCAGGCGATTGAATAATTAGCGGATCGAAAAATGTGAAATTGTCCGCCACCAGAATCGCACCGCTACTATTACTACGACCGATCGTAATTCCTGCAAAACCATTTCGCAAACTTTCGAGGTCACTGGCAGTTAGACTTAAAAAAGTATTTGTACCAATATTTCCATTACCCGCGATCGCGATATTTTGACCAGGATTCCAAGGTTGCAACACCAAAAAGCCAGTACCATTGATTGAATTACTGCCACCTTTCAAATCGATTTCATTCCCAGTCAAACTAATGTTTCCAGAACCCGCCACAATTCCATTCACCGTCAGAATATTTTGAGCCGTCAAACTCACATTACCCGCATTTTTAGAACCCGTCGTCTCAAGGTTTAGGGTTGTTATATTCAGCCCTTCCAGCAAAACATTACCACTGTTACCAGTATTGAGATTGGATGTCGAAATATTATTTACCACGGTAGATCCCGGACTGGTTAAACTAATATTTCCGCCATTGCTTGACAGATTTCCCGCAGTAATTTGGCTGCCAAAAATTGCGATCGCACCGCCCGCCGTGCTAATTCTATCTTGAGGATTCATCGAAAATGCGCCAGTACCACTGCGATCGGCATCAGCCCTAAAAGTCACAGAACCGGTAGTAGCTTGAAAGCTCAATTGATTGTCACCCAAGTCAGCAATGGTAATATTATTCAGCGCTTCCAGAACCACATTTGCCGTCGCCGACATACTTTCCAAAGCCGTTGCGGAAATTGTCAGCGAAGCCCCATCACTATTTTGCTGTTGAGAAGTTAGCGAAACTCCCGAATTATTTTGCTGTTGTCCCGAAACATTTTGCCGTTGTGAAGTTGTTGTTGCCAAAATATTATTGTTGCCAACAATTGTCGCATCGTCAGCACCAGTCGCAGCATCCGTAATCACAATATTTTCCGGGTCTAGCAGCAAAGTTCCTAAACCGTTTGTACCCGTGGTATCCACAGTACCGTTAAACACCAATCTTTGCTTGCCGGAAACTTCCACAAACCCGCCAACACCTGATGTACCGGGAGTTGAAGAAACTCCGCGAGCACTAATACGACCCAAAAATGCCGCTGTGTTGTCAGCCCAAACGATCGCATTACCGCCATTACCAAATCGAGTTGCATTTAGTGCGATCGCACTTTTTCCATCCACATAAGTCATCTTCGCATTCGGCACACTCCCCGCACCCCGGTAATCTCCCCCGATTCGCACCTTACCACCACCTTCAGCCCCCGAAGCATTGATATTTGCTCCAAACAAACCAACGCGATCGCCCAACACGTTCACCGTCCCACCAGTACCATTAACAGTCGAAACATCCACAGCACCCGATACAACCGTAGTTCCCGCCACAGCCATCACCGTATCTCCACCCGTCAGTACCACTTGACCTTGAGCATTTGTGCTGATACCCGTAGCATTTTCAACCCCCCGCCCAGAAAGCAACCGAGGTAAACTCAAAGGAGAAAAAGGCAAACCAGTCGCACCCGAAACACCCGAAGACGCAGCCCCCGAAGACGGAACCACCTCTAAACTCAGCAACATTCCCTGTTGACTCAACCGCACCAGATTTTCTCCCGGTACAGCAGCCACCGTAATCTGACCACCAGGCGCCGAAAGTTCACCCGTACTGAGCACCGTCCCCCCAAGCAAAGTTAAATTTTGCCCATTAGCAACAACCAACTTACCCGCATTGACAATACTGCCCGATTGTGCGCCAAAAGCAAAAGCATTCGGAGTTCCGATCAAAGAAGTGTAATCGTTCGCCCCAGTACCATTGAACCATCGGTTATCAAAACCAATACCGCTGGCCGTGGTGGCAAAAAAAGACCCGGACAAATCTAGTCGGGCATTAGTTCCAAAAATCACCCCTGCCGGGTTCATCAAAAATAGATTAGAATTACCACCGCTAACTTGAATTAAACCATTAATTAACGAAGCATCGCCACCGACAACGCGACCGAGGATATTTTTAATGTCTGGGTTTGACCGGAAATTAGCAATTTCGCCAGAATTCAGACCAAACTGAGTAAAACTGTGAAATAGATTTGCTCCATCTTGTGAGCGACTTCCACCTGTAATGTCGTAGCGTCCGGTAGACCCTGGGGTGACAGCAGTACCAGTGTTGTCTGGGGCTGGAACAATAGATTGTGCCACAGCAATTTGAGATTGAGGATCAATTGCCACAATCACCCATCCGATGCTGTTTTCTTTGACAAAAACCAGATGGGGCAAAAAATCTAATATCCAAAATCCGGCAATGGGAATTGCTGCCAGAATTGACCGTACAGCACGTTGAGCATTCATAAAAGTTTGCCTCGGCCTAAACCTTAATTGGAGTTTAAAATGCAGATTTTAGGTAAAATACAGTCGATCGCACCCCAATTCTCACAATTCCTAACGCTAACTCTCGATCGCAAAATCTCAAATTTTAATTTTAATTTTGAGTATGTCACCAAGATAGCAAAGACTAACAGCAGGTGTCAAAACACCATAGGTTTATAGAGAAAAAATGATGAGCGATCGAATTGTGCGTGTCATCGGTTTGACCGGGGGAATCGCTACGGGTAAAACGGCTACATCTAATTATCTGGCGGATACTTACAAATTTCCCATTTTAGATGCCGATATTTACGCCCGCGAAGCTGTACAACCAGGTTCGCCCATCCTGAATTCTATTAAAGAACGGTACGGCGCTAGTATCTTGCTTTCTGACGGCAATTTAAATCGATCAGAGTTGGGAAATATTATTTTTTGTAACCCAACGGAACGGCAATGGCTAGAACAACAGATTCATCCTTATGTCCGCCACCGCTTAGTTGATGCAACTCAAAGCTATATTGCTCGATCGCATTTTGTATCCACAAACACATTGACTGTAGTTTTAGTAGTGCCACTGCTGTTTGAAGCTAACATGACTGATTTGTGTACAGAAATCTGGGTGGTGTACTGTTCCCCGGCTGTGCAGTTGGAACGGCTAATGCACCGAGATGGCTTGAATCGCGATCGGGCTAATGCCCGCATTCAGACTCAGTTGCCGCTAGATCAAAAGTGTCAAAAGGCTGATGTTGTTTTCGATAACTCTTCAACCCTCCAATCACTATTGTCGCAGGTAGATGCGATCGTCAATACATTTTAAATCTTTAGTAAGGGCAATTCATGAATTGCCCCTACTTTAAATTAACGAAGCTGATGCTTCTAACATTAAATTATGAATTAAATATGAATACTACAAAAAATTTACAATTAGCATAGCTTGATGATGGGTGTAACCCCCTATGTCTGAAGATAGAAACCTTAGAAAGATGATGGGTATAACCCCCTATATCTAAAAATAGAAACCTTGCAAACAGGATCAATTACCAACTGGTAATTTTGCAAAAATTCTATTTTTTACCCTGATAGCAGATCACAGGCTGCGTATCAAGAAGTGGAAATTAAAAACACTAAACTTTATGATACGTCTCTACTCTTCTATCCTGATGTCAAGCCTGTTGTTGAGCACCACCGCAGTTAACGCTCAAAGTCTAGAAATGCGATCGACCTTTTTATCTCAAGACAAATCTGTGACTGAATCGCTAACAGTTCAAGTCGAAAATCAGAGCTTTTACGCAGATAGCGATGAAAATAGCAGTAAAGATAGCTTGCCAGAACGCGGAAGCGGAAGATAAAGCTCAAACACTTAAATTGTGCTAAAAAGCAGCGGAAGATACAGAATTATTACCCGATAATTTGGCTATTTTCATGTCGGATAACGACTGAATCTAGAATTTGTAAAAGTCAAAATTGACCGGAATTACTTCCGGATTTACCCAAAAAAGTCCGTATTTGGGATTAGCAACTTTGAACGAAAACTCACCATGTCTACTCTGACGCAATTCGTATTATTAAGCACAGTATTAGCTGCCGTCATTGCTTTTCCCCAAAAACCAGAGAAAAGTTTAATCTCGCAAAATAAGTTCACGACATCTCAACAATTGTTATTAGCGAAAGATAGTAGTAGGGAATCACTATGTTCTGATACTTCTCCGAATCCGGGGTGTTCTCGGAGAGATAACGTCGTCACTAATATGGGGCCTGGGGAATAGGGAATGGGGAATAGGGAATGGGGAATGGGGAATAGGGCATTGGGCATAGGGCAATTGTCAAGATAGCAACGAGCGATTAACAATTAACAATTAACAAAAACTACAATGGAATTTCCAATCTAAATTTAGTACCGTTGCCAGGAGTGGAATCACAAAGCAATTTACCACTATGCTTGTCTACCACTATCTGTTGAGCAATCGACAATCCTAGCCCAGTTCCTTTGCCAATATCTTTTGTCGTAAACAACGGTTGAAACAGATTCTGTTTGATATCTTCCGTCATCCCTAAAGCATTATCGGCAATCTGAATGATGATCGTATCGCTCTGAGAAACCTCGGTATCAATCTGAATTTTGAGGGAACGCCCATCTTTTTCCCACGCTTCTTCTAGGGCATCGATCGCATTTGCGAATAAGTTCATAAATACTTGGTTCATCGGGCCTGGGTAACAGTCCACTTCGGGCAGATTGCCGTAATGTTTAACTACTTCAATTTCAGTCCGATCGCCTTGATCTTTAAGACGGTGTTTCAATAACATCAAGGTACTATCCATGCCTTGATGAAGGTCGGTTTTAATGCGTGCATCATTACTCGATCGCGCAAAGTTTCGCAGCGACAGTGAAATATCCTGAATCCGTTCAGTTCCCAATTGCATAGAATTCAAAATCTTCGCAAAGTCCTCTAGGGCAAATTCCAAATCAATATTGTTTATTTTGTCGGCAATAGCAGCAACAGGTTTCGGATAGTGCTGTTGATAGAGATTTAGTAGTTCGGTGATATCTGCCAAATATTCTTTGGCTGGGGTAATGTTACCGACGACAAAACTCAGGGGATTGTTGATTTCGTGCGCTACCCCTGCAACTAATTGTCCCAAAGTTGAGAGTTTTTCTTGCTGTATGAGTTGCAACTGAGTATGCTGTAAAGAGGCCGTTCTTTCTGCAACTTCCTGTTCCAGGCGATCGGTCAATTCTTTGAGTCGCCAGTGGACTTTCACCCGTGCTAATACTTCCTCCTGCTCAAAGGGCTTGGTAATATAATCAACTGCTCCCAGTGACAAGCCTTTAACCTTACTCTCTGCATCTGTTAAGGCAGTCATAAAAATCACTGGAATCCCTTTTGTAGCAGTATTTGCTTGCAGACGACTACAGGTTTCAAACCCATCAACTCCGGGCATTTGTACGTCCAGCAGGATTAATTCGGGGAGTGCTTGTCCCGATTGCAGAGTTGCACAGCGTTCCACCATTGCCAATGCTTCTTCACCGTCACTTGCCACCCGGAGTTTATAGCCCGCAGCTTTTAATGCTTGGGAGATGACGGCTAAGTTGGTGGGATTGTCGTCTACAACGAGAATATATTTCTGATTTGTACTCATAATTAGGTTAAATTTTGTTATTAATTGACATATTTTTGTGATTAATCGATATATTTCTGAATGAATGCCCGCAACGGTTTGGTTTGGAAACTTTCGGCAAGATTAATCAGTTCTTGAGCAAAGGCAAAATGTTCAGAATTAGTAGTCTGAATCTGCTGAGCAATCTCTGCAATACCGTCTAAATCACCTAATTTAGCTAATTCTCGAATCTGTTGCAATACTTCGATCGCAGGGGGCAAGATTTGATCTGGGGCAATTTTCCCTTTGCTGCTGACTTTGCTATGTTGATTTTCATTATATATCCAATCCAACTGCAAATATTTTTGGATTAACTCCAGTAGGATATCGGCTTGGATGGGCTTTGGCAAAAAATCATTGCCACCTGCTGCTAAGCTTTTGTGGCGATCGCTTTCAAAGACGCTGGCGGAAGAGACTAAGACTGGCATTTCTTGGAGTTCGGGATGCGATCGCAACTTCTGAAGAAATTCAAATCCATCCATCACTGGCATTGACAAGTCGGTGACGATCAAATCGGGTTGCTCAGTCAACACTCGATCCATCCCTTCTTGACCGTTTTCGGCTTCAATCAGTTCAAACCCGATAGGTTCGAGCAGATGAATCACAACAGAACGGTTTTCCCAGCGATCGTCCACTACCAAAATTTTACGCTTTTTGCCCTCATAACCTGCGATCGTTCCCTCTGGCATCACCCTAGAATTATCTACCCAATCTAGGGTCTCTGGTAGTTCTACTTCAAATGAGAAAATGCTGCCAACTCCTGCTTGACTTTGTACCTGAATTGTGGTGTTCATTAACGCCACAATTCTTTGACTGATCGACAATCCTAAACCAGTACCTTCAGCCTGTTTTTTAGTATTACCAACTTGTTCAAAGGGCATAAAAATTTTTTCTAATTGTTCCGGGGTCATCCCAACACCTGTATCCTCGATCTGAAAAAGAACCAATCGATTTTGGATTTTCGATTTTGGATTTTCGATTGAAGATTGATTGATTGAAGATTCAGGAAGGGAAGATTGAATAATTGAAGACCCAGGATATGATTTCTGGTATTCTATTACTTCTACCTTGAAAGTTACGCTACCTTTATCTGTAAACTTAATTGCATTACCAATAAGATTAATCAATACTTGCCGCAAGCGCTTTTCATCGGCCTTAACTCCGACAGGTAATTGCGGATCGATCGCAAAATTGAAGGCAATGTGCTTTTGTTCGGCACGGATATTACAGATTTCTGCAACACCTTGCAGAAAAGATGAGAAGTGAAAAGAAGTAGGATGCAGTTCCAGTTTGTCAGCTTCTATTTTTGAGAGGTCGAGTATATCGTTAATTAGCATCAACAAATGAGAGCCACATTGATAGATAATATCGATACCTTTCCGTGCTTTGGGAGTTAGAGATTCGGTGCGCTGGAGGATTTGGGTATAGCCCAAAACGCCATTTAGGGGAGTGCGAAGTTCGTGGCTCATGTTGGCAAGGAAGTTGCTTTTGGCAAGGTTAGCGCTATCTGCCATATCTTTTGCTTGTTGGAGTTCTATGGTGCGCGCTTCTACTCGTTGTTCTAATTCGACGTTGGTGTTTTGCAAATGATTGAATGCTTCCCGGAGTTGTTGGCCCATCCGGTTAAAGGATTGAGCTAATCTGCCGAGTTCATTCTTACCTGATAGCTCAATGTTTTGTTCAAGATTCCCCGCCGCGATCGCCTCTGATGCCTGACTCAATCGCTGTAAAGGTTGAGTCACCCAGCGCGAGGTATACCAGCCCAATATTGTAGCAATCAACAAAGTACCGATACACAAAAAAATCGTAATTTGCCTATTAGCATTAATTTCTGCCATGAAATCTGATTCTGGCACGACGACTACACTGAGCCAGTCAATACCCCAGTCATCTTTCATCGGCGTTATCTGTACAAATTGCCGCTGACCGTTAATTTCAAAATCAAGGTGTTGAGTCTGATTGATGGTAGTGAGATCGGCGAATTTTGTGGTCAACTGTTTGGCTGTGGCTTGGATGATCGCATTTTCACTTTTAACGGCTTTAATCGTTTTTAATTCTTTACCTTTGATGATATAAGGTTGTTCAATTTTAGAGCTGGCAATGATTTCGCCATTAGGATTAATAATAAAAATTTGTCCAGTTTTACCAATTTTCAAACTTTTCAGAAATTTATTAATTTGAGTCATATCAAAATAGCTGTTGAGGACTGCTAATATTTGCCCTTTGCGATCGTAGACAGGGTAGGTTACACTAATTGCCACGACTGAGGTATTGACACTAATGTATAGAGAAGTCCAAACAGGTTTTTTGGCTGTGATCGCGGCTTGATACCAAGGACGAGTGCGCCCATCAAAGTTCCTTTGTACTCCTAGGAACTCAGCCCGATCGCCTTGATTGTCGAGACGATATACTGGACGATATGGTTCAGTCTTGCTATTTTTCAGTCTGGCCTGAATTTCGTCGGAGAATCGTTCTACCAAAATCGAATTGCCACCAGGATTAACTAATTGAATTGCAATGACATTTCCCTGATCTACCAGATGCCAAAAGAAGCGTTGTTGTTTGATTTGGTCATTCAAATCTAGTTGTTCGGTTTTAATGGCTGCGGCGACGGTTTTTAAGGTTGAGGTAGAGCGTTCTAGATAGTTGAGAACTTGTTGTTTTGTGCGATCGCTTACTTCATTCTGAAGTTGTACGGCCATGTCGTTAACTGCTTTCTGTCCGCTGCGGAACGACAAATAACCTACAGTTCCTACGGCTGCGACAATCTGGACAATAAATGGCACGATCAGAATCGCCCGCAGCGGGACGTTACCGATCAATTTACTTATAAAAGGCTTTCTGGTTGGGGATGACATATTAGTTATAAAGAAAGGAGGTTTGGCAACGGATTCTGTAACGAATATAATCGAGTTCCGCCGTAGGTTGGGTTGAGGAACGAAACCCAACAGCTATAGCAATCCTAAATCATTTGCATAATTCTTGTAGGGGCAATCCCCCCGTGGTTGCCCGGATAGATAGGGGGTAGGCACGGATCACTAACCCTACAATCTTCATGAATCATTTAGGATTGCTATAAGAACTTTGTTATTGTTGGGTTTCACTCCGTTCTACCCAACCTACTTTTATTTTTGTGACGGTGCAACCAGAGTCGATACGAGATCAATCTTCAGCAGCTTCGCCGCCAACAACTACATTCCGAATCCGCAAACTAGGGCCGCCGCAGCCCACGGGCAAACCGCTTTGTCCACCCTTGCCACAGCCGCCGGATTCATCCCAATAAAAATCATCGCCGATCGCCTCAATATCCGCTAAAGTGCTGAAAACATTACCCGAAAGAGTCACATCCCGCACCGGTTCAGCCAATTTGCCATCGCGAATCATCCAAGCTTCCCCCGCACTAAAAGTAAACATTTCGCCGTTAGTCATGCCACCCTGCCAATTACTCGCATAAACACCTTCAGAGATGCCAGAAAATAAATCAGCCACCGGTGTTGTACCCCGTTCAATCCAAGTATTAGTCATGCGGACGATCGGCGGATAATGATAATTCAAACAACGAGCATTCCCAGTGGGCAATTCTCCCAATTTTCCAGCAGTCTCGCGGGAGTGCAAACGCCCAACTAAAGCACCATCCTTAATCAACTGAGTAGTAGTAGCCGGAGTGCCTTCATCGTCGTAGAAATAACTGCCACGGTGTCCCGGAGGTGCGGCACCATCGAAAATTTGCAAATCTTTTGGCCCGAACTGGCGGCCGAGAGTCATCACTTCCAAGATGTCGGGATTTTCGTAGGCCATGTCAGCTTCCGAGAGGTGTCCGAAGGCTTCGTGAACGAATAATCCGCTGAGGATTGGGTCGATGACGACGGTGTAAGTGTTGCCTTGGACAGGTGGTAAGGCTAAGGAGTTTACGGCTCTCTGGGCGGCGCTACGAACTTGCAAATCGAGGTCGGTTAAGTCTTCGTAGGCTTTGCGGGAACCGGTGGTTTCGCGGCCGGTTTGTACGGTTTCCCCGCTGCGGGCTGTGGCGGCAAAGCGCATTTCCATGTCTACCCAGCCTTGTTCGAGCATTGTGCCTTCGGAGGTGGCGAGGATGATGCGCTGGGTGCTGTCGCCGTAGCGGACGGAGACGGTGGCGATGCAGGGGTCTATGCTACGCAGGATTTTGGCGTAGCGATCGCACAATTGCTTTTTTTCGATCAGCGGAACCAGACGGGGGTCTGTTCCTGTCAGTGGTAAGAAGCAAACGTCTTGTACGGGGGTGACAGGGGCGAGAATCGTTTCTTCCTCACCGATCAGTTTGGCCGCGGCGATGGCTTCTTCGATTCTTTCGGCGAGGGTGGAAAGTCGGTTAAAACTGGCAAAGCCCCAGCCGCCTTTGTGACAGGCTCGAACTTGGCCGCCAATTGAGACTCCTTCGCTGAGGGTTTCAATTTTTTCGCCCCGCAGCAGGATGTCGGTGCCTTCGGCTTCTTCGAGCCGAATTGCTAGATAATCGACTTGGTGGCGGTAGCGTGCCATTAAGTCAGACAGCAGATTTTTTGAGTCGGCGATCGAGGTGGGCATAAGGAAAGCACGGTGTTTAACTGACTTCATTTTGCACTTTTGCAAGGGCGATCGGTTTAATTGATCCAAAATATGGCCCAAGCGCGGAGATTGCGACTTGTTTGGTACGGTTTGCCAATATCGCGAATTGACAAAGATGGATATGCTGTGAGTCAGGAGGAAGGCGCAAGAATTCAGCGGAATTTTTTCATCATTTTGGTGCCTGAATCCTCATTCATCAACTTAAATAAATACTTCATCCTTCGTGCCTCTGAAGGTGGGTTTATAACTACTGTGAATACTTACTTTTTACCAACAATAAGCGATATTTTAGCCTCCGAAGGCTCAGAAAATGACCTCAGTCCCAGGGACACGAGGTTAGCAGCAGAAAATAGCCGTCCGAAGTGTCCGGGGAGTCGCGCGGCTTCCCGGCTGAAAGCGGAACAGGAATGGTATGGGGCGATCGCAACTTTGAATCAAATGCTCGATCGGCAAAAACCACCACAAACAACAGATTCCCTTCTTCCCAATTCCTGCCAGGGATTAGTATTGTCGGGCCCATCTTCCGTTTTAACTGACCCCGCATTGGCCAACGGCTTTGCCAATTGGATTTTTACCAGCATTCCAGACAACGATGCCGCTTTGTGGTCTTTTCGGGCCAGACAAAGTTTAGCTTTGCTTCCAGCAGCCGCAGATATGGAAATATCATTGCCTACTGCTGCACCTGCACTAGCCTTGGCAAGTGGCGATCCCTTAGCTAACGAGCAGTTTTGTTTAGTTTTAACAGCTAGTTTCAGCCTCGTGATGGTTTTAGGCGAAAATGCGATCGGCATTCCAGCTTTTCTATTTTCTTTCGATCCGCAAGTAGTCGCGAAAGCATGGGATGTTTTGCGACACAGAGTGACTGACAGCGAAAATTTGTTAGGAAATTCTGACGGCGAGATTAATTTAGCTATTAGTCAATTAAATCATAATTCAACTAAATTAGATGAGCTATTTGAACAGTTTTCACCTGTTGCTCCAGATTATAAAGTAGTCACGCATTTCAGCCGTTTACTTTTGAATAATTTACCGATTTGGAAAGAAGAAACAGGCAGAATTAAGGATGAAATAATTGATAAGGGTTGGAGGAGAAGACATGAAAAATTACAGGCTAAGAATCTCAACTGCAAATCTCCGATTCCTCACGCTACTAAAGAGGTAGAATTGCTACAGGCGATCGCCCACGAAGTCCGCACTCCCTTGACCACTATCCGCACTCTCACTAGATTGCTGCTGAAACGCCCCAAACTCGATGCAGTTGTAATCAAGCGTTTGGAAATGATTGATACAGAGTGTACTGCTCAGATCGATCGCTTCGGCTTAATTTTCCGCGCCGTAGAAATGGAAATGTCGCAAGCCAAAAATTCTGCTGTCCAGCTAACAGCAATGTCTCTCGGCGAAGTGCTACAAAATAGCATTCCACGCTGGCAAAAACAGGCAAGCCAGCGGAATCATACTTTAGAAGTAATTATCCCGAAAAAGTTGCCTGCGGTGGTCAGCGATCCGATAATGTTAGATCAGGTTTTAACTGGTTTGATTGAGAATTTCACTCGAACTTTGCCATCTGGGAGTCACATTCAAGTAGGGGTGATATTGGCGGGGGATCAGTTAAAGTTACAGTTGGAATCGAAACATCCATCTGATACTGAAGGCGAATCAACTTTTGTACCTGCTGTGAATACTCCTCTAAGGTCGATCGGACCCCTGTTGATGGTACAACCAGAGACAGGAAGTTTGAGTTTAAATTTGAGCGTAACTAAAAATTTATTTCGCGCGGCGGGGGGGAAGTTGGTAATACGTCAGCGTCCTCAAAAGGGTGAGGTGATGACGGTGTTTTTGCCACTGCAATAGTTACAGGAAATTGCAGGTTTATGAGGTATATTCAATATGCCCATAGGGACACAGAAATGCCGTGTCCCTACCCTATCCCCGTAGGGACACGGCATTTCTGTGTCCCTACCGTGAATTAACTGCTAAAAAGGCGGCACCCAGATTTGAACTGGGGGTGGAGGTTTTGCAGACCTCTGCCTTACCACTTGGCTATGCCGCCGTTACGTCAGAAATTTGACGTTGTTCCATAGTACACCAAATCTTGATTATTCTAACATATTTATCAAAAATTGCGATCGAGCCAAGTTATCCCCTTCCCGGCAGGGGTTCCACTTCTCCGTAGCCGAAATGAGGAGACGGCAGTGCCGTGTCCCTACAATGTTATTTTGCGTGGGACACGGCACTGCCGT
>NZ_JAKJHX010000031.1:11747-48876 GCF_021648855.1 Tychonema litorale BBK16 | reverse complement strand
CAACTCCTTGGCTCACAGAACGACATGGCTACGATCCGACTTACCGACAATAATATTGTAGGGACACGGCACTGCCGTCTCCTCATTTTTGCTACCAATGCCCGATGCCCGATGCCCGATGCCCAATTACTATTCTGATTCCAATGGTATTTCAAAGAAACTCGGACTCAGATCGACATCAGTCAAATCTGTTTCGCTCAAATGAGCATCACTCAAAAACACTAGCTTAAAACTTGCACCTTTGAGGTTTGCACCTTTCAGGTTAGCACCTTTGAGATTAACTCGAAATAAATGAGCATCACTCAAATCTACCTCTGTTAAATCCGCTCCTGCTAAATTTACTCTCATTAAATCTGCTTTTCTCAGGTCGGCTTCGTTTAATTTAGCGCCGCTGAGGTCGGCTTTTGTCAAGTCTACACCTCTCAAATCGGCTCCGCTCAAATTAGCGAATAACAGAGTAGCCCCGGTTAAATCTGTCTCCCTTAAATCAGCATTACTCAAATTAGCGCCACTCAGGTCAGCCCTTGTTAAGTCTACACCCCGGAGGTCAGCAGAGATCAAGTTTACTTGGTGCAAAATTGCGCCAGTTAAATCTGCTCCTCGCAAATCTGTACCCTCCAAGTTTGCACCTTTGAGGTAAGCTTTTTTCATGCTAGCTCTGCTGAGGTCTACATTTTTTAGGTTTACTGAACTTAAGTTAGTTCCGCTCAAATTAGCTCCGCTTAAATCTGATCCGCTTAAGTCCGCTCCAGTTAAGTTTAATCCTTGCAACGATACATTGGGAGCAATTAAATAAGCGCCGGCGATACTGAGGTCAATGCTTTCTGAAAATAATGTTTTGTTGCTGTAAACAGCTTTTTCCAAAATTGTGCTGCTCAAATTGGCTTCTCTTAAGTCGGCTCCGCTGAGGTTGGCTCCTGTTAAGTTTGCCCGATCGAGCTTGGCTCCAAATAATATAGCGTTAGATAAATTTGTCCGCCGCAAATCCGATCCTTTTAAATCGACTCCGGTTAAATCTACCATAGACAGATTTAAACCTACGAGCGAAACATTGGGAGCTAGCAACAATGCTCCCATTGCAGCGGGGTCAAGATCATCGGGAAACACAGTCCGGTTATTGTAGACAGCTTTGTCTAAAATGGTGTCGAGCAACTGAGCTCCCCGCAAATCTGCCCCGCTCAGGTTGGCTCCAGCTAGATTCGCTCCAGCTAGATTCGCTCCAACTAGATTGGCTTTGATCAAACTTGCTTGTTGGAGATTGGTCCCGAAAAGTTCAGCTCCTACGAGAGTAGCTTCTCTGAGGACAGCACCTGTCAAATCAGCTCTGGTGAGGTTGGCTAAATTGAGAAATGACTCTGCTAAGTCCGCCCCCCTGAGATTGGCAAGGGTGAGGTCGGCTTCTATCAGGTCTGCATACCTGAGAATAGCTTCGCTCAGGTTGGTTTCTCTGAGGTCGGTGCCTCTGAGGTTTGCTCCTCGGAGTTCTGCGCCACTGAGGTTGACGCCTTTGAGAGCTTGTCCTCTGAGGTCGAGCCGATTGAGAAAGTCACCAGCGTTCATTTCCATTGCAATTTGCCATCTCTATTTCTGAATCTAGCTTGACATTTCGAGGGCCGAATCGGGAATAGAGACAAAACTATAGATTTTTTGCGGTTTGAGATTATCGCAAATTCCGACTAATTCCGACAAAGGGAATGTCTCGCGATCGAGCTGGACTTGCAGGAGTTTGAGCGGATCGGTACCGGCGGAAACCATGAATTCTAGTGTTTGCAAATCCGGCCAGGTGCTGATTACGCTGAGAATTTGGGCGATCGCCTCTGTGTAAGGATGGTTTGTTTGTTCATACCAATCGGGGGCTGCGAGTCCAGCTTGATCGAAGCCGAGGTGAAAGATTAAGGAGTTTTGTCCGAATAGGGCTATACCCACAGGCCGCGCTTCTTCTTGCAACAATAAATCGTAGCTTCCTGCCAAATCGCGCAGTTTTTCCAGGTGTTCATACCGATTTTGAATTGCTATATCTTCCTCTTTTGCTTCTGTCTTCTGCTTTTTGGTTTCTGCCTTAGTTTCGTTCCACTGGATCGCTACTGTGACTAAATAAGTTTGCAGCAACATATGACCGAGTTTTTCAGCCTTTGTTGCCAGATAAATAGAGTTGTAATCGTTGGCTTCAATGAGTAGGGGAACGCGATCGACTACTTCAATTCCGTAACCCTTTAACCCGGCAATTTTCCGGGGGTTGTTGGTAATTAATCGGATTTTTTGCACTCCCAAATCGTTGAGCATTTGTGCGCCGACGCCGTAGTTTCGCAAGTCTGCGGGAAATCCCAATCGCTCGTTGGCTTCTACGGTATCGTATCCGATATCTTGCAGGGAGTAAGCTTTGAGTTTATTTACCAGTCCAATGCCCCGACCTTCTTGGCGTAAGTAAACTATGATGCCAGAACCGGCATTTTCAATCATTTTGAGTGCGGCTTGTAGTTGCATTCGACAGTCGCAACGTAGGGAACCTAAAGCATCACCTGTTAAGCATTCGGAGTGTACCCGCACCATCACGGGTTTGTCTTTAAATTCTGCTGGATCGCCTTTGACGACGGCAACGTGTTCGGAGTTGTCTTTAGTGTCGCGATAGGCGTAAATCATAAACTCACCGAATTGAGTTGGTAATTTAGCGACTGTTTCGCGGCGGACAAATCGATCGTGCTTGAGTCGGTAGCTAATTAAGTCGGCAATGCTGATGATTTTGAGGTTGTGGGTTTTGGCGTACTCGATTAATTCGGGTAATCTCGCCATTGAACCGTCGGGGTTTTGAATTTCGCAGATCACGCCACTGGGATACAATCCGGCGAGTCTGGAAAGGTCAACTGAGGCTTCGGTGTGGCCGGCGCGTTTGAGGACTCCACCGTCGATCGCGCGTAGGGGAAAAATATGACCGGGACGACGTAAGTCTTGAGGTTTGGTGTCGGGGTGGATGGATACTTGGATGGTGCGAGCTCTATCTTCGGCGGAGATACCGGTGCTAACGCCGTTGACTGCATCGATGCTGACGGTGAAGGCAGTTTGATTGTTGTCGGTATTTTTGCTGACCATTAGGGGCAATTCGAGGCGATCGAGGCGATCGCCCGTCAAAGCCAAACAAATCAAGCCGCGCGCGTGAACTGCCATGAAATTGATATTGTCGGGCGTGGCGAATTGGGAGGCACAAATGACGTCGCCTTCGTTTTCGCGGTTTTCGTCATCGACTACTACGAGCATCCGACCTGCTTTGAGGTCTGCGAGGGCGCTGTCAATGGAGTCAAATTGAAAGGATTGTGTGGAGGTGTGGTTATTGGGCACTGAGAATTTCAAACTATAAATAGTATTGTTATGGAAAGCAAACGTTATTTGATTGTAACCTGTTGTTTCGGGCACGGACGCGCGATCGAGATTAGTTTGATACCATTTCTGAGCTTGCCTACTATAAACACAGCAATTTGTCAACTAAAAAAACTTTTAAGGGCTAATCATTCCGGTAGACAATTTATTAGCGATCGCTAGAGATTTACTACCGGAATGCGAGAACCCTAGACAGATATTTGGAAAAATGAGATGAACGCGGATTATCAAATATTAATCAAATTCAAACTAAATAGCATAGACCTTAAATCCTAATTCAAAAACTCCGCATGGTGAGATACTCTTGATATCCCATCAAATTTTCAGAGCCATGAATAACAGGCCGAAATTTCTACCCCATCCTACAGCGTGGGCAAGAGGGTTTGCTTTAAGTATTAGCTTTTGGTTGATTGTTTCTGTACTGTGGCCTCATGCTTACTACTACTCCTATAGATTTCATAGGATGTATTGGTACACCATGAGGAACTCTGACTTTAAAAATGTAATGATATTTGCTTGGTTATGCCAAATCTGGTTATTTCCGTTCTATCACTGGGGAGTAACTAGGGTAACAGAATGGGTGGAAATACGGAGTGGAAATCAGCCATTAGTGGCAGTATCTAAGTGGCAACACGGTCGGGAAGGGATTATCGCATTTTTGACGCTACCTGCTGGAGTTTTGATGGGAATTCCGGCGATCGCAATTTTCATGCTACCTGTCAACAGTTCTTCGGGGGCGCTGATTGCTTTAATTCTAGGAACTGCGATCGCATCTAGTTACCTTTATTATTTCCGTTTTGGACAACTGCTTAAAAAAATTATCCTACCTCTATGGGTTTTCGTGGTAAACCTGCTTAAGATATTTGAAATTTTGCTGGTTCCAATAGTAACTGGTAGTCCATTTTTTATACTAACTATTTCGACGGTAAACATTATACCACAACAGCTATTACCGCTCACAACTTTTTGCTTAGTTGTTTGCGTATTGCTGAGTGGAATAGTGGGATATGCGGCGATGCAATATTGGTCGGCATATCTAGTTAATTGGGTAGCGACATGGTGGCCTACGGAATCTCCTGGTTACAACCATCTCCAAACTCGAATAGCTTGGAAACACAATCAAACAGTAAGGAAGCAATCCTTTATTCGACACTCAACCAGTTGGAATTTAGCGGCTAACGATGCTACCAATTTAATTTACCTAAATGCGATCTCAGTTATCCTTGGTTTTTTCGGTTATTTGGCGTTTGGAGATGCGTCGAAGTGGACACTAATAGAAGAAGAGGTTTTAGGATTGGTGGCGCTGCTAGCTTGGATGATGCCTTGGTATTTTTGGGGATGGCGCAGGGAAGTTGAAATTGCTGGTGGTAAGCTGGAAGGTAAGAAAAGGCGTTGGCGAAGCCCTCGAAGAGGATCGACTAATTCTAAGTCACAGCCTCCAAATCAGGTTGAACAAGAACTAAATCGAATCAAAACAGAAAGTGGAATGAATCGGGTCAAAAGTGTGAGGCCGAAACCGCCAACTCCTGAAGTGCCGGAATGGTATGTGTTTCGTAGTGGTGAAGCGAAGGGCCCATATAGCAAATTGCAGTTATGGGAAATTGAGAGTATTACAGTGCGAACCAAAGTGCGACGGGGACAAGCTGAGTGGGTGCGCGCGGGTGAAATTCCAGAATTAGTACGTTATTTGACTCAAAAATAAGATGGTACACATCGGAAGTGCGATCGGCTTGAAGCTCGATCGCACTTCCGGTGAAAGTAGCGCTATTCTTAAAAAAATGTACTCTAAAAACTATTCTCGACGAGGTTGAACGCTTCTCCACAACTTCAAATATTCAGGCCGAACAGATTCATCAATCTCTTGGGCCAAGCTTTCAGGTAAACTAAGCATTCGGATCAATTCCTGTACGTCTGCCAAATCTTTAAGTCGATCGGGCGCTGTCAATCCCGACGCCAGTTTTAGTTCAACCAAAGTCGTTAGACGTAACCTTGAATAGTTAAAGCCATGCCGCCAATTACTGCGTAGTCGATCTCAGCCCTGGTGAGTCTATCTTTTAAGTTTTCCAGAGTTTGATATACCTTGCCCTGCTGCATGAAAAATAAGTCGAGTTCGGTAATTGACTGCATAGTTCAAGTTTTACCATAAAAAAAACCCCCAATTAATTTATGAGGGTTTTGCGATGCCAAGACGGAGACTTGAACTCCGGACACGTGGATTTTCAGTCCACTGCTCTACCAACTGAGCTATCTCGGCTTGTTTTTTCACGCTTAACAACCTTAGCAGACACATAGGGATTTTAGCAAGGGGTTTTGTAAATTAATTTTGCGATCGCACGAGAACCCCCCGCCTGTAAGCTAAAAGCTGCACGCTTACAACCCAAAATCGCAATGGCACAGCAAAATCGCAGCGCAGATAAGAGTCTGTTTGTCTTGGGCATAATTTGGCTGTTGGGGGCAATTAGCGATCGCCTCTGGTTTGCGATCGATCGCACCGTACCTGCCTGGGATCAAGCAGAATACCTGACTGGAACCCTGAATTACTCCCAGGTGCTCCAGCATCCGCAATGGTTATCGGGGGAATGGTGGTCACACTTTTGGCTGCTTTCGACGAAAATTCCGCCCCTAGTCTTTATTTTAACTGCCCCATTTTTGCAAGCTTTTGGTACTCTACCGGATCAGGCAACATTAGTTTTTTTATTGTTTAGTGCGATTCTCCTGGCTTCAGTTTACGGTTTGGGCGTGCAATTGTTCGATCGGCAAGTCGGTTTGTGGGCTGCGGCAATTTGTGTAGTGTTACCGGGACTTTATCGGTTTAGATTGCAATTTTTACTCGACTATCCTCTAACTGCTGCGATTACTTTGACTTTCTTTTGTCTAACAATGTGGAAGGCTTCTGAAGGAAGAAGGAAGAAGGAAGAAGGAAGAAGGAAGAGGGCAGAAGTCACCGATGACAGGGATGTTGATGTGGATAGCCGGATTAATTATCGAAAACAGAGGGAAGTTTGGTCTCTTTCTCTATTGTCTTGGTTTTGGGCAATAGCATTTGGTATCTCCCTCGGTTTATCAATCTTAGTCAAACATACTACTGTGTTATTTTTGTTCACCCCAATTGTCTGGTTGGCTGTCGGGATTGTGCGACAAAAAGCTTGGGGAAGATTAGCTCAATTAGCTGGTGGTTTGTTGTTGTCGATAGTCGTATTTGGCCCTTGGGCGAAAACTAATTGGTTGTTGATTTTGACAGGGGGAAAACGGGCAACATTTGATTCGGCAATGGCAGAAGGAGACCCCGCACTCAATACAATCAATGCTTGGATTTATTACGCTCAGCACTTACCTGAACATATTTCTTGGCCACTATTACTGATTCCTTTGGTCGGATTTTTACTCTATTATTGGCGGAATCGGCAAGATGTTTTATCAATTCTTGATCTCAAATCCTGCGGCTGGCTAGCAGTTTTTTGGGTGGGGGCTTATCTGATTAATTCGCTAAATATTAATAAAGATGATCGATATGTTTTGCCATATTTACCTATATTATCAATTTTTCTGGCATACTGTTTGACACTCTGGCCTCGCAAGTGGGGACGACAAATTCGCTGGGGTACAATTGGTTTGGCAATACTCACGATGCTGTTCCATATTTGGCCTTTGGGAGGTTCTTTCGGACATAATTTAGTCCAAGTTATTAGTCCGGGCAATTCTAGTTATCCTTACTTTGGGAAAGAGTGGCCTCACCGAGAGGTTATTGCAGAAATTATTGAGACAGAACCTTATTTACAATCTACTTTAGGTGTGTTACCTTCGACACCGCAAATTAATCAGCACAATTTAAATTATTATGGTGCTTTGGCGAGATTTCAGGTTTACGGACGACAGGTGGGAACAAGTGTAGCAGAAGTGCCGCAAGATGTGCGATCGCTTTCTTGGTTCGTAACTAAAACTGGCCCCCAAGGTTCGATTCGTCAACGGATTAAAAAAGCCCAAAATGCAGCGGTGGCGGCTATCGAAAAGGGTGACAAATTTCAGTTGCAAAAAAGCTGGGTTTTGCCTGACAATACTAATTTGAATCTTTATCGGAAGCGCTGGCGGGCTGTGGAAATTCAGCCTTTGAATGAAGTGCGATCGCAAGTACAATTAGAACAAGTTACTTTATCGGCAAAAGCTGTTCCTGGAGTTCCACTGCCTGTAACATATATTTGGTCTGGGCCTTGGCAGGATTTAAAGTCGGGTTTGGTGTTGCTGACTTGGAAAAATCGGCGAGGTGGTGTTATTCAAACTGGTCAGACCGATCGCATTTTACACGATCGCGCGATCGGTCAAGCAACTTTACATCCGGGGATTCTGGGGGCTGATAAATTTGCTGTGGGGTTTCGAGTAGTCGATCGCACGGCAATGCTTCCTCCTCCAAATATTGCGCCGGGAAGTTACAATCTAGAGGCGACTTATCTGAATCGGAAAACTGGCGAAACTTATCCGATAAATGTGCCGACAGTTAGTGTAAAAATCGAGCTAGAGCCTCTGGATATGCGATCGCAGGCTGTGTCTGGGAATAAGAATGACAAAAAGTTTAAAATCGAGGCTGTGTCTGGGAATGAGAAGCCTGAGTTGGATTTGGTGACTCAGTTACGGGTGATGGCGACTAATTTACCGAAGGGATTACCTGGTTTGATACCAGTTTTTGAGCAGATTGGACGCATCAATCAGTACGATCCAATTCAGGATTATACTGTTCAAGCGCAACAAGCGTTAGAATATAGATTGAAGCAAGAACCGAATAATCTAGAATTGGCTTATGGGTTGGCATTTTCTAGGGCATTGCAGCAAAATGTAGAAGGTGCGATCGCGGCTTTAGAAAAAGTCACTCAACTAGACTCGCAAAATCCCTACGCCTATGCTTATCTGGCATTTATCCATCTTTACGCTTGGCATCCCACAACTGCTGAAAATGTACTAAAACCTGCTCTTGTACTCAATCCAAATCTACCAGAAATTAGAGTATTGAATGGTGTAGCGACACTTTTGCAAGGTAATCTCATCCAAGCATGGAAAGATTTGCAATACTTGAAACAATTGAAAATTTAACAATCTCTTTAATTGTGGTATGGGCATCCCGCCTGTGCTGATAAATGTGTAAAAAACAGAAAACCAATGAACCAACTCAGAATTGTCTCCCTAATTCCTAGTGCTACCGAAATTGTAGCGCTTTTAGGATTAACTGAATCGATTGTGGGTCGTTCTCACGAATGCGATTATCCCCCAGAAATCCAAAATCTACCAGTTTGCACTCAGCCTAAATTCAATCCCGAAGGAACTAGCAGCGAAATTCACAACCGCGTGACAGAATTGTTGCAAAATGCGCTCAGTGTGTATAAAGTAGAAATAGATACTTTGGAAAAATTGCAGCCAACTCACATTATTACTCAAGCTCAATGTGAAGTCTGTGCTTGTTCTCTAGCAGAGGTTGAACAAGCAGTAAGTACGCTGGTAAATAGCAAACCAGAAATTATTTCTTTGCAGCCGAATTTGCTAGCTGAAATCTGGACGGATATTGAACGAGTTGCAGATGCTTTGGGCGTAAATGGCACAAGTGCGATCGACCTTTTGCAATCCCGGATCGATGCTATTATCTTAAAAACCCAAACATTAACCGTTAAACCGACAGTAGCCTGCATCGAATGGATTGAACCTTTGATGGCTGCGGGTAACTGGATTCCCGAATTAGTGGGAATGGCGGGAGGGAATTCGCTGTTTGGAGTTGTCGGCCAACATTCACCTTGGTTAAAATGGGAATCGCTAGTGGAAGCTAATCCTGATATAATTATTTTTATGCCGTGTGGCTTTGATTTAAACCGCACTCGCACCGAAGCAATGGAAATCACTAAATACGCAGAATGGTCAAATTTGTCAGCAGTAAAAACTGGTAAAGTTTATATAACTGATGGGAATGCTTATTTTAATCGACCAGGGCCAAGATTGGTGGATTCGTTAGAAATTTTGGCAGAAATTATCCATCCTGAAATCTTCGATTTCGGTCACAGGGGAAGCGCTTGGCAGAATTGGCTGCCATGAAAATTAGGACACAACATTGTTGTGTCCCTACAGAATATCTTTGGGTTAATTGAACCAAATATGATATTATTTGATCGTAAAACCGTTAGTCCTACTTCGCATCGCCAGGAATCAAGACTTTATCAATTACGTGAATCACGCCGTTGCTAGCTTTGATATCAGCCTTCACAACATTAGCGCCGCCCACGGTAACTTTGCCACCGGCGACTACTACTTTCAGTTTGCTTTTTTCCACAGTTGGAACTTCACCAGATTTCAGGGTATTAGATAAAACTGCACCAGACACAACATGATAAGTCAAAATCTTAACAAGTTTGGCTTTGTTTGCGGGTTTCAGCAAATCCTCCAAAGCACCTTTTGGTAAAGCTGCGAATGCTGCATCTGTCGGGGCAAAAACAGTGAAAGGGCCTTTTCCTTGTAAAGTAGGAACTAATCCTGCTGCTGTCAAAGCTGTCGTCAGAGTCTTGAATTGAGGGTCGCCAGATGCAATAGCGACAATATCCTTCGCCTGGGCCATTGGTGCAGGTGATGCAGCGGTTTTGGTATTTCCTGCAATTTGTTGAGTTGTCGCCACGTTAGCAACACTGGTGTTGGCATTGATGTGAGCCCAAGCTGGGAAACCGATTAGCGCACTAGCGCCAATTACTCCTGCGAAACCTGTCAGTTGTTTCATCCAGCTAGATAAATTTGAATTTTTCATTGTGCTTGTGTTTCCTTGTAAGATCAAACAGTGAACTTGAATTCTTTTGTTAGCCAGTTCTACACAATCGGGAATGGTTGGAAAGGCTAAAGTAGAGCTAGAATTTGCTTAAATTCTCGATCGCACCAAAACTTCCTTAATATAACGCAACATTAGGAAAAAAGATCCTCAATCGCTAAATTATTTGTAACTCAAAACCTCAATCACCGAACCGCTGGCTGGCAAAGTGCTTGATCGCACCGAAAGTGTATCATTATTTGATCGACGCACCGGTGTACCATCCATCAGTCCCAGAAATTCATCTAGTGTTACCAAATCACACGCAGCAGCATCAGCAGCTTGGGTTTTGAAGTGCGTGGGAATCACCATTTTTGGTTTGAGGAGTTGCAACGTTTGCTTCGCTTCAGCAGGAGTGTAAGCTTTCGGGCCTCCACCGACGGGAATCAGCACTACATCAGGGCGTCCAATCAAGATTTGTTCTTCAATGCCGATCGGGCCTGCAATTCCACCCAAGTGTAAAATTTTAACACCTGCCTGCTGCCACAACCAAGCCACATTCACCCCAAATCGCCTTCCCCCTTGCCGGTCTTTTTGCGTCCGAATGCCTTGCACCTTCAGTCCATTTGACTGATAAGTCCCCGGTTCATACAAAAGACCCGGATTGCCCGGAAATCCATCGACCGCCCCTTCATCGAGCAACCGACTGCTAATCAGAATCAAATCTGTAGCTACCTTGGGAGCCCGATAGCCCGCCGTACAACCTAGGGGGCGAAAAGGATTCACCAGCACCCTCGCACCGCCTCCTGTAAACAAGAAGCAAGTGTGGCCCAACCACTGAATCGATAAAGAATCAGCAGTTTGAGCTTGATAGCTTTCCCATCCAGATGGCCAACCAGTTGCTAAAGCTGCCAATAAACTTGTCTGTGCGTAACGTATTAATTGTCGCCGTTTCATCTTTGGGTTTTAGTGAGAGGGTGTTGGTCGTTTGTTGTTATACCATAAATCCCGGACATCGATAAATCCCCGTAAGGACACAGCAATGCTGTATGTATTTTACCGCTCAACTACTTAATTCTGGCGGCCGGCCCATTAAACCGGTCATCAAGCGCAAAGCTAAAAACCTGACGGTTGGAATTGTCCGCAAACACCACAATCCGAAGCGCCGAAATGCCACAATTGGTAGCCAAGTATTAGAAAATAATCTATCTAAGAAGTCGGTAAATGCTAACACGATTAAATTCTCTTTTTTGCGCCAATTGTGATACCGTTTTAATACTCGCAAATCGCCGATGTCTTCGCTTTTTTGGTGGGCTTGTTGCAATATTTGGGCGATCGCACCTGCATCTCGAATACCCATATTCAATCCCTGTCCGCCGACGGGATGGCAGCAATGCGCCGCGTCTCCAATTAGTGCTAATCTGGGCAAAACGTAGCGATCGCTCTGCATTAACTGCACAGGAAATAAAAACCGATCGCTCTCCAATTCCAAACGCCCCAAAAGCCCACCTGTCCGCTGTTCCAACAAAGCTAAAAACTTTGTTTCGTCCATTGACTGCAAAGCTTTTGCTTCCGCGTGGGGTGCTGTCCAAACGACTTGACAGCGGTTCCCCGGTAATGGTAATACTCCCATCGGCCCGCTCGGCCAAAAGCGCTCAAAAGCGATATCGTTGTGCGGTTTTTCGGCTTTAATGGTGATCGCAATGCAGGATTGCCAGTATTTCCAGCCGCGAGTGGTAATGTTTGCTTCTGTGCGAATGCGCGATCGCGAACCGTCAGCAGCGACTAATAATTTGGTGCGAATTGTGCGAGTTTCACCGTTTTGTTTAATTGCAATTTCCGCGCAATTAGTTAAATATTTTACCTCTATGACTTCCGCTGGACAAACCCAACTAAAATTTGGGTTTTCCCCCAAACATTCCTGCAAAGCTGACAGGATGACTTGGTGTTCGCCCACATAACCTAAAGCCGATTTTGGTACGGGCAATTTCCCAGTATTTCCCAAGTCTGGGCGATGGAATTCGACGACACCGGGATAGTTGCCGTCACAGAGGCTAATTTGCTCAAAGGTGGTGATTTGTGGCAATATTTGTTCCCACACGCCGATGCTTTCTAGGATCATTCCCGACAGCAAGGTGACTGCGTAAGCTTGTTTTTTGGCTGCTGCGACGGCGGGGATTTGGGTTTCGATGATGGCGATTTTTAAGCCGGAATCTTTTAGGGCGCACGCTAAGGTTGCGCCGACAATCCCGCCGCCGACGATCGCAATGTCAAAATCGAAGTCCGTTGTCTGGGTGGAGGCTATGGTTCGAGAAAGTTGGTTTACAGGCATTTTTTAAGGGATGTTTTTTAAGTTAAAGGGAATTGGGAATTGGGAATTGGGCATCGGGCATCGGGCATCGGGCATATCTCACTATGCTTGAGAAACGCACTGCTCTTTTGTATTGTAAAGAATTATTGCGGTTTGGGGCAATGGAATGATTTAACCGCGAAGGCGCAAAGGACGCAAAGGAAGAGAAGAGAGAGATTAATAATTCCGATGAAGAGAGGATTTGATATGAAGAGTTGGTTGATGTGTATTGGTTTGGGGCAAATCTTCAGTCAGTTTCAACTGACTGTCTTCTATGAGACGGGGGTTTAAACCCCCGGCGGACTCTGCCACCCTTACTAAACCACCCGATAAACAAAACTGAGAGTTGCCCAAACACTCACATCCAAAGCTAAATCATCCGTCGATATCCCCACTTTCTCTACCCCAGCAATGCTGGCCGCGTGCAAATCTTCCAGCACAGCCCGTGCCACATTTAAAGGATTCAACAGCACTCGAATTGGTAAAGCATCCCTGACTTGCTGCATTCCTCCCTGCAACGCGGTCAAAGTTCGATCGAACGGACTCTCACTAAATATAATCAAAGTTTCCGCAAGTCTGATCGCCCTAGATACCTCCTGGCCCATCACCCCAGCCTGCGGTACACTCAAATTTCCACCAGGGGCGATCGCATGGGCACTCGGCCTTGGAACACTCGTTTCGCCATCAGAATTCAATATCAGCAGCCGTCCAGAACTATCCGAACCAAATACCATAAAGTAAACCGGGCGATCGCCATCGTTATACAATCGATACTGAATCAGGCTCCCAGCCTTCACACTTAATATACCTAAACCCCCAGACTTCTCATTTTCCCCCCTCAGCGATGACACTCGATCGTCAGCGGTACCTCGCACAGGCGATCGTTGGGCCACAGTCCGGGCTTGAGGCGCGAGAGTAGCTAACATCGCCCGCACCTTCAGACGCGAAGACCCCTCATTGGCAGTCAGTCGCAATAACTTCATCGCCAGCAGCGTTTGCAACTGCGGAGTCAAGCGCTGTACCGCCAACTTCACCGCTTCTCCCCCATCACCCTCAGTATGGGGAATCAGGGTTTCACCCAAAGAAAACAAACCATAACGACCTGGATACAAACCAGGCTCATAGGCCGTAGGAGTTTGAGCTACAGTCGTTTCTGGCACTCTGCCAAACCGATAGTCCGCCCGTTGGTCTCCCCCTACCGCCGAGACTTGAGCTAGAATCGCAAAGGCGCTGGTAGCGTCCACTCGCTCGATGCGTTCCAAGTCAGGGTTCAAGGCTACAGTCAAACCAATACTTCGTGGCAAAACCCGAATTTCTTCTCTCACCAAATCCCCCGCAGTCAGTTTTCCTGGGATTTTTCCATCTAAAACTTGGGCTTTAGCAGTAAGACCGGTGCGTCGCAGCAGCAACAGCCTTCCACCCTCGGAGGAAACTGAGCTGAACACAGAACCGCCACAGCACTCCAAAACCTCTGGTGGCAAACCAGCCAGCCACAACTGCACAGTTTTGCCCCCATCTTCCACTACAGACACGGCACCGTCAGCAGATAAATTTAGCATCGAAGTGCTAAACATCCCCGATCGCGCTTTTAAATCGTCATGGCGAATTTGCGGTTGCTGACTGAAGTCGGTTATTTGCTCAACTTGACCAGCGGCGCGGGCAAAACTGACTTGTAGACTGTTAGCCGGATTTGTACACCACAAAGTTTGAGTCAGGGCGTAAGTAAATAAACCTGCTGTAAAACCGTTCCACTGAATTTCGGCCGCGAATTGAGTAGGGGCTGCCGCTGTCAGTATGGTGGTTGGGGTATAAATTTGATTAGTGGGAAGTTTGAGCCGATCGAGAAAGTCTAATTCGCCGATACTTGGGTTCCCGACAGTGGGGCGAGGGCGGGAACGAATACGGAAGTTACCCGCACCATCAAAGCCCGGATAGCTGTAGCTGGTATCGAGAATTGCGATCGCACTTTCCGTTTTGAGCGATCGCATCAACAACAGCAAAGTTTCCTCTAAAATATCGTTCACCGCCCGATTGCCCAAAGCAGGCACAACATCATCCACCGGCACCAAACTATTTTGCATCACCGTGGGAGACTCAGCCAAACTGACTCGGCTACCGCAGCCACTGAAGTGAAAAACCACCAAGTCTCCAGGTTTGGCTTGTTGAGTCAAGTGAGTCACAAAAGCCGTTTCAATGTTTTCCCTGGTAGCTTGAGAGTCAGTCAAAGTCAGAATATCTGACGGCCCAAACCCAAACCGATATACCAGTAGTTCCCGCTGCAATTCCACATCCGTGACACAGCCATGCAGCGCCGATCCCGGATATTGGTCAACGCCCACCAACAGTGCCAATTTGCGGGCTGTCGGCTGGGCTAGGGCCTGGAGATAGCGATCGCCCAACCGTTCCCATCCAGCCTCGCTGATACCGATGGCCGCCAACACCCAGCCCGCTTGCTGCAAAAAATTCCGCCGCTTGAGTCCCATTGATGATTCCCGATCGTCGTGCTGTTACTCAATCTTCTCACTCCTACGCCAAAGACTAAGTGTCGCCAACAACAAGCTTTAAGATTTAAATCTCATAACTGAAAATATTCATGGCCTTTGCCAATTCAGCAGCAACTTCCGGCCGAGAAAACTGCGGGGGTGGCAATTTTCCAGCCCGTAACATTTCCCGCACCTTAGTTCCCGACAAATGCACCCGCTGTTCGGGAGTGCTAGGACTTGTTTTAGTCGTAGCCATTTGTTCCGTAACTTTGCAATAAAAAGCGTGTTCAAATTTCATCGGCACAATTCCCAATTCTCCCGGCTCAAATTCCTCAAAAATGTATTGAGCATCGTAAGTACCATAGTAATCCCCCACACCCGCATGATCGCGCCCGACAATAAAGTGAGTACAACCGTAGTTTTTGCGGATCAGAGCATGAAAAATTGCTTCCCGTGGCCCAGCGTAGCGCATTGCGGCGGGATTGATGGCTAAAATTACGCGATCGTGCGGATAGTATTTTTCTAGCAAAATTTCATAGCAACGCATCCGCACATCCGCCGGAATATCATCGCCCTTAGTCGTCCCCACTAATGGGTGTAAGAATAAACCATCTACAGTTTCTAAGGCACATTTTTGAATATATTCATGGGCGCGATGAATTGGATTTCTGGTTTGAAAACCAACTATCGTTTTCCATCCTTTTTCTGCGAACAGCATTCGCGATTTCACCGGATCAATTTGGTACTGAGGAAACCGCGGATCGAGCTCCCGTTCCAGCAACCAAACTGGGCCTGCAAGATTAACTGGGCCAGAATTGTCTAATACTTGTACACCGGGATGTTTGAGATCATCAGTCCGATAGACATTAATCGCTTCTTCTTCTTTACTGTAGCGATATTTTTCCGTCAATTGGAGTATCCCAGCAAACTCGCCGTTCGGAGAGTCCAGGCGTACCAAAGTACCCTCTGTCAAAGGAGATGCGACTTCTTCTGTTACCGACAGAGTGATCGGAACCGACCAAGGAAGACCATTCGAGAGGCGCATTTGTTTAACGACCGATCGATAATCAGCTTCATCCATGAACCCTTCAAGAGGACTGAAAGCACCGATCGCAATCATTTGCAGATCAGAAATCGATCGATCTGAAAGCTGAACACGCGGCAAAGCATCTGCTTTGTCAAAAAATTCTTGTCTTTGGTCTAGCGTCGCAATGCGGTTAACCAAGCTGCCACCGTGAGGGGCAATGCGGTCTGGATGCTGGCTCATGTCGATTTGGGATTTTAAATTTAAGATGTTGGACTTTAGCTGCCACAGCATATCCTACCAAACTATTGTTACAATTAATTAATTTTCCTAGCCAAGGATGAACATACTTTAATTAAACTTTTTAATTAAGCTATTGAATCGATAGGAATCGATATGTCTAATAGAATAAACCAAGTCGTCTCCCCAATCCACAATCCAAAATCTAAAATCCCAAATCAACCGACCATTTTGTAATGAATCATCTCGATCTGTGACAATTCTTCCTGCAATCCCCGTGGTAAAGGAATTTTCGCAGTTTCCAGCATACTCTGAATCCGATGTCTCCAATCATGACGAGCTAAACTCTCAACATAGTTGCGTTTGTATATAGAATTAAGCCTCACCTCATCCCGTAAAAGTTCATCAATAAATTCAACACTTTTTTGCGGGTCATCCGGCAACTCAATAGTAGCATCTTCCCAATTCAGCAACTCATCCATTAGATACGTCGTTGGACGTTTCCCAACCACCGCACCACCAGTCGCAGCACCGTAAAACCAACGCAGTGTAATAAACGAGTAAGGAAACGGACGCATACCAGGATAAAGCGTGTCAAATGCTAAAGTAATCTTGCTATGTCTGAGTATATGAAATAGCATCAAAGTATCTTGCTCATCCTTACGCTTTTCGTAAGGCAATGAAGGAAAATACTCTGCATTTCGGGGCGTAGATTTAAAGTAAATTTGTTCGGAACCAGGCTGATTGAATTTATTTAAAAATACACGATCATACTCTGAAGGTATCCGCCCGAAGCTAGTTAAATCTATTGAACGCTTGATTTGACACGAACCCTGACCCAGAACATCAGCAGCAAAAGGAATTAGTGATACCGGTATACCAAAATTTCGTTTTAATTCATCTATAACTTCTGGAAGTGCCACGAATAAATGATCTAAATGATAGACATTTTGCGAATAAATTCCCGGTTCCCAAGAATCAAAAATATAAGCGATGACAACATCAAAACGCTCCCTCCACTTAGGTATACTTGAAAGTAGATCCAGATCTGCTCCTGAGATACCAATCAGTACTAAAATATTGGGTTTGTCCGACAATTCCGGTAAGGGCGGTAAATTGTAGAAACCTGTAGTAGATTTAACAACTTTACGGATAATTCTCTCGGCTATGGGAGTAAGTCTAGATGACCACGGGATTACATCGCGGATAGATGGCATCAAAAGTTGTGCGTTACAGGTTCGTACAATAATATTTTCTAATTCAAAAACAGGATCCCAGGAGACTGTTGAACATAAAGCCCGTGAAGAAAGTACAAAAATATTCATAGACTAATTTAGGATTGCTATATTACGCGATTCAGGAAAAATAACACATCTATCACCTCAGTGTCAATATTAACTTTAAAAAGTATGTATTTTGCTGCGGGGAAGAGTTTTATTTAATGGTATGAATTAACTATTTTTTGCAAAACCCCTAAGAGCAAGGGAACATTATCCAGATAATAAACATCTACATCAAAAACCCAGCCGGAAAATAGAGAAAATCGTCTGTTGTTCCGTTCCATAGATTCTAATAAAACAGGAGAGATAATGCGTTCCGAACGTTCTTTTTCGGTTTTTAACACATTGTCGAAGGGCCTTCTTCCTTCTTCTAAACATTCAACCACTGAACCAGTATTCTGGGTGCTGGTAACAGAATAGCCAATAATAGCCCGATCGCAACTAACCCCAAAGCATCGCGCCAATCATTCAATTCGCTGACATCATTCAACGCTGGTTCGTCGTTTAGAGGTGTCAAAAACAAAATAATCGCCCACAATAAAAAACCCGGTTCCAACAAAGAAAGCAGCAACATACAAAATCTAGCAACTTGCCCGATCGCCATACTCGCCCTTTGACCGAACATCGCGTGGACAATATGGCCACCATCCAGTTGTCCCACCGGCATCAAATTAAACGCCGTCACAATCAAACCCAGATAACCAGCCACCGCTACCGGGTGCAAATTAATCGCAGTTGCCGAATTTAAAGCAGCACCCAAAGTTAACTTGCTCAAGAGAGTCATCATCAGAGAAAAATTAGGATTGAAAGACTCAAAATTTAACATCCCTGAATTTTTAGCAATAGGCACAACTGTCGAATGATATAAACCCCAAATTAAAAACGGCAACGTCCCAACTAAACCTGCCAATGGCCCGGCAATACCGACATCAAATAAAGCTCTACGGTTAGGAATGGGACTCCGTATTTGAATAAAAGCGCCAAAAGTCCCCAAAAAAAATGGAACCGGAATAAAATAAGGCAAAGTCGTTCTAATTTTATGAAATTTAGCAGCTAAATAGTGCCCCGATTCGTGAATACCTAAAATCACCATCAAGGTCATCGCATAGGGCAAACCCTTAATTAACATTGACGGATTAGATTGGGCAATCTTTTCCGTAACTCCGGCAAGTTGCGCCCCCACAATCGTAGTTGTAAACAGGGTGATTACCACCAAACCAAAAGCAAACAGCGGTCGGCTTAAAGGTGTATCTTTAACAGGATTCTCCGCAGATTGGCAGTGGGGATTAGGAACGAGTGCAAAAAAAGGTTGGTTGCTCAAACTGCTTTGAAATACCACCAAAAAGCGATCGCCAAAATGCCTTTCTACATTTTGCCGAATCGTCTCATAAGCCACCTCCGGGTTTGTCCGCAAATGTCCGCGACAAATGACAGCCTGGGGCCGAAATTCTAAATTTTGTAAGAAGTAGATAGACCAAGGAAAACAGTCTCGTAAACTTACTTCTTCCTCTGGAGTGATTGGGCGCAAAGGTGTTTTTGGTTTTGCCTTTCCAGGTTCAGTCCCATCGCCCGCAGTTATTTCAGTAGTATCGCTGGTCATTTCCTTGCGCCCCAACTTTACCAGGAGCCAATAGAAAATAGGACAAACAAAAAAAGGTATGATTAGCCAGTCTGGCGGTGTACTTTTACTCGCGCTATTCGCTAGAAGCCAAGTGGTATAAATCAGGGCTGGAGCCATGATGACCAGCCACAGCAGCCATACCGGAGTGCGCGTGATGGGACTGATGCTAGTCTGCAATAAGAAGTATGAGATAACTCCCAATACCAACAACCATAAATAGAACATAATATTTATTCGAGTCCTGATTAATACTTCCTTGAAACAACAAAGTTCAGCTTTCAAACAACCCAAGCCCGTGCTGGAGAATATCTTTGCTTTCCCACCTAACCGCGACACCCTGGGTGCCACAGCTTATTTCATTGTAGAAAACCAAACTAACATTTTGGTGGATTGTCCCGCTTGGGATGAGATTAACCAAACATTTTTGCGGGAACACGGCGGGGTGCGACTGCTGTTTCTGACGCACCGTGGCGCGATCGGCAAGGCGCGGGAGATTCAGGAAGCCACAGGGTGCGATATCCTGATTCAAGAGCAGGAAGCTTATTTGCTGCCTGGATTGAAGGTGACGGCTTTTGAGCGAGAATTTGCTTTGACCGATCGCACTTTGGCATTTTGGACTCCCGGCCACTCTCCCGGTTCGTCTTGTCTTTATGATACCCGTAGTGGCGGAGTTCTGTTTTCTGGCAGACACTTGCTTCCTAATCGAGAAGGTGTCCCTGAACCGCACAGAACTGCAAAAACTTTTCACTGGCCCAGACAAATTAACAGCGTTAAGTCAATTGTCGATCGCTTTTCGCCGGAAACTTTACAATATATTTGTCCCGGTGCGAACACTGGTTTTTTGCGAGGAAAAGGTTCGATCGATCGAGCTTTTGAACAATTAGCCAATCTGGATTTAACCGTTTGTTTGCAGTCAAAGCCTTGACTTGAAAATTGCAGAAATCTTAGGTCAAAAACCGAAAAACAGAAAATGCTAGCCGAATTATCCGGCATCTAGCTGAATGTGGTACTATCGACACACAGGTCTGATCCACTCTCAGGGGCTTGACCTTCACTCCAGATTTTCAATTCCTAGTCAAAAGATTTTATATGGCAACTGCAACAGTTTATCCCAACGCTCCCGAACTCTCTACCGACGACTATATAGCAGTCGGTTTGGCCACCTGCTTCGTCAAAGAAGAAGGCGAAGTTCTGCAAGTACAAGTAATCGAGGCCATTCCCTCAGCAGCTTTGGAAGCAATTGTCAAGGGAATTCCCACATCTTATAAAATGGCTTGGGGGACAACCTTGGGAGCAGTGCTCGACGGTGAATCACCAAAAAGGCTGCCCGAATTCCCCACATCAGCCGAGTTTAGCGAAGAATTTGGCTTTCGGGCGATCGCAGCCGCCCGCACTTACAAAATCCGCCCCCAAGCTCAATCTCACATTCCTGTAGGAACAGTTCGTAGCGACTTTACTTATTCTCTAGAACGCAAAAGAGTGCTCAATTCCCAGCGCGTAGTTAGCACTGAAGATAATGTAAAACAACACGAACATACCCACAAAGTTCTTTGAAATGAATCAGTTTTGAGTTTTCAATGAGTAGTATTATACTACTTACAAATTCAGGGTGCATCGCAGGTCAGCTAAGATTTCAATCTTACAAATTAGTCAAACTATGCGAAGCTTTGCGAGAGAGCAGTGCTGGAAATTAACTGGACTATTGCCAGCACGATTTAACCACTTATATCGTCTTCAATATATGGCTGCGCTGCTAATTTTATGCGGTACAATTATAGCAGCCAGCGTCACTGGTTATATTAGTTATCAAAGTATTCGATCCTTAATTATCAAAAATTTAGAGCGAAATGCTTTGTTAGAAGTTAGAAACCGGGGTAACAAAATCGATCGTTGGATAGCGACTAGAAAAGCCGAAATCGAAATCCTCGCCAACTCTCCTCCCATTCGTTCTATGAATTGGTTGGTTGCAGAACCATATTTACAATCCGAGGTAAATAAACTTCAAGACTTTGAGCATTTGGCATTAATTGAACCGGATGGTTCTTACTTCACTACGAAAGTCGGAAAAGCTTTGGCTAATGTTAGCGATCGCAGACACTTTCAAAAGGCAATGGCTGGTAATGTGTATGTTTCAGATCCTACAATTTCTCGCACAGTAAAAAAACAAATTATTCCCATTTCAGCTCCGGTACGCTCAAATACTAGGAATCGCAATTATACCACAATTAAAAAGCCGATCGGAGTAATGAACGGCGCGCTCAAAATCCACCGATTAGCAGAAGTAGTCGGAAAGCTCGAATATGGGGAAAAAACCTACGCTTTTGTTCTCAATTCTCAAGGAGTGCCGATTGTTCATCCCGACCAACAATTAGTCGGAAATATAGACAAGCTAGCTCCTAGTTTTTTAGACTCAAAAGATGCTAGTTTGGTAAATATAGTCCGCGAGATGGTTTACCAAAAAACAGGCATTTCCCTGACTCAAATCAAGGAAGCTAGAGTTTATGTTGCCTATCTTCCTTTAGAACAGGCTGAATGGTCGATCGCCCTAGTAATTCCCCAAGACAACCTCGAAAAAGAACTGTACCTGTTAAATGTATTAGCAGCAGTCGCCAGCTTGCTTTTAGGAGCATTTATTATAGCAGCAATTGTGGCACTAAAGTTATTTGCAAAAGATAGAATCCGCACTCGCACAGAAACTCTACTGCATCGCTTGACAGGCCACATTCGCGCTTCCTTGAACCTCGATCGCATTCTGCAAGCCACTGTTGAGGAACTTGGAACTATACTAGATCTCGATCGCATAATGTTCGCCTGGTACGATCCTCGACAAGACACTTTAGAATTCTGCTGTGAATATTACCGGAAAAGTTTATCGCCAAGCTTAGGAATATTCTGCGCGGAATCCGGGCCTTGTGGAGATTTAGCAGCACGACTCCACCGTGGGGAATCGGTAACTCTCAGAAAAGCCACAGGGATTGATTCACCCTACCTTCGACTCAAAAAAACTCACTACGCAGCAGTACCAGTGCTTACCAAAACTAATCGCCTGGGGTATCTTTTGGCTTGTAGCAAGAGACACTTTGGTAATCCCGATGAGATGGAAGTTTTGGAAGCAGTTGCAGACTCTTTGGCGATCGCAATTTCCCAATCTCAACTAAATGGGGAAGTTCAAGATCAACTCAAACTTTTGGAGGAAGTATTTGCCAAACTCAGAAGAACCGAAGAACATTTGGTGCAAAGGGAAAAAATCACAATCCTAGGTAAACTGGCTGCTGGAATAGCTCGTGAAAGCAACCACAAAATTAACTTTGTTTATGGTCACTTGATCCATGTCAACGATTATATCAAGGATTTGCTAAATATCATTCGCCTTTATGCCAAAAAACATCCCGAATCAGTGAAAGAAATTGATGAGGAAAAGGAAAGAATTGACTTAGATTTTGTTAGCGAAGATTTGCCCCAAATTATAAATTCCTTGAAAAATGAAGCCGGACAAATTCGTCAGACTATCATTGCTTTGCAGAACTTTTCAATCCGTGATGAAGCCAACAAAACCTATGTCAACATACACGAAGGCATGGACAATATTCTGCTGTTGTTTGGCTATGGCATGAACAACAAAATATCGATAGTGAAGAATTACAATAATATCCCGCTGTTGCTGTGCTACCCCGGTGAAATAAATCAAGTCTTTGCCAGTATTATCAGTAATGCGATTGATGCTATGAATATGATGGACAATCGCGAACCAATTATTATAATTACAACCGATGTTGTCGAGTATCCCGAAGGGAGATTTATTGCCGTATCGATCGCTAATAATGGCCCCAGCATTCCAGCAGAAATTCAGCGTCGAATATTTGAGCCATTTTTTACTACTAAGTCTTTTGACCAATCTAAAGGCTTGGGGCTGTCGATTAGCAATAAAATTATTGTAGAAGTCCACGGCGGTCGTCTGTGGGTTGAATCTCCGTTTCAATTTCCCTTTCCATCTCAAAGCACGGATGGTGTAGATTTTGTGGTGGAATTGCCGATCGTGTAATTGTAGAAATTATATTGATATTATTAGAAATTAGGAGACGGCAGTGCCGTCTCCCTATTATTAGAAATTAGGAGACGGCAGTGCCGTATCCCTACAATATTATTTTGGGTAGGGACATGGCACTGCCTTGGACTCTATATCATAAGGAGTGCAACCGGAATTGATATAAATTCCTGTTCCTAGGGGAATAATAGGGGTGCAACCAATGCAAATAGCCAACTTCCCATCACCAAAACTTCTACAAATATCAGGATAATATTTTTTTTCATCTGTCAAATTTAAGATTCAATATCAAACAAATTTCCTGCTTTTTAGTCTCGTTGATTATTCTGGGATTTACGAAAATCAAACATCGACAAAATTAACGGCAAACCTCCAACTTTTGCGCTCATCAATAAGTGGATTGCTAGACAAAATACTAAAATTATCCACCCAAAAATGTGCAAATAGTACCAAACTTGTGTTAATTCGCCAGCAGGAAGCCATTCTTCCTTAACCATACTGCCAGAAGCGATCGAAAATGCGATCGCCACTAACATCACTGTATTAACAATCCGATGCAAACTGTACCACCAAATCGGTTTGCCGAATTGCGTCAGTTTTCCGAAAGAATCCGGCTGTATTAGGCGTTGTTGCCCTTTGTGGAAGCTGTATAAAGCAAACGCCGGCATTACTCCTAAAATCAACAACTTGCCAAAAGTGCCATGAATACCGATAATATCTGCAATCTGAGGTACTGCTACTTTGCCGAAGCGCCCGTCGTAGGTGTTGTACACCAGAAATGCAGTGATGATTGCTAAAATTGCGATCGCAGCATTAACTCCGTGCAGTAATTTGAGTAGCAATGGCTGGTATGGTTTCGATTTTGACATCGTGGATTATCCTAGTTGATAACTCTTTCTATCATACAGCCAAATACATTTTTTTCAATGCCACAGATTATGAAATAAATATGATATAAAAATGAATAAAATATGAGAAAAATACAATTTCATAAAAGTTTAGTGTAGAGTTAAATAGTTTAGGTTCAAAGCGAAAATCCCGGTTTCTACGAATAGTTAGACTACGCTCAGTGATTAATGTATCGAACAGAGAGACTAAATATCCGAGTTTTTGACCCCGCGATAATATTTAACAGTAAAAAAAATGGATTCAGCCACTACCGTCTTACTTTCCTTGGGATTAGCCGCAGATGCTTTTGCTGTTGCTGTTTCCAGCGGTTTAGCAATCAAACACATGAATGTCAACAAGGCGTTAAAAATTGCTTTGTTTTTCGGCGGTTTTCAAGCTTTAATGCCATTAATAGGATGGTCTGCTGGCATTAGTTTTAGCTTTTGGATAACACCGATCGACCATTGGATAGCTTTTGGGTTGTTGAGTTTCATTGGTGGTAGAATGATTTATGAATCCGGGCAAAGCGATGAATGCGCCCCAAAATTTAATCCCTTAGATACGGGGACTTTGATTACCCTGTCAGTGGCGACAAGTATCGATGCTTTAGCAGTTGGAATTGGCTTTGCTGTACTAAAAGATTCGATTATTCCTGCGGTGACGGCGATCGGATTCATTACTTTCTTTGTCGTATTTGCCGGTGTATTTATCGGTCACAAGTGTGGTAACTTATTTGGCAAGAAAATAGAGTTGAGCGGAGGGCTGATTTTAATGGCGATCGGCAGCAATATCCTATGGTCGCATTTGACAGCAGCAGCAGTCATTAGTCATTAATCATTAGTCATTAATTAGCCAAAAGTCAAGAGTCAACAGTCAACAATACCTAAGACCCAATGCCCCAATGCAAAATGATCGGATTGCGTTAAAGGAAGGAACAAAATGGTGCTAAAAGTTTACGGCGGAGCTCACAGTAGAGCCTCAATTATCAAGTGGTATCTCGAAGAAATAGGTGTTCCCTACGAATTTGTGATGTTATGATATGCAAGCCGCAGAGCATTTGCAGCCAAATTTTCTGGAAATTAACCCGATCGGCAAAGTACCAGCGATCGCTGACGGGGATTTTAAACTCTGGGAATCCGGCGCAATTCTGCTCTATTTAGCTCAAAAATATGGTAAGATGCCGGATAATTTGGAGCAGCAATCAGAAATCGTGCAGTGGGTAATGTTGCGAATGCTACTCTGGGGCCGGGAATATTTGTCGAAGCTAGTCGCGATCGCGAAACCCCCAAATTGTTAACACCACTCAATCAAATCTTCGAGAAGCAGCCGTTTTTAATGGGCGATGAATTTGGTGTCGCCGACGCAGCAGATAGCATTACTCTATAATTATTTCACCTCCTTATAATCCACACCATAACTCGTATCTCTCCCCGACAAATAAGTAGTTTTCCCCGTCAAAGTCTCCAAAGTTTGTTTCGTTTTAGCAGAAGTAATCGTATTCAACGGTACGCCCAATTTGCTAGCCAAACCTGCCGCCACACCCACACCTTGTCCTTGATAAATATTCACCGTCGCAATGCGTCCAACTGATACCGCCATACCCACATATCCAGACGATCGCCCGACGATCGCCAAATTATTCACCTTACTAGCCAAAGCACTTTCTATCCCAAAATTATACACGGGTAATCCAGGAATTCTCGATGACAAATCCTTGACTCCACCCCGCAAATCGAAGTCGTAGGAAAAACTGCCGATCGACTTTTCGGCCTCGGTTCCTCCTTTAATAATTTCCTGTCCCGTCAGCGGATCTACCACATCCCGCACGTTCAAAGTTTGTCGGATGTAAACCTCATCCGGGATAAATACTCTCACATCTTTACCCGATTTCTTTTGCAGCCATTCTTGCAGATATGACATTTCTTTGAGCATCTCAGAATTTGGCTTTCTGTCGTTAGCTTCCATCTTCATTAGTTGGTCAACTTGATATTTAAACAGAAAGCCGTTCCATGACATGGAATTATCCTTATAAACACAAATATTTGCTTTGTCAAAAAAGAAGCCTTTGTCTTGAGTAAAGGGCAAATTTCTGTCTACATGATATGCTGCTCCTATGGCTGCGCTTCTAATATTGTAGCCGTCTCTATAGGCTTGATAAATCGTGCTGAGGAAATTCCTCATCCAAAATTCTGTACTCGCATCATCTTTGTATTTGGTAATGCTTGTTTTGATTTTTTCTACTAAAGGTGTATTGTAAAGAATGTTATCTTCTATTCTCTGGAGGTCGGACATCGTTAGGCCGGTAATTGTCGGAACTATCGATATTGCTAAGGTTTCATTTTTGGATTTTATATTTTGCGATTCGTATCCTGTATAATAAGATAACCCGGCTTTGACTGCGAGTTCGGCATCTTGAGTTACATCAATGAAAGAGTTAGCTTTTATTTTGATATTACTGCCTTTTACTTCGGCATATTCAATTTTTTTATTGACTACGTGGGGAGTAAGAGTTGAGTTTGAAATAACTTTAACTCCGGCCTCTGAAAGCATATCTTTGAGTGCTTTATCTGCTGTTTTTGGTTCTAAGCATGATTCGGGAACATTGGCTTTGTCTAAGAATTCCCGGAAGCATTGGGCGTAGGGTTGGTTGTACCAATCGGGGATTTTATCTAAATCGACGTAACCTAAGCCGCCGCGAGTGAGTACGCCGCCTAACATTGCGGTTTCATGGTTCGATCGCACTACCGCTACTTTTCCCTTTGCACCTAGGGTCTTTTTTGCCCAGATAGCTGCACATATCCCTGGTACTTCATCACCATATACGACTACATCAAAGTTGCGATCGGCTGGTGTTGTAGCTGCTGCTGGGGGATTGTTTGCGGCTGTTTGGCGCAGACTTGGGGTGTCTAAGGTGGCACTTGCTTCGTTTCGGTGGGCGATCGAGCTTTTTACATCTTTGAAATACGGGGAATCAACTAAAACTTTTATGGCTACAAAAAAAATGGCAATGGCGGCTAATTTCTTGAAAGTAGGGGGCATTTAGTTGACTCGTTGATGAATTTGGCATACCTGAAAGTGCAATTCAGGGTTTACGGGGTTGAATATAGCACATTTAGGTACTTTCGACTCTGCTTCTGATTGATCAAGCTGTTAAGTTTATAAAATTTTTGTATGTTAAGGGCGATCGCGTAGATCAGTTTATTCACAAATTGCGCGATCGGCTGAAGTCCGGAAAGTACGCCTGTTTTTAACCAGTAAGTAATCTGTCTTTAATCGTAGCGTGAGACTATACTCCCAAACCCGAAAATCTTTGACTTTAGCGGTAGAGAGGAGTGACTTAACGTGGCAACAATTAACGGCACATCAGGAAATGATACATTAAACGGGACGATCGCGGCAGACTTAATTTCTGGATTGGGTGGCGATGACACCATTTTCGGTCAGGAAGGAAACGATCGCCTGTTTGGTAATGCAGGTAATGACTTGTTATTGGGCGGTTCGGGAAATAACGCACTTTACGGCGGTCGAAGCCGCGATACCCTTCAAGGTGGCGAAGGAGACGATTTTCTCTTCGGCGATCTCGATCGCGACATTTTGACCGGTGGTGGTGGTAAGGATATTTTTGCGATCGGGCGGATCGGCACCCGCACTACAGGCGGTTCACAACTAGAAAATGCTGACCTGATTACCGATTTTGTCAAAGGTCAAGACTTAATTAGTGTTAGCGGCATCTCCCCCGCCAACATCGAAATTTCTAGAGGTACGGGTAATTTCAGCAACAGTATTGTTCTCAAAGATCCAGGAACTAATCAATTTCTAGCGATTTTGGAAGGAGTCAGAAATTTCGATTCGGGAGATTTCATTATTGCCGAAAATCCGGTTCCGGTAGTACGCTTTTCTAGCTTCAACGCTTCTTTGAACCGCAGTAGTGCAGGTCGGTTAATTACAGACATTTCTACTCCTGATAATCAGCAAGCCAAGAATGTCGCTGAAACTATTCAGCGGACAAATCCAGATATTTTGTTGATTAACGAGTTTGACTACGACAACAGCAACACAGCCCTAAATTTGTTTCAGCAAAACTATCTATCTGTCAGTCAAAACGGCGCAAATCCTGTTAATTATCCCTTTCGCTATACCGCCCCTTCTAACACAGGGATTGCTTCCGGTTTCGATTTAGATAATAACGGTTCCACTGTCACAGAAGTTGGCAGCAGCGGATACGGCAACGACGCTTTCGGATTTGGGGATTTTCCTGGACAATTTGGGATGGCTTTGTACTCGAAATATCCCATTGATACTGCCAATATTCGCACATTCCAAAATTTCCTGTGGAAAGATATGCCGGGGGCATTTTTGCCGGACAACTCGGCTACTACGGTCGCCAATGACTATTACTCGCCTGCTGAATTAAACGTATTTCGTCTTTCGTCCAAGAGTCATTGGGACGTACCAATTAATATCAACGGTGAGATAGTTCACGCCTTAGTCAGTCATCCAACACCGCCTGTTTTTGACGGCCCTGAAGACAGAAATGGCAAGCGAAATCATGATGAAATTCGCTTGTGGGCAGATTACATTACTCCTGGAAAAGGTAGTTATATTTACGACGATCGCCGCACATTTGGCGGACTTGCACCGAATGCGAGTTTCGTAATTATGGGCGACCAAAATGCCGATCCTGTTGATGGGGATAGTTTTGACAATGCGATTTTGCAGTTGCTCAATAACTCGCGGGTAAATACAGGAGTTACTAGCATGATTCCGGCAAGTTTAGGCGGGATTCAACAAGTAGCAGACGGCGGCAATAATGTCAACCAAAAAGGAAATCCGGCTTTTGATACGGCGGATTTTGGAGATGCAGGAACGGGTTCGGGAAATCTGCGAGTTGATTATGTTTTGCCGTCTGCTGATTTGCCAGTTAATGATGCTGCGGTATTTTGGCCTGTGACGACAGATCCGCTGTACAGATTGGTGGGCGATCGCCAAAATGCGGATACTACTCCTACTTCTGATCATAGTTTAGTTTGGGCAGATGTTGCTGTAGGCGATCGTTCTCCCCGCACCAGTGTCAAAAATACCAACTTCATCGGACAAGCTACTTATCCCACAGGTTCTGTCACTGTCCAAGGAACTCAACTCGGCGGACTTTCTGGCATTGATTACGACCAAGTTAACAATCGCTACTACAGTATTTCTGACGATCGATCGGACAGAAATCCGGCCAGATTCTATACTTTGAATATCGATTTAAGTTCTGGTGCACTGTCTAGTTCCGGGATTAATTTCTCCTCTGTGACAACTCTGCTTAACCAAAATGCTCAACCTTTTGCTACTAATACTGTTGACCCCGAAGGTATCGGTTTAACAAATAACCGCACCGTGTTTATTTCCTCCGAAGGTGAAGTCAGTCCTAACTTGGGTGCTGCCAGAGTTCAGAGTCCATTTGTAAACGAGTTTGCTTTAGGAAGTGGCCTCCAGTTGCGACAATTACCAGTGCCTTCAAAGTTTGTACCTCTGGTTCAGGATACTAACAACAATCAAGTTGTTGATACAGGAGATACGCCAACAGCGGGAGTTCGCAACAATGTAGCTTTTGAAAACCTGACAATTACTCCCAATGGTAAATTCTTGTTTACAGCAACGGAGAATGCTCTGGTGCAAGACGGGCCGCTGGCGACAATTAATAGCGGTTCGCGATCGCGCATTGTCAAATATAATTTAACCACAGGACAGCCGGAACAAGAATTTCTGTATGTAACTGACCCGGTAGCACTTCCATCAGTTCCAGAAACAGCTTTTAGTACCAATGGTTTAGTGGAACTGTTAGCCTTAGACAATCGAGGCACTTTCTTAGCACTAGAACGCTCTTTTTCCACAGGCGCACCAGGTACGGGAAATACCATCAAACTCTACGAAGTACAGCTAAATGGAGCCAGCGATATCAGCGGTATTAATTCGCTGAATGCGGTTAACATTAATACTGTAAAACCCGTTGAAAAACGCTTGGTTCTCAATTTTGACAGCCTAGGTTTACCGACTGGTTTGGATAATGTGGAAGGCATGACTTTGGGGCCGGTGTTGCCGAACGGACAGCAATCTTTAGTGCTAGTGAGTGATAATAATTTTAGCGCTACTCAGTTTACTCAAATATTAGCTTTGGGGCTGACTTTGGAGACTGAAATTCTCCGGCGGGCGCAATCACTAGATATTGTGACTGATGCTGGTGCGATCAACCCTAAGATGTCAAGAGATAATATCAGCGTCCAAACCTCCGACGATAAGAGTGCTTTCATCACAGACTTCAGAACAGTTTTTGACTCATTGAGGTTTGATACTGAGCAGAATTATGCGATCGACCCCACAGTAATAAATCGCTCTGGATTTGGCGTAGTTAGCCAACCAGTCGGTCAAATAGCCGCTGAACAGAAGATTTCTTCATCTCTACCTTCTTCCTTCGGAATTGGGTCTTTTTAGCCTGCGGACTTTGATCGTGGTGGGGACACGGCAGTGCCGTGTCCTCTATATCATTCCTTAATTTCCCACAAAAAAAAGAGGCGCAATCGCGCCTCCCAAATCTTTCATGTCCGTGTTCTAAACACTAACAGCCACTTTCGATTCCTTCGCAGTCAACTTCTCGTAAGTTGCCCGCATCTTCAGTCCCACCAACACTTGGAACAAACCGGTGCCATTATTGGAACCAGGGTATTCGCGGTGTTGAAGCAATAGGTGAGTCAATTCGCCTTCGTACTTCGCAGAAGTTTTGCTCAAATGGCTTTCGATGTAAATAACTTCTTCGAGATTTTCAAACTGACCGTCTACTTCCAAAATCGAGACTTCGTGACCGTAGAAAGCGTCTGGCCCGTAATACATCTTAATTCCTGGATAGGAACAAGTCAGTTTGCGACCGCAAGGAATCCAGTTAATTGTTGAACCTTCGTCAAACAAATACGCAGGCTCAAAATTGGCGATGCCTTCGCGCTGGATCATCTGCACTCGCAGAACTTTCCGCTCTTTGTCATCCTTAATTAAATTGGTAGTTAATACTTGAATTACCACATCAGCATATTGCTTTTGTGGGTCGATGTAGGCCGTAAAATCTGGCTTGCGAGCATTGATCGCAAACAGCACGTCTTCGTAACGGTGACCCCGTTCCGCCATGTCGCGCTGGATTTTCCAAGCAATTTTTACTTCGTCGCTGATGTCGAGGTAGACGCTGAAGTCGAGGAGCGATCGAACTCTCTCGTCGTACAGTGGGTGCAATCCCTCAATGACGATGACATGATTCGGCTCTACGCGCTCAGGAGGATCGAGCAGACCGGTTTCGTGGTTGTAAATCGGCTTGTCGATTCCCCGACCTTCTTTGAGGGCCTTCATCTGCTCGGCCATCAGGTCGAAATTATTCGCTCTGGGGTCAAGGGCGGTAATTCCTGTTTCTTTACGCTGTTTGCGATCGAGACAATGATAGTCGTCCAGGCAGATCACAGTAACGAAATCTTCCCCGAACAAATCTGTCAATCGGCGCAAAAAAGTAGATTTTCCGCAACCGGAGTCTCCGGCAACGCCAATTAAAACCACGCGATCCGGCTTACTTTTCATAGTTTCCCTCTAAAAAAATCACTGTTTACTAACTCAAGTGTAAATTCCACAAAATTTCAGCCCACAGGTAGATCCAAGCAGGCTTTGTGTGGCTTTGCTACCACGATAGGATCGAGCAAAACCAGCATACAGCAGTCTGTTGACTGCCTGCTTGGGAAGACCCAAGCAATTTTCAAGGCAAGTAATTAATAGCTTGTAAAAGTATAGTCATTTATGTATGACATGGGAGGCGTGAATCCCTCCCCTTTCTTTTTTACTTCGAGCGGATTGACCCGCCTGGGCTGAACTACGCAGCTCTCTATCCCATCGCACAAGGCATTTGGGATTGCTTGGGGCATAAGATCGTAAGATCTATTAACACTGACTTTAGTAGTTAATCTTACCAGAATGCGATCGCCCACTACAACATCTATGGCGATCGATTTGAGATTTTTGAGATTTGAGATTTGAGATTTGACAATTATTTAGACAATTGACCCATCATGAGGTTGGGAAGGTATAAATACTCGATCGCGATCCAAATCAAAACGACTTATCGGGGCTGATCCCCCGATCGGGTAAAATAGTCGCAGTACGCAGACGACAATAGCTATAAGTCAACACCTGAATGCAACCGGACGAGGTTCGTGGGGTGTTTGGCTAATTGGGAATTGGGGATGCGATCGACCAAAACTTGATATGCCTACCCTCGGTGGCGAGGCTGAAAGATTAACGCGACCAATTAGTCCCGATGACCTTAAGAAAAAAGTAAATTGAGTCTACGGTCACATTCTCTATCTTTATAACTCTGTATCGTGAAGGAAAAGCAACAAATGTACAGCCCAAGCATATCTGGTGTTGCGGCCAGCTCATTATCAGGCAGTCGCATCTTTGTCTATGAAGTCGAGGGTATGCGTCAGAGTGGCGAAACTGACCAAACAAGTAACCCGATTCGTCGTAGTGGCAACGTGTTTATCGCCGTTCCATACGATCGCATGAATCAAGAAATGCGGAGAATTACTCGCATGGGTGGCAAAATAGTCAGCATTCGCCCCTCAAACGCCACTCCCGAAACTCATGGCACTGTAGCTGTAGCACCAGAATCAGGGCAACAGAGTCAGAAATCTGGAGAACAAACTAAAGCCATGACTCAAGCAAAGGAAAAGGTTCAGGTTCCAGTTAACCTCTACAAGCCCGCCAATCCCTATATTGGTAAGTGCATCTCTACAGAAGAAATGGTCAAAGAAGGCGGCGACGGCACAGTCCGTCACGTTAAAATTGACATCTCTGGAGGGAATTTGCACTATCTGGAAGGTCAAAGTATTGGCATCATTCCAGATGGCACTGATAAGAACGGTAAACCTCACAAAATTCGGCTTTATTCGATCGCATCCACCCGTCACGGAGATGATGTCGATGACAAAACTGTCTCTGTATGCGTCCGCAGGCTAGAGTACAAAAGCCCAGAAACAGGCGAACAAGTCTTCGGTGTTTGTTCGACTTTCATCACCGGTTTGGAACCAGGGGCTGATGTCAAAATCACCGGCCCTGTAGGCAAGGAAATGCTCTTGCCAGATGATGAGGATGCCACCATTATTATGATGGCTACGGGTACTGGAATTGCTCCTTTCCGCGCTTATTTGTGGCGGATGTTCAAGGAGAACAATCCAGAGTACAAATTCAAAGGTTTAGCTTGGCTATTCTTTGGAGTTGCTTACACTCCCAACATTCTGTATAAAGAAGAGTTGGAGCAATTACAAGCTGAATTCCCCGATAACTTCCGATTGACTTATGCCATCAGCCGCGAGCAAAAGAATGTTGACGGCGGTAAGATGTACATTCAAAACCGGATTCAAGAGAACGCTGACCAATTGTGGGAATTGGTTCAAAAACCCAAAACTCACACTTACATCTGTGGTTTGAAGGGCATGGAAGGTGGAATTGATGAGGGAATGTCGGCGGCATCTAGTAAGTACGATGTTGACTGGACTGCCTATCAAAAACAGTTGAAGAAAGAGCACCGCTGGCACGTTGAAACCTATTAATGTGTAAGGTAATTTAGTCTTAGTTATAGGGCGGGCATTGCTCGCCCTATAATTATTTTAGAAAAGTTCGCCTGCACGGACTAAGAAATAAAGTTAAAATATAAAATAAGCATACCGAAAAGGGGGAGATAATTTAAATGGTTTTAATTTCTACCCAACAACTCACCTTTACAGAAACTTGAATTGTCATACCAAATTATATCCCCGACTTCTTGAAGAAGTCGGGGATTTGTATATTGAGTTTAGTTAAATAACAAATTTCTTGATTAGCATACAATGATTGTAGATTAGAGTTTCTACGGGTCAAAGTCGTGGCTTTCAAAATTGGTTTGGTAGGTTTTATTAAGTTTACTTACAAAAGTATAAGTCTCAAAATTTATATGATAAGTAAATAATAAGGATATGCAAGATTCTGGATATGAGGGTCAGAAAGTAGCCTATGTCAGTAAAAATTATTCGGGCAGCCTTTCGCGAGATACAAAAACTATCTTATGACAATTTTCAGATAGTTTACCAGATTATCAGTGGTTTGAGCCAAGGCAGCCATCCAGATGTTAAAAGTTTACAGGGATATGAAAACCTGTGGCGAACTCGTCAAGGTCAACTGCGTGTGATCTGGGAACGAGATTCTGGCAATATTGTAGTGATTAAAGCTGGTTTGCGAGGAGATGTTTACGATCGGGTGTTTGACAGTCGCGATCGCACAGATCCGCTGGAAATAGAGGAAATAGAGGAAATAGAGGCAATAGAAGAATTGAATAAACCTCAAGGAACCGCGCTAGTAGATCATCCAGCTTATGAAATTTCACTAGAAGATAGTAATTGGAACAAAGAAGAAGATCGTTGGTACAAATTTATTTATGCCAACTATTATCGCTACTCGCCGGTGCTAACCCGTTACCAAAAACAGCCATTTGCTGAGTTGATGCAGCAGGGGATATGGTCTACAAACAATTGGTTAGTTCAGAGTGGGCCAGGAACGGGTAAAACTGTATGTGCGGCTCTTCTAGCTTGTGAACTTCATCGCGATAAAGGGTGGAACACAATGCTTATTGTTCCTCCAGCATTGCGTGAAGATTTGGAAAATTACTCAGAGATCAAGAAGATAAAAGAGCAAAATTCCGAAGGTTTTTGGCTGGGTACTTTTCCTGATTGGGTGCGTGAAGTAGATCCAGAATTGGGCGCTCGCCTAGCAACTTCAGAGGAAGAATTAAAAGCTCTGCAAGAATTAGTGAGATTCGAGGGTTTAGCACCCAGCTTAGAAAATATTAGTTCGCGAGATGTTTTGCTATATCAAGCTTTCGTTCTGGATCGGGAAAATGGTAACAACGATAAAAATGCCATCTACCAAGAAAATAGAGAACGTATTGAAATTCTTGAGAATATTAGACCGGAATTGTGGAGAAAAAAGTTAGGGAATCGCCTCTGCAACTTCGGTGTTGCGACTCAACTTATATCTCCTCCGCCTCGCCCTCCTTACCAAAACCAGCCTACTATTTTAATTGTCGATGAAGCCCAAGATTTTTTATTAGCTAAGTTACAGGCTCTAATTGCTGTAAGAGAAGCTTGGGAAAACCAGGGACATTCCACTTATCTTTGGTTGTTGGGAGACTTAAATCAGAGAATTCAACCCGTAGACTTTGACTGGGGGAAACTAGAGTTAGGCCGGCCCATTGAACTTAAGTACAATTATCGAAATTCACGCCATATTTTAAAGTTTGCCAATCAGTTTTTAGAATTTGCTAGGCATCATGGCCGGCACCGGCATTTTCCCGAACCAAGCGATCCTAAATATGCTGTTGAAGAAGGTGAGCAAGTGCGCTTACTAGAATACCCTTCATCGGAGTTAGCTTTAGAGTTTTTAGGGCTTTTAAATTCGCGAGTAAACTCATCTGGAGAGGGACAGGGTGAAAGGTATTTTCTTCAGCAGTCAGCAAACCAGGTGAAAGTCCTTTGGACTAATCCAGATGGAAAGCAACGGAGTCTAGAAATTTTAAATGCAGAAAAAGCTAAAGGACGCGAGTTTGATGCTTGCGTAGCTTTTCGGATATTTGAGAATAATGGGACATCTCGGTTAGAAGAGAGTTTTCAATGGTACACATTGCTAACGCGCCCTCGCTCTCGCTTATTAGTGGTAGCAACTACAGAAGAATTAGAGAGAATTGGTAGGAGCTACTTTGAATGTTGCCAAACTATTGATGCTATTGATGCGGAACAAGCTGCTAGTTGGATCGCTGAATTTGCGAGTGGTGTTGACGTAAGCCTGCTCAAAGATAACCCTCAAGAAACTCAAGAAAAGTTGCTGAAAGGCGGCTGTGACAATGGGCATCCATACTTAGATACTTATTTTGTTTTAAATTTAGCTAAAGTTGAAAGTGAAAGTCTTTACGAATGGGAGCAAAAAGCAATCAAGAGATTGCAGAAGCATTACAATGATTTGCCAAAGAAATTAGAAAATGATACTGATTGCACTAACTCTTTAAAAGAGGAGTTAAAAAATGTTCCGTCTGAGAATATTTCTCTACGCTGTTTGCTATTACGGGCAATGAACTGTTCTTGGCAAGCAGTTGAGGAAGCGTCTGGTTTTCAAAATACTAATGAGAAGGAATATAAACGTTTAGTTGAAAGTATCGCCAAAGATTTAGAACACAAAAATTTAGTCTATGAAGCAGCGCGAGTCCGTGAGAAAATAGGGGAACCTATACCGAAAGATTATCCTTGGTCTGATAAAATAGCCAATCGTTCTGGCTCTTTGGTATCGTTACTATGTCAGGCTATGCTCGATCGCCCTTTTCCAGATGCGTTAGACAAATAGACTGAAATAATTTATTGTGAAGTGACTGTAATAGAGGTAAGTTTTGAAAATGCAAAATGATTCTGAAATAGCCGGTCAACTCGAAGCTCTGTGGAAAATGATTAGTGATGGTATCACAGAAGCTAATAAAGTGCTTGAGCAAGCAAAGGAAGTTGAGCTAGATGTATCCGCGGCGAAAAAGGCGAAAGCAGAAATCGCAGAAGTTATTGAGGTAGAGATATCCCGTGCGAAAAGCGAATTTGAGCTAGAGATATCCCGTGCGAAAAGCGAATTTGAGCTAGAGATATCCCGTGCGACAAGTGAAGTTCAACCAGAGATATCCCGTGCGGAAACAGCGAAAGCAGAAATCGTAGAAGTTATTGAGGTGGGGATATCCCGTGCGAAAAGTGAAGCTCTGACGCAATTGGAAGAAATTCGTGAGCTAACTGAACAGAATGAGAGTACATACAATAAATTTTTGCAAGAAAAACTAGAGTTAAATGAGCTTTATACATTATTTGAGTCTTTAATCAAGGAAATAGGGGGATCTGCGGGTTTAAAAGAGCTGCGCCGCGAGCTTCAGGAAGGGCGCGAGGTGGCGTTTAAACTTGAGACATATCATCAGCAAGAAAACCAGAAACTG
>NZ_JAKJHX010000031.1:4271-11647 GCF_021648855.1 Tychonema litorale BBK16 | reverse complement strand
TTGTTAGAAAAAATGGGTCAACAGCAACAGCAATTGCTCAGGGAAGGAAAAATGGAGCAAGAAAACCAGAAACTGTTGTTAGAAAAAATGGGTCAACAGCAACAGCAATTGCTCAGGGAAGGAAAAATGGCAATTTTGATAGTCTCAGTGTGGGTTTTGTTAATTTCACTGATTAAGTGATAGTAACTGTCGGCATTTTTTCAACAGATATCTAGTAATTAAGATACTTTAGTCAAAAATATTTTACAATAGTTGTGTATTAAGTGAGTTTCAACGGGTCAAAGTCGTGGCTTTCAAAATTGGTTTGCTAGGTTTAGGTACAGTTGGCGCGGGAACGGCAGAGATTTTGCTCTCCCCAGATGGTCGCCATCCACTGTTGCAGGAATTGGAAATCTATCGGGTGGGAGTGCGCGATATTTCTCGAACTCGGTCTTTACAATTGCCAGAAAATGTGCTGACAACTGACCTGGAAGCGATCGCAACTGACCCAGAAGTTGATATTGTAGTGGAATTAATTGGGGGATTGGAACCGGCGCGATCGCTAATTCTACAAGCTATTGCCAGCGGAAAGCACATTGTCACCGCCAATAAAGCTGTTATTTCTCGCTACGGCCAAGAAATTTTCGATGCAGCCAACGCCAAAGGGGTTTATGTAATGTTTGAAGCTGCTGTGGGCGGCGGCATTCCAGTTATCCAAACTCTCAAGCAATCCTTGGGTGCCAATCGCATTAAAACTGTGATTGGTATCATTAATGGCACAACTAATTACATCCTGACACGGATGCAAACAGAAGGTGCAGACTTTGCCGAAGTGCTCGCCGATGCACAGCAATTAGGTTATGCTGAAGCTGACCCCGCAGCGGATGTAGATGGATTAGATGCTGCTGATAAAATAGCTATTTTAGCCTCGCTAGCTTTTGGCGGACGCATCAAATTAGAAGATATTCACTGCGAAGGTATCAGACAAGTTAGTGCTGCGGATATTGACTACGCCGATAAGCTGGGATTTGCGATCAAATTGCTAGCTATTGCTCAAGATGTCGAGTCAACACCTGATACAGAAATGCTTTCAATTAGAGTGCATCCTACTTTTGTCCCGAAGACTCATCCACTGGCGAGCGTGAATGGTGTTTATAATGCAATTTTAGTCGAAGGAGAGCCGATCGGACAATTGATGTTGTACGGGCGCGGTGCCGGTACCGGGCCAACAGCTAGCGCGGTAGTATCCGACATCATGAATATTGTGGCTATTCTCAAAACCGAAACTGTTCCGATTCCCCATCCTTTGCTGAGTTGCAATCATCAACACTACTGTAAAATTGCGCCGATGCAGGATATTGTAACGCGATTTTATGCTCGTTTTCTCACCCGCGATACTCCGGGTGTAATTGGCAAACTCGGCACTTGTTTCGGCAACTACAAAGTTAGTTTGGAATCAATCGTGCAAACTGGAATTCACGGCGATTTAGCAGAAATTGTTGTCGTGACTCACGATGTTAGGGAAGGTAATTTTCAACAAGCACTCGATGAAATTCGCGCGATGGAAGCAGTCGATAGTATTGCTAGCACGTTGCGAGTTCTGTAAAAGTCGATCGAACACTGTTTTTTGCAAATATTGTAGGGGCGGGTTTCACCTACAATATTTGCCAATCATTGACAATCTATAAAACCCGCCCTCGCCCAGCGGTAAATCCCCGCTTACATTTTTTGTATTTGATATAAGTTGATTTCGATTATTCGTTGTGCGGGGGCGGGTTTATGTAGATTGTTTGTGGGAATTAGATATTGTTTGTAAAACCCGCCCCTACCAAATAATGACAACAAAAAAAGTGGATTTTGTCGATCGCAAAACCGGAAGACATTCACTAGATGCCATTTACGAAAAGTTTGCTAAACCGCAACTTCACGATATTTTTAAACCGAATAATCCTTCAATTTACGTTCGACATCAGCCAGGAGAATTAGTGCATGATTATCTAGTTGAACAAGTATTTGAAGATTTCAAAACAGGTTTTTATGCTGAAGTTCGTTCTAGTATGAAATATGCGAATTATGCGCCGATTTTGGTAATTCGAGGCTATGGTTCATGGTATCCTTTCGATCGCGTTTTGGAAGATTCGCCAGATGTGTTTATGGCAAAATTAGAGCGACAGTTGAAATCGGCGGAAACTGGCGGTGCTATTGATTGGCTAAAGCAGCAGTTTGTCAACGGAAATCCGGCTGATGTCATCGGAGAAAGTTTGGGCGGGAAAGTGGCTCAGCAAATTGCTGCAAAATATTACAATTATATTCGATCGACTGTAACTTTTAATTCTTTGGGCGTTTCTGAAAAGTTAGCCAAGAATTCTACAGCTACTAATGTTTTTCATTACTTTACTTTAGGCGAAAGGTATGCTTTCTGGGCAAATGGAGGCGATTATATCCCTGGAACAATTTTTGTAATTTCCCAGAAAGGCGAAAACTGGTGTTATAAAATAGAAGAGGCGATCGTCGGAATGGCACGCTTTGAAGGAAAGTTTCGGAAACGGCGAGTATTGGTGGTACTATTGGCTCAGTTGCTTTTGCTAGATAGACATAATGCGATCGTCCTAAACAAGAAAAAGCCCGTGGTAGTTCAGATCGATCGCACTCAATTACAATTTTTCCGAAAAAGCCGCTTTACCTAAACTCGCGCCAAATCCCTTCATAGCGCTGATGGCTGATTTTCGCGGGCTGCTACGGCGAGTACCAAACAAAGTGCTGCAACCGCTTTTTCCAATTCTTGCTTGAGTGCGATCGGTGTCACATCCTTAAATATACCAACTAAACGAGGGATCGATCGTTCTAATGCCGGTCTAGGAATCGATTTGTGCAACTCAACTAAACGAGTTAAACTTTCTTGATTCCTCAAAAAACCGACTACCCATTGCGTAGCATGATCGGGACTATCTGGAACGTTTTTAATCTCTAGTTCAGTTTCTAACCAGTCATAAAAAGCTGGGAGATTTTTGGCTAAAACCGCCCCAGCAGTCGGCAAGCTTTCTTTGAGTAGATTAGTATCGAGACTTTCCAGCAATTCACTGATATTTAAGCTAATTCTACACAAATTCTCCTTTAGCAACCATCACAACTTTGCCACCAACCAAAACTTCTATTTGTCCGTCTTTTTTCTGAGATTTCAATAACAGCAGTGAAGGTCGATCGATCTCATAGCCTTGTTCAACTTTAACATCAATCGCATCCTTCCCAAAATACGCATAATTTACCAAATATCCAGCCAAACAGCCATTGGCGCTTCCCGTCGCCGGATCTTCGGGAATTCCTAAAGAAGGGGCGAAGACTCGCACGCTCAAATCGTTAACATCGCTGTAAGTTTCTGGACAAAATATCAAAATTTCTTTCGCTTCAGTGGTTTCAATCAGTTCAAAATATTTATCTAAATTGACTTTAGCTTTCTTGAGCGATGCGAGTGTTTTCAGCGGTACAATTATAAATGGTACTCCGGTAGAAACTTCTTGAATTGGGAAGTTTGCATCAATTTCACCAGGTTCTAAATTTAGCACGCTGGAGAGAGTTTTGGCTGATAAAACTTGACCAAATGCAGGCGATTTTTGCCGCATCCACAAAATATCTGCCGCTTCGTTTTGATAATTGAAAGTAACTGGAATTTGACCTACGGCTAGATTTAAAATAACTTGTTCCACAGGTTTGTTGATGATTTCTTGCTGCAAAACGAATGCTGTTCCTAGTGTGGGATGACCAGCAAAGGGCAACTCTTTTTTGGGAGTGAATATCCGCACGTCATAGCCGCCGTTTTCCGGCTGGTTTGATGGAATAAACGTAGTTTCCGAATAATTGATTTCTCTTGCGATCATCAGCATTTGGGTGTCAGATAGTTCGGCAACTCCCGCACCGCAAAATACAGCTAGCTGGTTGCCAGCATATTTTGACTCGGCAAATACATCAACTATGTAAAAATTCATAATTAGGTTTATGGTAAAATGGTAAGTCTTGGACGCACTCCGACTAAAGAAACCGGGTTTTTACCTAATCTGAGGGTTTCAATCAAGTATTTCGTAAAAAACCCGGTTTCTGGGCCTCTGCCTTATTTCAAACAGCGAATTGCCTGCAACATCCCCCTAGCTTTATTCAGCGTCTCTTCATACTCCATTTCCGGGTTAGAATCGGCCACCAAACCAGCACCAGCTTGCACAGAAACCGAATGTTTATCACCATCTAAAGAACGAACAACCATAGTCCGAATGGCGATCGCACTATTCAACTGTCCCTCAAAATCATAATACCCATAAACCCCAGAATACGGGCCCCGGCGACAACCTTCCAACTCGTGCACAATCTCCATCGCCCGAATCTTCGGAGCACCACTCACCGTACCCGCCGGAAAAGCAGCCTTCAACAAATCCCAAGCCGTCTTATCCTCAGCCAATTCTCCGATCGCATTACTCACAATGTGCATCACATGAGAATAACGCTCAATACCCATTAATTCATCAACCTTTACCGTACCGCTACGACAAACTCTACCTAAGTCATTTCTGCCTAAATCAACTAACATGACGTGTTCGGCAATTTCCTTCGGATCTTGCAACAATTCAGCAGCCAAAGCATCATCTTCTTGAGCAGTTTTCCCCCGGCGGCGAGTACCGGCGATCGGCCGCAAAGTGGCGATTCTTTTGCCATCAGCAGTGTTTTCCGCCTTCACCATAATCTCTGGACTCGAACCGATAATCTGCCAATCTTTGAAATTGAAATAAGCCATGTACGGAGAAGGATTAATCAAACGCAAAGAGCGGTAAAGTGCAAAAGGATCGCCACTATATTCAGATTCCAGCCGCTGCGAAACAACTACTTGAAAAACATCTCCGGCTTTGATATATTCCTTAGCTTTTAAGACATTGGCACAATACTTTTCGGGAGTAGTATTGCTGGTATAACTCAATTCTGTATTGTCTGTTGTGGAACGGGCATCTTGCCCGTCTTTACCACTTGTAGAACGAGTATCTCGACCCTCATTAGGAGGAGTCCATTCTATCAGGGTAGATTGCTGTGAAAGTGGCGATTTCAGCTTGTCAACTAACTTAGAAACCCGATCGCACGCTTGACCATAAGCCTGAGCTAAATCAACTCCAACTTCCCGCAAATCGGCATAGGCGATCGCCCAAATCTTCCGTTTCACCTGATCGAAAATCAACAAATTATCAACCTGCATCCACAACCCATCCGGCAAATCTGTTTCCCCAGCCGGATATACAGGAACACGCGGTTCAATCCACTTAATTAACTCATAACCCCAAAACCCAAACAACCCGCCAATTCCCGGCGGTAACTGTGGCAATTTCACGGGCTTATAGGGTTCTAAACACTCAGTCAAAGCCGCAAACGGATCGCCCAAAAACACTTTTTGGGAACCATCGCGATAAACTTGAGTTGTTCGATCGCCCTTTGCCTCCAAAATCCATAACGGATCGCACCCTAACAAACTATAACGCCCAACTTTCTCCCCACCTTCTACCGACTCCAGCAAAAAACTATAAGGTTGACCGGCACACACCCGATACCAAGCAGACACCGGCGTATCCAAATCAGCAACCCATTCTTGATATACCGGTACAAAATTACCTTGTTTTGCCAGTTCGCAGAATTGTGAAAAATCTGGAAATATCATATATATAACTTAGCTATACAATCAATAAAGATAAGACGGAAAATAACATCCCGCAGGCTGTTGATAGTCACCAATTGACATCACAGCCAGTGGCTTGAGTGCGCGCAGCCCCTCTTGCAAACACCAGCGAAACAAACTTGCATAACGCACGGGTAAGTGGAAACAAAGCACTTCTCCGGGACTATACGCAGCAGCACCCAAGAGCAAAGCCTGCATATCGGCTTCAGTTTCAGCGACACCGTGGCCGAAAGTAGACACCGCACAAGTATAGGCTACAATTCGACCTTGTTTGCTGGCCACCAAAGGAGAAAGGTGATTCAGGGCGTATTTAATCTCCGAAGTGCGATCGCACCCATACACTCTATTGCACAAAGCCTCACACTCGTCAACATCCTCACTTATGAGCGGCCGCACCTCAAAGTCATACTGTGGCTGACTGCGAAACTTCCCCTCCAGCAACAGCAAAGGTTCCTTCACCTCAAAACCCAGGGAAATATACAGAGACAGGGATGCTAAGTTAAAAGATTCTTGAACCAAACGAATACCGGGAGCCTCCTTTCCCTGTTCTAGTAAGGCTTTCATGATTTTTCGTCCGGTTCCTTTGGACTGAAAAGTGCGATCGACACTGACGGGCCCAATGCCACGAATCGGGTTCTGTTCATCCATAAAACCGCAGCCCACAACCGAGCCATCGCCTTCAGCTACAATGTCAAAACATGACGGATTGCTGATTAAAACACCAGTGATTTCAGTGGCAAAATCCAGTGTCGGAAAATCTGTAGGGAACTGATGGCGATCGGAAATATCCTTAAAAGCTTCATAATTAATCCGAGCACAAACATTGATATCCTGATGAGTTGCTCGCCTGATTTCCACCTTCATTTTTGATAATTTTTAATTTAATTTTAAATCAGAAAAAAGTTTGCAGTTGCGCTTGGGCGATATAGAAAAAGCCTTCCCCGTCCAAGCGCTACTACAAACCAGAAAATACAAGCTGAGCTTTTTAGGAAACACGATCCGATCTAGCTCAGCCATTTTCTGAAAACCTAAACTTCGTAGGTCTTTTTACCGGTGAACTTCACCTTGATCGGATTAGGATTGCTGCCAATATTGCGAGGGACACTACCAGTAGCAACACGACCTTCGTTCACTTTTTCAGGGAATACGCCATCCTTGGGATGTAGGTACTCATTAGAACCGTCAGGAAATACACGGTAAATCTTGTAGTTCGAGATTTTGAATTTAGCCCGCAGTTGCTGGCCACCCAAAGCGATGCACTGCTCCTTCCGGGGCAGATACAACAGGTTGTCGCCTTGACGCATGATTGCAGCGCCCCCAGTTGGCATTTCAAACACCTGTTCCTTGGCGCTAGTCCAAGTGATCGCGTACTTCTCTTCAACTAGCGCCTTAGTCAGCAAGCCGCCGGTGCTGCCGCCGAAGATAGGAGGTTGTCCAGTGAGTTCTTCTGACATAGATATATCCAAAGGATTTTTACGGCATCCTATCATTAGACTGCTACCTTACTGTCGAAATTGTAAAGAAAGTTAACAGTTATTTTGAGTACCCTGAGCGGAGTCGAATGGTTAATTGTTATTTGTTAGTTGTTAATTGTTAATTGTTAGTTGTTAGTTGTTAATTGCAGTACCCTGAGCGTAGTCGAAGGGTTATTTACGATGCCTTGCCCTTCGACTTCGCTCAGTGTACAGATCGG
>NZ_JAKJHX010000031.1:0-4171 GCF_021648855.1 Tychonema litorale BBK16 | reverse complement strand
GTTATTTACGATGCCTTGCCCTTCGACTTCGCTCAGGGTACAGATCGGGTTATTTACGATGCCTTGCCCTTCGACTTCGCTCAGTGTACAGATCGGGTTATTTACGATGCCTTGCCCTTCGACTTCGCTCAGGGTACAGATCGGGTTATTTTGTCAACCGTCAACTATCTAAACAGTAGGAATAGTGAAATGAAATTCACTCCCTCTGTCTTTTCCTGGGGAATCTGCCCAAATTTTACCTCCCCAACCAGCCACAATCTGTTTGCAAATTGCTAACCCTAAACCGGTACCGCCGGCAGTGCGCCGCAACGATCCTTCTTCTTGATAAAATCGATCGAACACTATTTTCAAACTATTCGCCTCTATTCCCCTCCCCGTATCCGATACCAGGACTTCCACCATCTGATTACCGTTACATTTCGCTCGAACAGTCACGCTTCCCTGGGGTGTGGTGAATTTGCAAGCGTTGTCTAACAGTTTGGAAAGCACTTCTACTAACCACTCGCCGTCAGCTTGTACTAAAGGTAATTCTGCTGATACTTCGGCGATGATTTGTGGCAACTTTTTGTCGTAACCACGAGCTCGAACGCTGCTGAGGGCTAAATCAACGCATTCTTGCAGGGTTAGTGATTCTACATTCCAGGCAACTCGTCCGCTTTCTAGGTGGGAAAGTGTGAGAAAATCCTGCACAAGTTTCCGCATTCTATCAGCATCGCCGAGGGCTGTTTCTAACATGATTTTCCGCAATTCGGCTGGCATATCTGGTTCGGTATTCAAACTTTCTAGACATACTTGAATCGTAGAAAGAGGAGTTCGCAGTTCATGGCCTGTGATGGCGATTAGATTGCTGCGAGTGCGGTCTAAAGCTTCTAATTGTTGATTTAGTTCTTCTAAATGTGCGTAGGTTTCTGCTTGAATTAAGGCTGCTCCGAGTTGAGTGGCGATCGCATCAACCAATGCTAGTTCGTCTTCTTCCCAAGCTACAGTCGATCGACACTGGTGCAATTCGACCATTCCCAGAACCCGCCCCTGATAAAGCACAGGCACCATTAACCACGAGATAATTTGCCACTGTTTTACAGTCCGTTTTAACGATTCGGTATTGACAATCTGCGGATGTTGTGATGTATCTTGGATGTAAACTCGTTCTTGGTTTGTCACCGCATCACGAAATATCGGATTTTCCTGCAACGGCCAAGTCTGATTTAGCAGGGAATTAGTATCCTCGCGCAAAAACTCGCGATCAATTTTAGTTGCAATATCTGTAGCTTTGCAACGATAAATTAAACAGCGACTTGCTGACAAAGTAGTACCCAGTTCTTGCACTGCCACTTCGACGATTTCTTGCGGGTTGAGAGACTGCCGCATTGCCGTTGTAATTAAGTTTATAAGACGTTCTTTGCGTTCTTGGGCAGCTATAGCACCGTATGCTTTTAGCAATTTGTGTTGGCCAGCTTGCAAGTATGTCACTAACCGTTCGGCAAAAGCATCGCTCAGTTTGGGATTGGGGATTTTTGGCGTTTTCCCTAAAGTTTGGTCTAGCTTTGCGGATTTGGAATTCGTGGATTTCCTGGTTTTTTTTGGTGTTTTGACTATTTTGTAAGTTATTCGCGCTCGATCGATCTTTTCGGCCAATTCTGGTCGATACTTAACAATGCGATCGAGCAACAATCCGGCTGCATTACAACTTACCTCCCTATCAAAAGTCCAAATTCCCTCAAATCTACGAGCTTGATCCATCAGCAACGGCTCGCTAGAGTCCTGATTTTCCAGCGACACAAATTTTTCTTGACAAATCAGACAAGTTGAGTATTCTTGCCCCAGCACCACCAAATTCCACTCTTGGCTTAACGCATCTTCCGGTGTAAACGCCACAGTTTCGTGACACTCCGAAGAATTTTTAAACTCAGTTTCCGGTGCAGCGAGCACGTATACCTGAGAAGAGCGTGAGGCAATTCGCCGATAGCGGTGAGCTTCTTGGCGATAGAAGCGCTCTCGCTGAAAAGTAGCAATCACCAAAGGTTCATCGGAACCCGCCAACACCAAATCCTCCATCGCGTGAGACAGCGCTGTCATGGAAGACTTGAAATAAATTTGGGCCCGCAGTTGGGGCAAAGTTTGCAGAAGTTCTGCCAATACCGAAATAGGAACGATCATTTAGCCTTAAACGTGCATTTTTGCCGATCGCAAAACGGGAGCGATCGACAAATATTTGAGATCGATCCCCTTCCAGTATCTCTCAAAAATCACCACTAATCAGCCGTTAGTTAGAAACTAACAGTCAATTATTTTTTTCAGGGCGATCGCCGTAAGTATAAATACTATACGTTTCCCAGACTCAGACTAACTCGCCACCTTCATCGCTGCCGCCGGGAGATGATTTGTAGAGAGCATCCAATTGTTCGCGAGCATCTTGGACAGTCAGCGAACGCATCACTAACAAAGGCTCATTGACAATATTGCCGTATTCATCTAAAAGTTCTGGATGCGGTACAGCCTGAGAGCGAGGATAGGATGCGTAGTGATTATTTTGTCTAAATTGTTGAGGGCGCTGGGACTCCATACCCACAGTCACTAAACTACGAATTAAGTTACCGACAGCTAGAAAAGCAAGAACGGTAAAAGCTAGGATATAAAGCAGGTGTAACATGATATTTTTCTCCGGGCTAAACAGCCACACAGCAGTTTACAAATCTGTTTCAGCAATTAATAACTTATTAACTGGAAATTTTTTTGATGTTGTCAAGTCTGCCACCGATGTTTCCTTAAGTTGGGAATTTGACGGCGGGCTTAATTTGAAATCACCTTATTTTCCAAGCTTCGCCGACTGCTCTGAGCGAAATCGCGCCGATACTTTCCAGCATTCGGCAAGCAGTCTGTGCCACGGCATCAGGGTTGCGGTTTCAATCCCAACTTGACCTCCAGTCGCATGAAATAAAGCATTCGCAGCGCTTACTTCTTGTTGAGCTTGCTTCACTCGCGCTAACAAGTCAGACTGCTCATCACGAGTGAGAAAGGCAATTTCCTCAGTTTCCAAAAGAGTTGCCGATCGACCAAACCAGTCTCTAAAATCCTCTAACAGCGGTTGCAGTATAGATTTTAGCAATTCCGCTTCGGGCAATTTGGGATTAAGCATGGACTAAAATTGGGTTATTTATCTATTTTAATCTTAGACGCTATTTACAAATTGTAACATTTTTTTAACAAAGACTCAATTAATTTACAAAAATTACCCAAAACATTAAGTCTGCGGTTGCTCTCCCAATCTGAGTAAGATAGAAGCCAGTGCAACTAAATTAATTGCTAAATCAACCAATGTCTAGCTCAGAATCCATGAACGCTCCAGAACAGCCCGCTAAAATTGATTTGCCCCGCACCAGCGAGTCGGAGCAACTAAAAAAAATTCGCCACACCACATCCCACGTCATGGCGATGGCGGTACAGAAATTGTTTCCCAAAGCCCAAGTCACCATTGGCCCTTGGATTGAAAACGGTTTCTACTATGACTTTGACACTCCCGAACCTTTTACGGAACAGGATTTAAAAGCCATTAAAAAAGAGATGATCAAAATCATCAACCGCAAATTGCCTGTAATTCGCGAAGAAGTCAGCCGCGAAGAAGCCGAACGCAGAATTAAAGAGATTAACGAGCCTTACAAATTAGAAATTTTAGCAGGTTTGATCGAACCGATTACTCTTTATCATTTGGGCGACCAATGGTGGGATTTGTGCGCCGGGCCTCACTTGGATAATACCAGTGAAATCAATGCGAGGGCGATCGAACTTGAAAGCCTAGCAGGCGCATATTGGCGCGGCGACGAAACCAAAGCCCAGCTACAGCGCATCTACGGCACCGCCTGGGAAACCCCCGAACAGCTAGCAGCATACAAACACCGCAAAGAAGAAGCCCTAAGACGCGATCATCGCAAATTGGGCAAAGAATTAGGCTTATTTATTTTCGCCGATGCAGTTGGGCCAGGTTTGCCTTTGTGGACGCCCAAAGGCACTATTTTGAGAAGTATTTTAGAAGACTTCTTGAAACAAGAACAAATCAAACGTGGCTATTTGCAAGTAGTCACTCCCCACATCGCCAGAGTCGATTTGTTCAAAATCTCTGGACATTGGCAGAAATACAAAGAAGATATGTTTCCGCTGATGGCAGAAGATGCAG
>NZ_JAKJHX010000030.1:40585-49831 GCF_021648855.1 Tychonema litorale BBK16 | reverse complement strand
ATTGGAATCTTGCTTTCATTGTTTGTCGTTTGTTTTACTATTCCATTCTAACAGGGTCGGTAAAATTTACCCAAAAATTAAAGCCGTCCTTAAGGACGGGGTTTTCGACCCAATTTTTTGATAAGCTCTGTTACCAAGCTATAAGCTGAAGTTGAGGCGCGACTGATTCCCTGCAATATTGCCTGATTAGCGCTTGGGCATTTTCCCTGCTTTGTCCCGTGTATAAATTGTAAACTACTTGCTCATCTTGAGAGGAGAGACATAACAAACCACAGTTTTTTACCCGCGAGTAAATTAAGGGAACTTTGGCAAATTCAAGTAAAGTGGCTTTTTTGCGATCGCGCTCTTTCGCTTCTGGGCTATCGTGGTATTGAGACTGAAACTCTACTACTAGGCAAGGATTGTAGTTCAAGTCTGTAATTAGAGCATCCACAGCACTGCTAAATAAAAACTTTTTTAGTTCCCAGTCAAGGTTGCTGACTTGTTCGCAAATTTGGGATAAGCCAACCTGTGTATGAATTTTATAGTTGTTGTCTAAACAGGTGTGAAGGAACTCCAGCATCCTTTCTTCGTAAGAGTTGACAAGTCTTTTGGATTTAACAGACATTATTGTGCCTCCATGATAATTTTTGCAAAGTGACCAAGAAACTCTTCTAAAATTTCATTTGAGCTGACAGATACTTGCCATGCGTAGGGAAACAATTTAGCGGTATCAACTCTTAGATAAGATTGGGGGTCATTGCTTAAACTATCTGCTTGAAATTCATCCAGTAGCTTGCTAGGAAAAATCGTTCCCATACCCCAACCATCATCTTCACAATGATTTAGGTAAAAATCTCCTTTAATTTCACTCTCATCTCCTATGTTAAATTTATCAAAAAGATGCCAATAGTCTCCCTTAATGGAATTTAAAAAATTGTCTCTCTTACTAGGTAATATCCAATAACTTGCTTTTAAACACGAACCTATAACCAGTTGTTCTGGGATGAGTACATGAGACGTCATGTTAAGGAGATATGGTTCTAATATGTCTTGGGGAATAGAAATACATAAACCTTCTTTCCGCTGAGCTAAAACAAGTTGATAACGCTTATCTCCTTTTCTTGGGTTTTTAAGTCTGTACCCTATATATTGAGATGTTCGATTTTCCTCAAACTTGTCATAGAAACCAAGTTGCTTGAGTAAATTTGCAGCCGAAGACATCAAATCTTCGCCACCTTGAATAACTTGAATATTGGTTGAAATCAGGCGAGGTACACCTTTTTCTACCTCAAAACGCTGGATGACATCATAGATAATTTTGGACATGAGCTGATTTCCAATAATCTTGGCTAAGATTCATAGATATAGCTTAAACTGACAAACCAGGAAAGTCAAGCATCTTGGCTAAGATTCTTAGAAATTAATTGAAGAGGGATTTTTTGAGTATTTATACGCAACAAGGACAGTGAGGTGCCATCTTCCCTGTGCCCAAAAGCCAGATTTAATCAGCTTTTCCCCCATCCTGCCAAACTTCTCGCTAAATTAAAGAAGTGTAAAAATTACTCAGGCCTACCAAGGAGATATCCATGCCTCGCGTCAGAGCACCAGAATTCCCTGCAAACTACCCCTGGTTAAACACCGACAAACCCCTATCCATCGAATCCCTAAAAGGCCGGGTTGTCCTCCTCGACTTCTGGACATACTGCTGCATCAATTGCTTACACGTCCTCCCCGATTTAAAATACATCGAACAAAAATACCCAGATTCCCTCACCGTTATCGGCGTTCACTCGGCCAAATTTGATAATGAAAAAGAAGTTGAAAACATCCGTCAAGCTATCCTCCGCTACGATATCGAACATCCCGTAATCGTAGACAGTGAGATGACAATTTGGCAAAGTTATGCTGTTCGCGCTTGGCCAACTTTAATGGTAATCGATCCAGAAAGTTATGTCATCGGTTACGTTTCTGGCGAAGGCAATAGAGAAGCACTTGATGAGTTAGTTGGCAAGTTGATTACTGAATATAAAGATAAAAATGCTATCAACTTTGAAGCACTCAGTTTCAGTTTAGAAAAACAGCGCCAACCCCTATCAACTCCTCTGGCTTTTCCTGGTAAAGTGCTGGCATTTGCGATTACTGCAACTGAGGCAAAAGAGCTTGATATTGATGAAGCTCTTTTGGGCGAAATGACCGAAAATAGTGAATTTGTAGACGAAATTGTAGAACCAGGGCCTGCTAACTCAGTCATCCAAAGCTTAGTCGGTTCTTGTTTGTTTGTTGCTGATTCTGGACACAACCGTATAGTTGTTAGCACTACTGAAGGTGAGGTTCTACACGTTATTGGTACTGGGAAACCGGGTTTAATTGATGGTGATTTTGCAGAGGCTGAGTTTTTTGCACCTCAAGGCATGGCTTTTGATTCAGAAAGTCAAATTCTTTATGTTGCTGATACTGAAAATCATGCTCTGAGAAAAATTGATTTTACAAATCAGAAAGTTGAAACTATTGCTGGGAATGGTCAACAAAGTCACGAAATTGGGGCCCGCAGTGGGAAGGGTTTAGAAACGCTATTGAATTCGCCTTGGGATTTAGAAAGAGTTGGTAATAGACTTTTTATTGCGATGGCGGGTTCGCACCAAATTTGGGAAATGCAGTTAGACACTGGCATGATTGGCTCTTATGCGGGTAATGGTCGAGAATCTTGTGTTGATGGTAATTTGGCAGAATCTGCTTTTTCTCAGCCTAGTGGCCTCGCTACGGATCGATCGCAGTTGTTTGTTGCTGATAGCGAGATTAGTTCGATTCGGGCGATCGGCATTGATGAAGATACACAGGTGCGAACTGTCTGCGGGAGTGGCGAATTGTTTGGTTTTGGCGATAAAGATGGTCGTGCTGAGGAGGTCAGGTTGCAGCATTGTCTGGGTGTTGAGTATGCTCAAAATTATCTTTGGGTTGCTGATACTTATAATCACAAAATTAAGCGGATCGACCACCGGGGCGGTATGTGCATCACTATGATGGGAGATGGTACTGCTGGTCTTGTTGATGGTAAAGGTCTCAATTCTCGATTTTTTGAGCCTTCAGGATTGAGTGCGATCGGTTCTCACTTGTTTGTTGCTGATACGAACAATCATGTGATTCGACGAGTTGAGTTGGATACGCTGGTAGTCACAACTTTGGATTTCGCAGGTTTGTGTACTCCTGATGTTTGTCTTCCTGATTGATATTAATTCCGGTTGCACGACCTATGATAGGGAGGAGACGGCATTGTCGTCTCCTAATTTCTTAAAATTCTGAAGAACTTAGCAATCGCATGATTTTCTCAACATCGTTCAATTCTCCGACAATTCGTCTCACGGGTTTTGGCCAAATTTTAATCAAAGTAGGAGTTGCAGAAATCTGGTCTTTTTCCGCTTGTTCGGGATGTTTGAAAACATCGATAACTTTTAAGGTGTAGGGATGGTGAAGGGCTTTTTCTAACAACTGGTGTACTGTTTCAAGGGTGCGTTCAGTGCTGGGGTTGATCCCTGAAACAAACAACCGTAACACGTACCCTTGAGTTTCTGTGTGTTCAGTAAGTGGTTTTTGCCTAACGTCGGTTTGCTGTGATTTTGGGAATCGGGAAGGAGGTAAAATCGCCCAATTGTGGGATTCCGATCGCGCTTCTGCGATCGCCCAATGTACAACTAAGTCATGATTTTCCCAAAGTTCGGGGAATTGTTGGTGATAAGTGGCGATCGCCATTGGTTCGCACATTTCTTCAACACGGGCGCGCCAAACCAAGTCGCCCGTCTCAAAAACCGCATTCAAGAGCGCTTGATGTCGCATGACAGGGGGGTATGCTTCGGCGGCAATTCGCAACTGCCGATCGCGCGGATCGAGCCAACAATCAACGGTTGCCGTGTAGCAAGGTACTAGAAAATGTGGTGGTTCCGACAAACCGAGTATTTCCTGTAGGGCTATACACAATTGCAAGTGCCACTGAGTTTGCTTGCGTGAATCTATGCAGTAGATTAAATCTCCCCCAGGTGTAAACAGTGCAATCCCTTTGAAAAATTTGGGCAAGGTTGGGCGATCGGCTTTCAATTAAGTACACCAATAGGGCATTGGGCATCGGGCATTGGAAATTGGGCATCGGGCATTGGGCGTACCTCACTTCTTAGATAACAGATAACAGATAACAGTTAACTTTTAACTTTTAACTGTTATCTATTATCTGTTAATACTTGATTTTTAGACTCGACCTCGAAGCATTTGGGCCATTTCATTCGGAGAAGGCGACTGTTCAATACAAATCTCTTCGGTGATGCGACCTTCTTGATATAGTCCGTAGAGAGACTTATTCATCGTGGTCATACCTTCATAAGTATCCTTGATCATAATTTGGTTAATTTCCTCATTCTGCCCTTTGAGAATGTATTCCTTAACCACATCAGTATTGATCAGAACGTCGTGAAAGGCAGCCCGCTTGCCATCTGTCGTTTTGCACAGTAGTTGAGCGATGATTGCCACTAGAGCTTCAGCTATGGAAACCCGTAGAGCCGGTTGCTCTTCTGAACCGAACATATCCAGAATCCGGTTCAAGGTTTTGACAGCGCTGTTGGTGTGCAGCGTCCCCGCTACCAAGTGGCCCGTTTGAGCAGCTTTCAGGGCGATTTCGACTGTTTCTCGATCGCGAATTTCCCCTACTAGCATCATGTCTGGGTCTTGTCGCAGAGCCCCTTTCAGGGCGTTGACAAACTTGAGCGTGTGTCGGCCCACTTCCCGGTGCTTGATCAAAGATTTTCGACTGGTGTGTACAAATTCTACAGGGTCTTCGATCGTGATGATATGGTGAGAATTATTCTTGTTGATGTAATCAATCATGGCGGCCATTGTGGTGGACTTACCGGAACCGGTGGGCCCTGTCACCAAAATTAGACCTTTGTGATAGCCACATATTTTCCGAAACACTTCCGGTAGCTTCAATTGCTCCATTGTCAAAATTTCGGCAGGGATGAGCCGCAATACCATAGCTGGGCCGGCTAAACAGTCAAAGGCGCTGATCCGAATGCGGACGAAACCAAAGTCGAATGCGCCGTCAAAGTCTAGGTTTTTCTGGAAGTGAGCAATTTCATCATCCGTCATGCACTCCCGCAGCCAGCCCATAAAGACATCTAAATCAGTCATTGGATAACCGGCATCGACAATTTCACCGCGCTTGCGGAAGCGGGGGAGTTCATTGACTCCCAAGTGCAAGTCAGAAATACTTTCTTCTTTGGCTTGCATCACGAGCTCTCTCAAGGTCGGGTTTTGGTTGTTTCCTGAGCTTGAGTCTTTGGACGCGCCAAAGGATTGGGGGGCTGGTGCACTCTCAGCCACTGGTGCGGGGGGAGCTAGAGGGGGAGCAGCAGGTGGTGCTGGTGGCAATCCTGCTGTTCTGGGAATGCCTGGAGCTGGAGGGCGCGGTGGCATACCTGGCGGTGGAGGAGCACCGGGTGCGGGAGGACGGGGAGCTGGCGGGCGCTGTTGTGTCATATATGCTACCTTCAGATTGACGAAAAGGCTTAGTTGATCGAATAATTTGGTGGAAGTCTGGAAATACTGAGCACAATTGTGCGTGCCTTACACAAAAGCTTAACTTTTCACATTAGTCTATCTCAAGAGGGAGTTAAACTACTGCATCAGAACGGGAATGTTATTTTGTTTACGGGATGCGATCGCGATCGGTATAGGATACACAATAGATTTTGTAACTCTCTTGATATTTTTTTTAGGTGCAGACTTACAACGGCTAAATTAAGTATAAATTATTACCGTATCTTAAGGATTTGAATTTTATGAATTCTGTTGATTTGGCTTTTACTCCGGCTCTGGAATTGGCGAAGTTGATTCGCGATCGCGAGATCTCGCCGATCGAACTTGTGGATTTGTACTTGCAACGAATCGATCGCCTCAACCGACAACTAGGTAGTTATTTTACAGTCACAGCCGATCGCGCTCAAGCCCTAGCCAAAGCTCAAACCGAACAACTAGCTGGCTTCAACAAATCACAAGAATTACCACCATTCTTCGGAGTGCCGATCGCGATCAAAGACTTAACACCAGTTACCGGAATTCCCTGTACCTATGGCACCCAGGCTCTTGTCGATAATATCTCAGCCTACGATGAATCGGTAGTATGGCGGATCAAAGCAGCCGGATTTAACATTCTGGGCAAAACAGCAACCTCTCAAATTGGCTCATTACCTTATACCGAACCCCCAGGTTTCCGCCCAGCGCGCAATCCCTGGAACCTAGAATATACGCCTGGAGGTTCCAGCGGAGGTTCAGCGGTGGCTGTAGCAGCAGGTTTATCTGCGATCGCCCAGGGTTCAGACGGCGGCGGTTCAGTTCGAGGCCCCGCTTCCTGCTGCGGTTTAGTAGGCATCAAACCCTCACGGGGACGAGTTTCCTGGGCCCCCGTGGGAGATTATCTCAACGGCATTTCTGCCAACGGCCCTCTAGCCCGCACAGTCACAGATGCAGCCGCCCTTTTGGATGTCATGTCTGGCTACACAACCGGCGATCCTTATTGGCTACCAGATCCAAATCCCACCTTTTTAGAATCAGCAAGTCAAAAGTTAGGCAAGTTGCGAATTGCTTTTTCTACCTCTGTTTTTCCGATGGGCGAGGCTGCGGATGTCTGTCAACAAGCCGTACTTGATACCGTAAAATTACTGACTGATTTGGGTCACGATGTCGAACCTGGATGTCCAGATTTTACAGGTTTGATCGAACCCTTTACAGCGATTTGGCAGACTGGAGTAGCTGCAAGTGGCATTCCAGCCTCTGTTTTGCAACCGATGAATCGCTGGTTGTTAGAAAGATCGATTTCGGCTGGGGAATATTTGCGGGCTGTGCATCAAATCCAGGTGATTTCACGGCGGATTATAGGATTCTTTGAAAAATTTGATGTGTTAGTTTTGCCAACTTATATGCACTCGCCGATTCGGGTTGGTGAGTGGGCGGATTTGAGTTGTGAAGAAACTTTAGCTAATATTATTAATTGGATTGCTCCTTGTCCACCGTTTAATGCTAGTGGCCAACCAGCGATCGCACTTCCGGCCATTTTAGATAGTAACGGTTTGCCTGTGGGGATTCAAATTATTGGTCGGCCGGCGGCGGAAGCTACTTTAATTGCTTTGGCGGCGCAGATGGAAGCGGCGAAACCTTTTCCGGTTTTAGATTTTAAATAGCGAATTGGGAATTGGGAATTGGGAATTGGGGAATTTTAGATTTCGGATTTTGGATTTTCGATTGATCGGTCAATTTAATTGAAAATCTAACTTCCTTCTGATATAGCAGAATATGCTGATGTATAACCTATAAACTTCCTAAACTAAAGATGAGCATTAAAACAACATTCAAATGGTTATCCTCGGTGGCGAGTATGTCGATCGCGATCGCCATCAGCACTTTAAGCGGTACAATCGCCCCTGCGGAAGCGGCAGAAACCGTTGTTGTCCGAAAAGGTATCTTAGAATCCTCTATATCTGTAGCGGATTTGCGATCGCTTGTGGAAACCGGAAAAGTCCCAGATGGCCTGCAAACCTACGCGAATCTCCTCTCGTCTGAACAACGGAGTCAAATTTTTGGAGCTCTCAAAGCCAAAATTCCGCTGAATGTCGTCGGCCTCAGCAACTTGCTGAATACTCGTGTTGGTAGTGCAATTCTCGCCGATTTAACAACAGTAATACCCAGGCGTGATGGTGCCGGTGTGGAAGCCCTGCGAGCGGCCTTAGTTTTGGGAGCAAATAAGCCAGAAGGCTTGTCAGTATTGAGTTTTATTGAAAATTATCCGGGGCGGCGGGTAGTAGTGGATCTCGATCGCGCTTTTGCAGTTTTGGCCAATTTAAATACAGGTTTTTGGCAAACTCAGCGGTTTATGGCTGCGATCGCACCTCAGTTAGGAGCCAATAAATCTACGCTGAATCTGCCCTTTGACGCCAGTCAAGCCGGCCCGAATGCAGTGCAGGTTTTAAAACTAGATTTAAATGATACCGCACGCGATCGGCGCATTCCTCTTGATGTTTATTGGTCAAAGGCTTCGACAGCCGATAAACCGACAATCGTGTTTTCTCATGGTTTAGGTTCTGTGCGTACCGATTTGCGCTACTTAGCCGAACATTTGGCGTCTCACGGCTATATAGTGGCTGCTTTGGAACATCCGGGAAGCAATGAGGCTAACACCAATGCTGCGATCGCAGGTCAATCGCGGTTAATTGCTCCTCAAGAGTTTTTGAACCGTCCCAAGGATATCACTTTTGTCCTCGATGAATTGGCAAAATTGAACAAAACGGATGTTAATTTGCAGGGTAAAATTGCGATCGACAAATCGATGGTAATTGGATATTCCTTCGGCGGCGCTGCTGCTTTGTCCTTAGCTGGTGCCGAGATGCAATTGGGCCGTCTCAAACAGCGGTGTCAGGCGGATTTAATTACTTTAAGTTTGGGCGAAGGCATTCAGTGCGCGGCCGCCGGATTGCCAGAGGAACGCTATGAATTACGTGACCAGAGAATTAAAAGGGCGATCGCCATGAACCCCACAACCTCTTTATTATTTGGAGAAACAGGTTTAAGTAAGATTCAAATTCCCACCTTAATAGTTGCTGGTTCTGCGGATAAAACCACTCCCGCCTTAGTCGAACAAATTATCGGATTCCCACAAATCCCCTCACCCAAATGGCTAGTTGGTTTTGTCGGCGCAACCCACTTAAGCGTAAAAGATCCCAGTACAACTTTAGACCAAGTTGGTAAACCGAGTACAGTAATTACCGGCGATGAAGTAGTCGGCGACAAAGCTGTTAGCATTCGCAACTATATCAAAGCTATAAGTTTAGCAATGGCGGCTCAACTGACTGCCGATGCTGATAAGTATGCAGTGTTTTTAACACCAGATTACGCGCAATTTGCTTCTACACCAGCACTTCCCGTCCGACTGGTGACAGAGATTCCTCCTGAAGCTAATGCTATTGTAGAAACTTTCATTAAGGAGAATAAATAGATATTGGGAATGGGGAATTGGGAATTGGGAATTGGGAATTGGGCATTGGGAATGGGGAATTGGGAATTGGTATAAGAAGTTAGTTGATAGTTTTGGTTGTTGGGTTTCGTTCCTCTACCCAACCTACACAATCACCGTAGGTTGGGTAGAACAGAGTGAAACCCAACAATAATATAGTTTAGTTGGGTTTCGTTCCTCTACCCAACCTACACAATCACCGTAGGTTGGGTAGAACA
>NZ_JAKJHX010000030.1:0-40485 GCF_021648855.1 Tychonema litorale BBK16 | reverse complement strand
GAGTGAAACCCAACAATAATATAGTTTAGGTCACATTGGTATTTTTAAAACAGTCAACACTCAACATCAAAAATCATTCCGGTACAACGGAATTAATATGATATTTTTTAGCTACTGAAGGGCAAAATATATATTAACGGCTTTAAAAAACTCAACTCAAAACTGCCATGCCTAAAAGAAACTACATCCCGCTGTTACTACTGGTAACAGCACTGTTTGTTACCTATGGTGACAGTTGGACATTTCTCCCCAAACCCGCAAGAGATGCCAGCGTCACAAGTCGAAAATTCCTACTGGGGCTGTGGCCATCTTGGGTGAAACCCAAGGATTTAAACCAGCAAAGACAACGGGAACTTGACGAACTACAAAAAACTCCCAGTCCCAAACGTTGATGGAAAAAACAAGAGTTATAGCAGTCGCCAAGGCACTTTAGTCATGGCTCCCTGCCCTTCGACTACGCTCAGGGAGCGGAGCAGTACCCTAAGCGTAGTCCAAGGGTCTAAAGGAACAATAACAAAACCTTAACACACTTGGTAGTTGCCATATATCAAGTCCAATGAATTAGCCATAAATCGTGTACAGGCATAGGAAGTTGGGCATAGGTTATTCGTTATTAGAACTAACAAATAACCAATAACAACTAACAACTAAATAATAACCTATGCCCCAATTTTCAAGCTTTTACTTCTTCTTCAGCCAGCTAAACATGGCGCGCAAATCTTTACCAACTTCTTCAATCGGATGTTCAGCTTCCTGACGGCGCATTGCGATAAATCCTGGTTTGCCAGCTTGATTTTCGAGCACGAATTCGCGGGCAAATTGACCTGATTGAATTTCGCTCAGAATCTTCCGCATTTCGGCGCGGGTGTCATCGGTGACAATGCGAGGGCCGCGAGTCAAATCGCCATATTCTGCTGTATTAGAGATACTATCACGCATTGTGGCGAGACCTCCTTCTACGATTAAGTCAACAATCAGTTTGACTTCGTGCAAGCATTCAAAATAAGCTAATTCTGGTTGATATCCAGCATTCACTAAGGTTTCAAATCCAGCTTTGATTAAAGCAGTTAAACCGCCACACAAAACTACTTGTTCGCCAAAAAGATCTGTTTCGGTTTCTTCGCGGAAAGTGGTTTCCAGAATACCGGCTCTAGTGCCACCAATACCTTTAGCATAGGCCATTGCCCGATCGCGCGCCTGGCCAGAAGCATCTTGATAGATTGCAAACAAGCTAGGAACACCTTCTCCTTGTTCGTAAGTCCGTCGCACCAAGTGTCCGGGGCCTTTGGGAGCAACCATTACTACGTCTACATCGGCTGGGGGAAGAACTTGGCCGAAGTGAATGTTAAAACCGTGGGCAAATGCTAGAACTTTCCCGGCTGAAAGATGCGGTTCGATTTGTTCTTTGTAAATAGTTTTTTGAACTTCATCGGGTAATAAAATCATGATGAAGTCAGCGGCGGCGGCGGCTTTGTCTACCGGGTGAACCGTTAAGCCTGCTGCGGTTGCTTTGGCGGCCGATTTGCTACCGGGGTATAAGCCGACAATGACGTTCATGCCGCTATCTTTGAGGTTGAGGGCGTGGGCGTGTCCTTGGGAACCGTAGCCAATAATCGCAATGGTTTTGTTGGCTAGTAGGTCTAGGTTAGCGTCGGTGTCGTAATACATACGGGCCATAGTAGTTGTCTCCTGCGGTAAAAATATTGTAATTGACTGCAAACCTCCCATTTTATCATGGAATTGACGTTACCATTAGATCTTGGACTTCCTTCTCGGTTCCTGAGCGTAGTCGAAGGACTTCCTTCTCGGTTCCTGAGCGTAGTCGAAGGACTTCCTTCTTCCTTCTTCCTTCTTCCTTCTTCTTAACTATGAAAATTACAAAAATACATCATATAGCGATAATCTGCTCAAATTACGAAGCCTCAAAGAAATTTTATCTAGAAGTATTAGGATGTGCAATCATCCAAGAAACTTTCCGCACCGAAAGGAACTCTTACAAACTAGATTTACAAGTGGGAAACGGTGACATGATTGAACTTTTCTCATTTCCTCATCCTCCCGAAAGAGTCAACAATCCTGAAGCTTGCGGTTTGAGACATTTAGCTTTTGCAGTAGAAGATATAGACAAAACAGTTGTTTACTTACAATCAAAACAGATTGATGTTGAAGAAATTCGACTTGATGAAATTACTGGCAAGCGGTTTACTTTTTTTAGAGATCCAGATAATTTACCATTAGAAATATATGAAACCTAGAGAAATTAAAATCGCTTAAATTCTTGTGGCACAGGCATCTTGCCTGTTTCTTGTGGCACAGGCATCTTGCCTGTTCTCTTAAAATCAATCTCAAAGCTGAAATCACATGACTTTTATTCTATCCAATTCTGCCTCTAAGTTCTCCACTAAATTATTTACCAACTGTAACTGATACTGTTGAACGTTCATATTTAACGGCTCTTTGCTATCTTCAAAATTGATAACTTTTTCAGCTATTTCCTTATAGTGTTGCAGCATCGAAAAAGTTTCCGTGCTGAAACGAGTGAGATAGTTTTTAGCAGCATCATTGCAAATTTCGGTGACATCATTTAGATAAGCTGCTGAGGATTCTGGTGGCTTTTCGTAGCCAGTTGTCTTGTTCAAAATATAGCTCGCACCCCCCACTACTGCGGCTCCCACAGGCCCGCCTAACAGCCAACCTAAGCCAGTTGCGATCGCCACCGGTGCCACTTCACTATCACTTGACTGCCGAACCGGAGTTGGTGGTGGTGGCGGCAAGGTTATCTGTGGTGCGGTTGGAAATGAGATCAAAAGTGCGATCGGCTGTGATTTTCCAAAAAACTCACAAGCTTTATTTATCCATTCTGCGATCGTTTGCTGCTGCTCTAAGACCTCTTGCTTAAATTTTGTCTCCCACGCATCAAATTTAGCTTCCTGAAGTGATGCAGCCATTTCAGCTTGATATCGTTGCAACAATGTCGGCTGATAAAGCCAAATCTCGAAATCGGAAACACTAGCTTCAAATCCTTTAGTTATCAGTTTTTCAGCTTTTTGTTTGATTTCTATTTTGGCTTGTCGCGTCTGTTTTTCTGCTTCAATTTCTGCTACCACAGTTTCAGCTTTAGCTCGAAGAGATTGACAAATCTGACCAGCTATTGCTACTACTCGCGGCAACTTCACAGCCGTCTTTTCCTGTTGAAATGTTGCAATACTTTGGAGAGCCGATTCAAACATCGCAATTCCCGTAGTTTGTGCAGCCGCCACATCTCCTTTCAGTCTCGCTCTCAAAGCAGGCAAAGCATCGACACGGTAGATATTACTAATATTATTTGGCAAGTTCGAGCGAAAACTTTCGGCAACAAACAACAACCGATTATAAACTTGTTTTTGGTCTTCCGGTTCCAGTAAATTGATAAAATTAGCAACGAATACAACTGTATGAATATGACGATCGCTCAACCAATCTCTCAAGTTTTCTCGTTCACCTAAAGTCATCAACTTACGAGCATCAAGTACCTGCACAACCAAATCAGCAGTTAGCAATTTATCCCGGACTAAATTATCCTGTTCTTCCCTGTCATTTGTTCCAGGCAAATCTAGCAATTCCACACCTGTTTTCAGAAAAGGATGGGGACAATAAACATTGACAGCAGCGACATCATCCCGCATTTTTCTCGCATCATCAAGGATAGCATACTGTTTCAAAACATCAGTACCACTTTCGCTAATTTCTGTGCCATCTTTTAAGGTAATTTTGGCGTGCAATTCCTCACCGTAGTTGACATAAATGGCGGCACCTGTAGTGGGAACTAAGTCGATCGGCAAACTGCGATTTCCGAGTAAAGCATTCAGCAAAGTTGACTTACCATAATTAAACGGGCCAAAGACGGCGATTTGAAAAGTTGGTTTAGCTAGATAGTCGCAGATTGAGGCTGTATCTCGATAAAGTTGGGAGTTTTTATCGAGTTCCAGAATACCGAGTGCTGACTTGAGATTGTCGGTTAGATTTTGATAATTTTCGGGTTGTTGCATATTGTTGTATTCTCATTTTTCTGGTCACTGAGCGTAGTCGAAGTGTAGTCTATAAAGCGGACACTTCGACTACGCTCAGTGACCTAAGATCCTTGGGGATTACCCTACGAAGAATGAAACAAACCTACTCTGTCTGGGGGATTAGGTTGCCGCAGATGCCAAGAAGTTTTGATATACCGATTCTATACTTTGAGACTGGGCTGCGACATCAGTATCTAATTTTTTCAACCGCTCCAATTCTGCCTGATAATCAATCTGACGAGACTCCTTTTGTGCTAGCAAATTATCTAATTCCGCTTTCCGAGAATTGATATCATCATTCATGCGATCGCCCACTTCGCGATCGTAAACATCAAAACACTCTTTGACAGCATCATGGATAGGCTGCCATTGCTCTTGAGCCACCTGCGGTAGATATTTGACCAACTCTTTCTTCGCCGCTTTTACTAACTCTTTCCGAGCTCCATCCGCTTGCAAAATCCCAACACCCATCCCCACCAAAGCTAAATACAACGGCCCTAAGACAATACCTGTAATACTAGCAAGAATCGTACTGACACTCAACACAGTAATTAGATTGAGCAGGATATTTTTCCAATCAAAACCCGCTCCAGCCATCGCCACTCCAGCCAGATTTCCGCTGGTCAAGGAAAACAGTCCCATCGCCCATTTTGCCCAACCGGGCGAGTTATCTTCATTGGAGTTATTGAGTGCTGGTGGTATTTTTTGCCCAGTCAGTTTTTCGGTAATTTTATCAGTCACTTTCGTGTAAGATGCTCCGTAATTTGCCGCACTTTTCGATAAGTGAGAAAAGGCTGAAGTCATTTCTTGTTCAGCAGTGAGTGTCCAAGCTGAAAGTTTGTCGTTGATGTACTGCTCGAATGCTAGTCTGAGCGATAGTTCAAAGGCTTCTCGCTTACCTTGGCTGAAGAAATCCATAAATCTCAGATCCGGTTGATACCGCAAAAAATCAGTTTCAAAGGTATTTTCTAGATTGAGTACAAAAGTTCGGAAAGAATCGGCAATTGCTCTTGATTTGCGATCGCGCACACTGATAATTTCCTTTTGAAACTCATCACGAATTTGAGTCAATGAGTTAAATTCAGGCTCCACTGAATTAATCTTTTCTTTCAACTCATTGACATCGCGATCGAGTAATGGTAAGCGGCGTTCAACAGCTTCGCGGACACGAGTAGAAACTTGACGCGCTAAAGTTCTCGCTGGGCGCAATTCCGAAATCGCCCTTTCCTGTGTCAAAAACGTATTCAGTGCAGCCATAAACTCAGGAAAACCCGTACCTTCCAAATCAGCATCGGAGTTTTTCACCCGCAATCTCAGCGCCTTAATTGAGGTAATGGCAAACACCCGTTCGTCATAAATATCGTGTCCATCTGTCACGCAATATTCAGCTAAATTAGCTTTGAAAACTCTGTGTAATTTCCCTTCAGCTTCTTCTAATTCTTCAGTATCATCCGGATCGATCAAACTTTCTCGCACCTGATCCCAAGCATTAATCAAAAAGAAAATGCTCAATCCACGACCTTTTATGTAATTTTCCAGATAGCGTCTTTCCCCAAGGGTACAAGGCTGAGTTGCTCTGAGTACAAACAAAATAGCGTGGCAATTGTTGATGTAACCGAGAGATAATTCGTTGCGAGATTCTGTATCATTCAGTCCAGGGCTATCAACTATTTCTATCCCTTTTTCTAGCAAGGATAAAGGATATTCGACAATGGCACAGTCGATATCTGGAAATGCTGGTTTTTGCTCTTGTTCTAGCCTTTTTGCCTCAGCGGGGTCAATAGTATAGTTCTGTTTGAAACTTTTAAAATCGAGCTGTTTGGGACTTTTGCCATCATTGAAATAAACAGTTACTTTTTTCTCAGAACCGTAGCGCAAAATCGTGAGCAAAGCCGTACATGGATTTACATCGCTGGGCAATAAATTCTCGCCGATCAAGGCATTGAGAAAAGTGCTTTTGCCGCGTTTCATATCGCCTAAAACTAGCAGCCTAAACACACCGCCGCGCAAGTTTTGACTCGCGGTGGTGATGTCTTCTATGTCTCTTTCTAAACCTAGTTTCCCGGAATTGTTTTCTGATGCTGATTCTGCTTGTTTCAGGGTTTCGACTAGGTTTTGAAGTCCGGCTGCTACTTCAGAACGTGTTTTGGTGACTCTATCTAAATCGTTGAGGAAGTTTTCGGTGGCAATTTTGTAACTCATGTCGATCGCATTTTTATGAAGGACTGCATGGAAAATAAGGGGATCAAGCAGGAACTGACAGCAGATTTTGATACACAGACTCAATACTTTGTAATTCGCAATGAACCTCAGCATCGATACTTTTTAAACGCTTTAATTCCGTCTGATTATTAATCTCGCGGGATTCTTTTTGAGCTAGCAAATTATCTAACTCAGCTTTACGAGAGTTAATGTCATTGTTCAACCGCTTAATCACTTCTCGATCGTACTCGTCAAAACAGGTTTCTACAGTTTGATGTATCAATTCGTATTGCTCCTGTGCTAGCTGGGGTAGATATTTCACAAACTCTTTTTTCGTGGCTTGAATTAATTCTTTGCGAGCTTGATCCGCTTGCAAAGCACCCACACCTAAACCGATCGCAACCATGCCTAGTGGCCCCAAAAAAGTTCCCGTAAACATCAGTAAAAAACTGCTAATTCCAATTACAGCCATCCAGTTGACGAGGATATTTTGCCAATTAAAACCGGCACCAGCTAAAACAACGCCAGCTACGTTACCGGAAGCTAAGGAGAAAAATCCCATTGCCCACTTTGCCCAGGCGGGGGAACTGTCTTCGGAATCTATTTTTGTACCAGTATACATTTTGTGTCCGATTAACTTTTCGGTCATCGAATCTGTGATTTGTGTGTAACTAGCGCTGTAGCTGGCTGCACTTTTAGCCAGTTGTGCGAAGGCTGATCGAATCTCTCCTTCGGCTGTAAGTTCCCATGCGGAAATTTTGTCGTTTATGTATTGCTCGAATGCTTTTTTAAAGGCGGCATTAAATGAGTCGCGCTTGTGGGATTCTAGGTAATCGAAAAAGCTGATTTCGGGCTGGTAGCGGAAAAAATCTGAGTCGAAAGTATTGCCTAAATTTAGAATGTATGACTTGAAAGAATCTGCTACGGACTTGGATTTGCGATCGCGCATAATTTTGATTTCTTCCTGAAAGCGATCGCGTATTTCATGCAATTTTCCAAATTCTGGTTCAACGGAAGTAATTCGTTGTTTTAACTCGTTGACATCTTGCTCTAACAAAGGAATGCGTCGCTCGACGGCTTCGCGAACGCGATCGCATCCCAGCCGCGCTAAACTTCTAGCTTGACGTATTTCTGCGATCGCTCTTTCTTGGGTCAAAAATGTATTAATTACTCCCATAAACTCAGGAAATCCTGTGCCGTCAAGAGTAGCATTTTGGTCTTTTAATCGCAGTCTTAGGGCTTTGAGAGAGGAGATTTCAAATACTCGATCGTTGTAAATATCTTGGCCATCAATCTGACAGTATTCGCCGATATTTGTGCGGAAAACTCGATGCAATTTTTCCTCGGATTCTGCTAGTTCTTCGACATCCTCCGGGTCAATCAATCCCTCACGAATTTCGTCCCAACCGTTAATCAAAAAGAAAGTAGTTAATCCTCGCCCTTTAATGTAATTTTCTAGATAGCGACGTTCTTGCAAGGTGCAAGGTTGAGATGCTCGAAATACAAATAGAATTGCGTGGCAGTTGTTGATGTAACTCAAAGAAATTTCATTGCGCGCTTCTGTATCATTCAGCCCCGGAGTGTCTACGATTTCTATGCCTTTTTCGAGCAGTGGCAACGGATATTCTACAACGGCATGACTGACATTTGGAAAGGCTGACTTGTTTTGAGCTTCTAGCTTTTTAGCTTCGTCGGGGTCAATTGTATATTGCTGTTTAAAAGCGTTAAAACTAAGCTGTTCTGGTCGTCTACCTTCTTTGAAATAAACTGTGACTTTTTTGGTGATACCAAAGCGTAAAACTGTTAGCAATGCCGTACAAGGATTCACGTCACTGGGCAAGAGTTTCTCACCAATTAAAGCATTTAGAAAAGTGCTTTTGCCGCGTTTCATGTCTCCTAAAACCAGCAGCCGAAAAACTCCTTGTCGCAAGTTTTCGCTGGCGATGCTGATGTCTTGGCTGTCTGCTTCTAAACCCAGTTTCCCTGATGCTTCGGCTGCTTCTAATTCTGATTTATTGATGGTGGCGGCGATATTGCTGAGCCGATCAGCTATTTCTCGGCGCACTTGTGATACTCGCTCTAAATCATCAATAAAACTGCTCGTTTCAATTTTCTGGTTCATCTGTTTTTTCTGATAGTTTATTTGTTGCTTTTATTAAACATTAAAAACAGCAATTTTAGCTTAATTTTTCGGGCTGTCTTTGTCAAAGACTATTCTGAAAATCACGAAAGACAATCCCCCAACTATCACCGCTGTGGCCAGCCAAGAAGATAGTTTGACCGCAACTCCGACAGCAATTACAATGCCTGTAAACTGACCTGCAATTGTCAGTTTTCGGAGCAATTGTTTGAGTTTGCTGTCCGATGCTTCGTGCTTGCTGGTTTGATATGTCGGCGGTTCCCGATAGATTTCTGCTTCTAGTTCGCGGAGTCGAATTGCGTGTTCGCGTTCCTGAAGCTCTCTTTCCCGGCGCTGGAGTTCTGTTTCTTTCTTATTTGGAGCATTCATAAGGTTTACCTGGTTTTGCAGGCAGAAAGTCTGTTAGTTATTGCAAATGTTGTTCAACGGCAAATTATCTACAATTTTAACTTAGAGTCTCAGCAGTATCAGAAATATTAAGAATTATCAAAAATAGGGGAAAAGGTCGATCGCCCTTTTGCCCTCAAAAACAGTAAACATTTCCCAAAAAGCCTGTTAAGAACAGGCAGGATGCCTGTTCCACAAGAAATATGGTCTAGGTCTAGTTAATATCCTTCGGGGCCAATGGTAGTGCGATCGCACTCAGCATCCGATAAGTCTCCCAAACGCGATCGAAATAAATTGCATCCAGCTAATTGAGACTTGGTGAATTTGGCATTTTATAAATTAGTTCTGCTTAAATCAGAATACTGAACGAGCAATTCCTTCGCGCTGAGCTTTTGCATTTTTACCCCTTTATAAGTACAGCTCGTGCTGTCAATTTATCACAAAAATTGATGGCTATTATCTTGCGTATTCATACTTATGGATTTATTCATGTTAAGCTTATATAGTAAAGATTGCATTTTCTCTAAGATTTTTTTTATATTTGTAAATTTATAGCCTGCCGTACCAGTAAGCCGTTAGTAATGTCAAGATCGAATCAGAACAGCAACCAAAGAGGCTCCGACTCTGACTATGCCAGAAACTCCAGTATCCATTGCTCAGCACTACCACGAACGGACAAAATATGACCCTCAAACCATTGCTGCCAAAAGCAGACAGCTAGACTGGGGAGAGCAACCCGTCCCCTTTAAGGAATATAAAATTGGAGCATATTTTGACCTCAAGCCTTATCTAAAAGAGACATCAGAAGAGTCACAGACCGAGCCTGATGGCAGTTGGTGGCATCGGTTGTCTAATTTATTGCTGTGCAGCTATGGATTGACTGCTAAGGTGTCCACGATGGATGGGAGTCCGCTTTATTTGCGATCGGCTCCATCGGCTGGGGGGCTTTACCCCGCAGAGGTTTATTTGATATCCCGTGGCACTCCATATTTGCCAGCCGGACTTTATAATTATCAGGCGAGAACTCATTCGTTAGTGCATTTTTGGGATAGCGAAGTTTGGCCAGCATTGCAAGCGGCTTGTTTTTGGTCGCCAGCTTTAGAAGATACTAAATTGGCACTTGCAATTACAAATGTTTTCTTCCGCTCTTCTTGGCGCTATGAAGACCGAGCTTATAGACGAACTTTTTTAGATACAGGTCATTTATTAAGCAACATTGAATTAGCTGCGGCGCTGAATGACTATCGACCTCACCTGATTGGAGGATTTGCAGATGAAGCGGTAAATCAATTGCTTTATATCGACTCAAAGCAAGAAGGAACAATCTGTGTAGTTGCTTTGGCGGAATTGTTAGATATCAAGCAAAATTTGCCAAAGTTCAGAACCGCTTTACCTGGAAAAACCACAACAGATTACCCGAAAATTCCCGAAGGTCAACTATTAGAATATCTGCATGAATCTACGCAGTTGGATTCAGATACTACTACAGGTGCGGATGGCTGGAAAATCAATGAAAATGAAGAGGGAATAGAAGATAAATATAATTTCCCATTTTGTACTAAAGTATCGACGGTAACTCCTTCAATAAGTTGGGGCTTTCACTTAGACAATTTAGAAAATACAATTCTCAAACGGCGTTCGACTCGTTATTATACTGGTGCTTCGTTGAAATTGGATGAACTGCTAGCGCTGCTCGATTTTACCTATCAGCCACACCATTATACTGACCAAGGATTGGATGGTGATCCTGATTATTTCGATTTGAGTTTAATCGAGACTTTTGTGGCGGTTTCTGGTGTGAATGGTTTAGAAGAAGGCTGTTATTATTATGCTCCTAAAGCTCAGGAGTTGCGGCAAATTCGGTTTAAGAATTTCCGTAGGGAGTTGCATTATTTGTGTTTGGGGCAAGAATTGGGTAGAGATGCGGGGGTTTTGTTATTTCATACGGCGGATTTGAAGAAGGCGGTTGCTAAATATGGCGATCGGGTTTATCGTTATTTACACATGGATGCGGGTCATTTGGGCCAGCGGCTGAATTTGGCGGCGATTCAATTGCGTTTGGGTGTGAGTGGGATTGCGGGATTTTTTGATGATAAGGTGAATGAGGTTCTGGGAATTCCGGCTGATGAAGCGGTGCTTTATATTACTACTTTGGGTAGGCCGAGATCTTGATGTTTGTTAGTTGTTAAGTAGCTGCTCATAAATAAACACCATCATGTCATTGCGAGCTCTTTGCGAAGCTAATTTGGGCCTCTATGCTTATTTCCCAATACAAAATCTACTAAAGATTCTATCTAATACTGATTCTGTTACTTCGTCTCCCGTGACTTCTCCTAGGGCTTGAATTGCACCTCGCAAGTCTATTGTCCAGAAATCTAAGGGCAATTTATCGCTGATCGTAACTAGGCATTGTTCTATAGAAAACTTTGCTTTGGTGATGGCTGCTGCTTGCCTTTGGTTAATTGCTAAGTCTAGGTTTTCTGCTTGCAAATTGTCGGAATTTACGGCATCTAAAATTGCCGTTTCTAAGTCTTCTATGCCTCTATCTAGGGCGGCGGCTGTGGTTACTATTCGGTGAGTTTCAGATGCAAAAGGTAATTTTGGGGGTGTTTTTACTAGGTCGATTTTGTTGATGATGATGATTACTTGACGGTGTTTTACTTGTTCGTAAATCTCTGAATCGCCTGCTGTCCACCCAGATTCTGCGTCAATTGTCAATAATACTAGATCGGCTTGTTGTGCTGCTATGCGCGATCGCTCAACTCCAATCTTTTCTACCTTGTCTTCGGTTTCCCGGATTCCCGCTGTGTCTAGCACTTGCACCGGAATTCCCCCTACAACTAGCTGGGATTCTACTACATCCCGTGTTGTACCGGGCAAATCAGTGACGATCGCCCGATCGCACCGACTCCACGCATTCAACAAACTCGACTTTCCCACATTCGGCCGGCCCACTATCGCCACTTTCAAACCGGTTCTGAGTAATTCTCCGCGATCGGCTGTTGCCAAAATTGTTGACAATTCATCTAAAATATGCTGTATTTCCAAGACTGTTTGAGCTTCATCCAAAGGCGGCAAATCTTCCTCAAAATCAATTCTCGCTTCAATTTCTGCTAACACATCCAAACAAGTTGTTCTCAGTAGGCGAATCGGCTTGGCCAATTTTCCTTGCAACCCCGCCAAAGCACTTTGTGCAGCAGCCGGAGATTTTGCTCCCACTAAATCTGCAATGCTTTCAGCTTGAGTTAAATCCAGTCTTCCATTCAAAAAAGCCCGCAGGGAAAACTCTCCCGGTTGTGCCAATTTCGCTCCGTTTTCCAAACACAATTGCAAGACTTGCTGCACGGCCATAATCCCACCGTGACAGTGAAATTCTACGACATCTTCGCGAGTGAAGGAACGTGGCGCTTTCATAATTAGCAGTAAGGCTTCATCGACTAATTCTTGAGTTTTAGGGTGGTGGATGTAGCCGTAAATAATGCGGTGAGAGTCCCAAATTTGCTTACCTGGACTGCGAAACAGAGTTTCGGCAATTTTTAGGGCTTGGGAGCCGGAAACTCGCACAATTCCGACACTGCCTTGTTGGGGGACGATCGCAGTTGCGATCGCTGCGATCGTTCCTCCTTTTGTTAATGATTCAGCCATTTTTTATTGTTTTAAATAGAAGGAAGAAGGAAGAAGGAAGAAAGCCCTTCGACTTCGCTCAGGGTAAGATGAATTAAGTCTTTTTTTTTTAGTATGACGAAATAGGTTGTCCATCTTCTAGGGTGTAAATATCAGGTTCGTTATACAAAAAATCAAAACAGCCACCGCTTTGAGCAAGCTGCATTAATTGGTGAGTCGAAGGGTAGGGGATGTTTTCTAATAATTTGTCCGCAATCGCTAATTGCTCATCTGCTGACAAAGATAAGATAATTTGAATTAGGGAGTCAACGAGTTGTATGTTCATGTTCACATAGTCAGGACACGGCAGTGCCGTTTCCCTACAAAATTTGTTGCCTTGTGCGATAACTATCCTGATTATATGCGAAAATTTGATCAGTAACAGGGATGAGGGCATATCATGATTGGTAAATTTCTAGACAGACGTTACCGCATCATTAAAGTCACAGACTCAAGTGAGGTGGGAACAACTTATTTGGCGGCAGATACTCACCGTCCGGGTTCTCCGCAATGCCAAGTGATAAAAATGCGACTCCCTGGAAAAAGTTCGCAGATTCCAGGATCAGTCAGAGCCATATTTCAAAGAAATGCAGAAAAGATTGAAAAATTGGGTAAACATAATAAAATCCCCGAATTGTTGGCGTATTTTGAGGAAAATCGCAATTTATACTTAATTGAAGAATTCATTGCTGGAAAAGCTTTAAGCAAAGAACTAATTCCCGGTCAACCTTGGGCTGAAAAGAAAGTTATAGCTTTGCTTCAGGAAGTATTAGAAGTTTTAGTTTTTATACATGAGAACGGCTTTATTCATGGCAGAATTCAACCACATAATTTGATTAGGCGCGAGTCAGATGGCCAATTGGTGTTAACTGATTTTAGCTTAGATAAGGAACTGAACCCGGAAATTGCTCATTGTTATTTGTCATCGCCAACTTCCTCTAATTCAGCTAAATGGTCTTGTGCTAAAAAAGAGTCGCCTGTTGCTAATACAGTATATGTGCCGATCGAACAATCCGCCGGCAACCCTCGCTACAATAGTGACATTTATGCCCTAGGAACGATCGCTCTTCGTGCAGTAACAGGACTATCAATTGTTGAACTGGCTTCCTTGAAAAATCATAAAGGCGGAATTAATATTGGCGATTTCGTAACTTGTTCTGTCGCTCTAGCAGATATTATTGAGAAAATGGTGCGCTCCAACTTTGAGGAACGCTATCAGGGTGCCGCAGAAGTTTTAGCCGACTTCAAGAAAATCAAACTCAATATCAGGGTTGAGCCACCGCTACCAACCACCCTTACTCCCGCTATGAGTCAACAGCCTCTGAAGCCGAGTCAAATCATCCTGCTGAGTATCGCTGGAACTGTTTCCGCTTTAATCTTGACAGCAGGACTAATTTATTATTGGCAGACTCAAGATCCCGCCCGATCGCAGGAATTGTTTGTCCGTGGCCAGCAAAAGGCTGAGCAAGGAGACAAAACAGGTGCGATCGCCGATTATAGTCAAGGAATCAGCCTCAATGCTACCGATGCCGAAGCTTTCTATAAGCGGGCGAATGTTCGCTATGAGCTTGGTGCTCGCGAGCAAGCAGTACAGGACTACACGCAAGCAATTCAAGTCAATCCTAGCCACAGTAAAGCCATTTATAATCGAGGTATTGCTCGTCGCGATCTCGGCAACAAGCAGGGGGCGGTTGAAGATTTCACCCAAGCAATTCGGCTGAATCCAAGTGATGTAAACGCTTACTATCAACGCGCTCTGGCTTATTACGATCTGTCCAATAACTCTAAGGCGATTGAAGATTTCACCCAAGCCCTTCGATTGGTTCCCAATGATCCTAGAGCTTATAGTAACCGAGGTTTAGCTCGATCGGCTGCGGGAGACAAAACTGGGGCGATGGCAGATTTTACCCAAGCGATTCAAATTAGCCCCGAAGATGCTGGGGTTTATGCTGGGCGGGGTCGATCGAGATTTAATATGGGAGACTATCAAGGGGCGATGACGGATTACACTAAGGCGATCGAATTGGCACCCGATCAGGCTGATGGTTATACCAACCGATGCAATACCTACTTGAGCTTAGAAACCTACGACAAAGCGATTGAAGATTGTACCCAAGCAATTACGATCAATCCAAAAGATGAAGCTGCTTATAATAATCGCTGCATTGCTTATCTGAATTTAAAGCAATTTCAGAAAGCTGGTCAAGATTGCAGTTTAACGATCGCACTCAACGGCAATAATTCCAAAGCATACAGCAATCGAGGGTTGGCTCGCCAGGGTTCGGGAGACAAGGCTGGGGCGATCGCCGATTTTACTCAAGCAATTCGACTCAATCCCAGTGATGCACTTGCCTATAGCAATCGCGGTAATATTTACTCAGAACTCAAAAATTACACTTTAGCGGTTGAAGATTTTGCACAGTCAGTGAAGCTCAACCCCAACAATGCTGGAGCTTTCTACAGCCGAGGGCTAGTCCGTCGCCAACTCAAAGATCGCAATGGCGCGATCGACGATTTTCAGAAAGCTGCAACCCTATTTCTAGAACAAGGAAAAGCCGATGATTTTCAAAACGCGCAAGTACAGATTAACCAGCTTAACTAAATTCTTAATCAGTTAACAGCTAACAGCTAACAGTTGTCATATCAATTCCCAATTCCCAATTACCAATTCCCAATTCCCAATTCCCAATTACCAATTCCCACTATGAACATGGTTGGTCAACTTCTAGACGGACGTTACCGCGTAGTCCAAATACTCAGCTCCGGGGCTTTCGGACAAACCTATTTATCTGTCGATACTCGCCGCCCCAACCACCCTCAATGTGTAGTCAAACAACTGCGGCCACCAGGCAATACTTCCACAGTCCTCAAAACTGCTTACCGCTTATTTAAACAAGAAGCAGAAATTCTAGAAAAACTAGGAAAACACGATCAAGTTCCATTTTTACTAGCATATTTTGAAGACAGCAATCAGTTCTACCTCGTCGAAGAATTCGTGCCGGGACAACCACTAAATAGAGAAATCTTAGCTGGTAAACCTTGGTTAGAACAACAAGTCATAACCCTATTAGAAGAAGTCTTAGAACTTCTCAGATTTGTGCACTCTCAGGGAGTCATTCACCGTGATGTCAATCCATCTAATTTGATTCGTCGCAAACCCGACGGGAAATTAGTTTTAATTGACTTCGGCTCAGTCAAAGAAGTTACGACTCACCTCGGTGAATATGATACAGAATTTCCGAGAACAATTGCGACAGGAACTCCGGCTTATATGCCGATCGAACAATTTCAAGGCAACCCGCAATTTAGCAGCGATCTCTATGCAGTCGGGATGATGGCAATCCAAGCTATTACGGGATTACCCGGTACAGATTTGCCAAAATTGCAAGATCCAAACCCTTCTCATACCGGAGAAATCGTCTGGCGCAACCGAGCTCAATGTTCTAGTAATCTGGCTAATATTATTGACAAAATGGTCTGTCATCAATTTGGCAAGCGTTATCAATCTGCACAGGAAGTTTTGGAGGCTTTGAGTAAGATCCGAAGTCGCCAAGATTCAGCAAATAACGCTCAGAAGACAAACGCTTATCAGTCGAAATTAACGTCTTCTGCTAGCTGGCTTCTAGGAAGCCAGTTTTGGTTATTGGCTTTAGCTGGATTGGGGACAGCACTAGGTTTAATATTGTTTTTTAATTACTGGAACCGTCCGAGTCCTATTAAAGCTAAGGAATATTACGAACAGGGGTTAGTCAAGTCTCGTAATCAAGATGCTGCTGGAGCAGTCCAGTCTTTTACCAATTCAATTAAATTCAATCCTAATAATGCTGAGGCTTTTTATGGGCGGGCAAATGCTAATTACGATTTGAAAAAGTATCAGGAATCGATTGCAGATTATTCTCAGGCAATTTCTCTAAATCCTAATTATTTCCAGGCTTATTTTAACCGAGGTTTAGCTCGCTACGATTTTAATGACAAGCGAGGAGCTCTTGAAGATTATACTCAGGCTTTGAGTCTCCAGCCCAATGATGTCGATACTTATTATGAGCGAGGTCTTGTTTATTTAGATTTACAAGATTACAAGACAGCAATTCAAGACTTTAGTGAGGTGATTCGGTTGGAACCAACTCTGGCTAAAGGTTATCATTCGCGGGGATTAGCTCGCGCTGCTGCTGGCGATTTGCAGGGAGCAATTGGGGATTATACAGAGGCAATTCGAGTCGATGCTCAAGATACTAAAGCTTTGTACAGCCGGGGGAGGGCTCGCTTTCATTTGGGAGATTATAAGGGGGCTTTCGTGGATTATTCTCAGGTAATTGCGATCGATCCCAAGAATGCAGATGCTTACGCTAATCGGTGCAGTACGCAGTTGAATTTGGGAGCGCATCAAGCAGCAATTGACGATTGTACTAAGGCTATTTCTCTCAGCGATAAGGATGCCATTCCTTACAACAATCGCTGTATTGCTTATTTGAATTTGAAGAATTATCCGAAAGCAATTGAAGATTGCACTCAAGCGGTGACAGTCAATCCGAATGATTATAATGCTTTTAGCAACCTGGGTTTGGCTCGCAACGCAGGGGGAGATCCACAGGGTGCGATCGCCGATTTTACCTCAGCAATTGCCCTCAATCCCAATGATGCGGAAGCTTACGCTAATCGAGCTAAGATTTATCAACAGTTAAATAATTACAATAGTGCGATCGCAGATTATGTCCAAGCAATTAGAATCAATCCGAATTATGCTGCGGCATACTACGGTAGAGCCGTAGTTCGGCGCTCTTTAGGAGACAAAGCAGGAGCGATTAGTGACTTTCAAAAAGCCGGGAAAATCTTTCTCGATCAAGGACTCACTGGGGGTTATAAAGATTCACAATTTGAGATCGAAAAACTCAAGTAGCAAAACGACGCTGCCCTATTCTCCGTTTCCATAACTAAACTGATAGATAGTGAATCACTCTACGCGAACAAAGAAATCAAACACGTATTCATTATGATTAAAAAATCTTGGTTAACAATTCGACGTACTTATGGTCGCGGAATTTATCTGTTTCTGTCGCTGATTGTAGCTGCGGAAATCTGGCTAGTTTCCCCAGAACCGATGCAAGCATTTTCTTTGCCAGAACTGATTTTTCGAGGTATTCAAGTTATTCAATTGTCGAATTTGTCCGATCGCCAAGAAGTCGCTATTGGCAGACAAATCAATCAGGAGTTGGCGGGTAAGGAGTTTAAACTTGACACCGATCGCGCTACTACAGCATACATCAACGGCATTGGTCAGCGACTGGCCGAAGAGAGCGATCGCCCAAATATTCCCTATACTTTTCAGGTGGTAGACGACGACAATATTAATGCTTTTGCGACAATGGGCGGTTTTGTTTATGTAAACAAAGGTTTGATGACGGCGGCGGACAATGAAGCTCAATTAGCCAGCGTGATCAGCCATGAAATCGGTCACATTAGTGCTCGCCACGCGATTAAACAAATGCGTCAAATGGCGATCGCCTCTGGTGTAGCTTCGGCCACTGGGCTCGATCGCTCTCAAGCAGTAAAGATCGGGGTGGAACTGGCCTTGCGCCGTCCCCGCAGTCGCCAAGCTGAATACGAAGCGGATCAGTTGGGATTGCAAATAATGGGGCGATCGGGCTACGCTCAATCTGGGATGGTTGATTTCATGAAAAAGTTGCTCAACAAACCTTCTCCTCCCAGCATTTTGAACACTCACCCGGATACAGCCTCTCGAATTAGTGCGATCGAACAGCGAATCGAGCCGGATCTGGCTACGGGTGAAGGCTTGAACAATGCAGTTTACAGACAGGAAATTCGCAGACTTCTTGGTTCTTAATCATTTTTCTCAATCTAAGCTGTTACGCATTTAAAAGACGATTGTAGGGTGCATCAGTTTTAAGGCGTTTCCCATGTATAGTTAGTGTTCTAACTGACGCACCCTACCTGGATAGTTAGTGGTTTAAATGCTCTACAGCTTACTCTGAAGAAACTCCGCTCAGAACAGGCTTAGGTAATGAAGTTAGCTGCGATTTCATCGGTCTCACCAATTCATCAAAGGGCAAAATTCGGACTTGATTATTAAATACATTAACTTGATAAACTCGGCGGTAATCGAGGTCAAATCCTGTTAGCCAGCCACTCTTAGGATGATAAGCACCCGTGTCAATATCTAACCACCCTTGTCCTCTAACTAATTCGCCAGGCCTAACACCCTCAAAAGTAAAAGTGATCGTATGACCCGTAATAATTAATTTATCAGGAAAATATGGTTTAGAGATATTGTGAAATTCCTTCCGAATCCAGCAGAGTTGTTCGCTAGACTGCTCCTCAATAGGGATCGTGGGATGAACACCCGCGTGGACTAGCCAGATATCGCCCAAGTCAAGGTGCGTGGGGAGCGATCGCATCCACTCTAAGTGCTTGTGTGGCATCATCCCCGTCTCCCTGTAACTGTCTATCGTGGTATCGCCGCCACTGCAAAGCCAAGCTTGCCATGCTCGTACATCCACAAGCCCATCCACTAAAGCGTTTAACATCAGTTGTTCGTGGTTTCCCAACAGAGTCTGATAAGAACTTTCCTTAACAAATTCTAATACTTGAGCGCTCTTGGGCCCGCGATCGATCAAATCTCCCAGAAAATAAACGCGATCGTCCGAGCCAGGGGCCAGCGCCTCCAGCAAGGTCATTAAGCCATCATAATGCCCATGTACATCGCCAATAACAATGCGCCGATGCTCCATTGTACTTATTCGGTTCCCTGACTCCAAAAACAAACCCGTAGGTAACAGCATCTAATTTTGCTGCGACTTCTTCCCCTCTCGTCCCTAAGAGGGGTCTCACCCATTATACTGCTTTGTATAAAAATTGAGTAAAACTCGCCAGTATTTACTTACATCAAAACTGGCAAGCTGTTAATTCTGTTTCCGCAACCGTTATCATTGAGTCAAAGCTTTCAGAAATGTCTGGAGTTCCGCAAGAAAACCTTTCTTTTTTATCGGTTTTGCAGGCGCAGTGGAATCAGGATCTGCTATTCCCTGGGCTCTAGCTAAAATCCGTTCTAAATCGTCTCCGACCGGTTTTTGGGCAGTTTCGGAAATTAGTTGATATTCTTCGTTTGTTTCCAGCCAAACTTGCCAGGATTGAGGGTAGCAGCGGAATAGAGCTGCATCTTCTAGAGGTCTGATGTAGTAACAGGATTCGATTTTGCTAAGGAATCGATCGCGCAGTTGACGCCCTGCATAGCCTATACCTATAGTAGCAACGTCTTCCAGGCGGGGGTTAAGTATAATTACGGGGCGATCGGCCGCAGCTACATACAGTCTTTCAACTTGAGCAACTTCCACGGCTGCGGGATTGATCAATAAAAACAGTTGGTCTTCCGGTTCTATTTTATCTTCAACAGCCGTGCGGCTGCTTCCCAAGTCTGTTATCTTAAAGGCTGTTTGTCCCCAATCGCGACGGGCGAGGGCTGCTGAACCAGCATCGGGAAAGAAGACTTTCACCCCAGAGTGAATGTCTTCAAATTCAGGGAGGAATTGGGCGGCGATAAACTGTGCTTGGAGTGCGATTTCTGGGAATACTAATTCAACTTGCAGTAGAGTTTTGCCATCTGAGAGGGCGGCTGCGGTTGCAATGCGGGATTGTGCGATCGCATCATCGAGATCCTTTGGTAGTTCGGTCATTAATCTGATTTTTCTACTAAAATTATATCAATCTAATTTTACAGCATCAAGCCACAAAAGCTAACACCGATACCGGAGAGCCAGAACCTCCTAAAAGACACAATATTCCAATAACTAAAGTGATGTTTGTGGCTGGTAACTGGTCAACATGAGCCAAATTTTCTAGCACAATCTGATGAATAATAATCTAATTGCTAAAATAGTAATATTTTCTGTATCACTACCTTGTATTTTGTACATTGCTTACGCCGCGAAAGTAGCCCTCAATCTCAATCTTGATATATTCGGTGTAGGTCACACTCCTGCTAAGTTAGAAGAGATATCCGGTGGAATCATTAAGTGTAAGTGGTTCCCTAATTCTCACCACTGCCCCGGAAATAATCATATTCGTAGGGTGCGTCAGGCGATATCCGACGATTATAGAAAAAGTTCTGCTAGCTGACGCACCCTACAATCCGATCGAGCGTTGCAGCCATCACATCCTTAGTTTGCCCCGAAACAGTATACACCAAAGCTTCTCGATAAACCCTCCCCGCTGGGTGCATTTTGCTGTTAGCAGCACCGCTGGAAACCACCACCGCCGCGTGCCCACAGCGCACCGCTAAATCAATGGCTTTGGCTCGCAGCGCTAGTTTTTCGGCTGTGCTGCTATACTGAGATTGTTGGAAATTCTGTTTTAGGCGATCGAGCTTATTTTGGAGTGTTTGACAAGCATCAGCGATCGAATCTGAATTTTTAGCCTTAGCTACTGCTTCAACTATATCCAATCCAGCTCGAATGCAACCAAAAGTAGCTGGGAGAAAATTAAGTACATTTTTGCGATCGTTTTCCCTAATCCACTCTTTGGGTTGAAATGAAATAATTTGTGATTCATCTAACAACCAATTAGTCAGAGTTACTGCCACAGTATTAGTCGAATTCATCGCAATTAATGGCATAATTTCGCCACAAGCAATTTTACCAGATTCTGATTCAACATTAGCCAATGGTAGCAAGCCGAAAACAGCGCGATTGTCAGGAAGCACAGCAGCGACAATAAACTTGTGAAATAATCCAAAACCTGTTACCCAAGGAACTTGTCCAGACAGTAAATAACCATCTTTTGCGGGAGTTGCTGTCACAGCAGGATTGCCCGATCGCCTTAAATGCGAAAACCCAACACCCAATCGCAACTCTCCCAGGGCGATCGCAGACAAGCATCTACTTTTTAGCACTTCATTATCGCTATTAGCAAGCATCGAAGTGGCGCTATAGTGTTGAGTTTGCAGAAAACCTAAAGCGCCGGAATATCGCGCTGTCAATTCCTGATATTCATAAAAAGTTTCTGCATCGATATCTGCACCTCCCCATTTTTGCGGAACTCGCAAAACTAAAAGCGATCGCTCTTCCAACCCTATAAGTGCTTTTTTCAGCACTTCCGAGTTGCTGTCGATAAGTTCAGCATCGCCTGCAACGAAGTTTTTTAGGTACGTTTCTGTGCTGTTGAGAATATCTGGAAAATCCATCTAAATCTAATTAACATAAAATGCTTTGACTGTCAGATTCCCGACTTTTTAAAGAAGTCGGGAATCTTGATATTCCGCTTTTTCAGACTGGTTTACTTAGCAAGAGGGAGAGGGGAGAGAGAGAAACAGCTACCTATTCCCAATGCCCGATGCCCGATGCCCGATGCCCAATTCCCTATTCCCACACCTTCCAAGGAGCTTCTCCTCGATCCCAAAGCTCATTTAAATACTTGTATTCTCGAAAAGTATCCATCGCAAAGAAAAATCCCTCATGACGATAAGCCATTAACTCTCCGTCTGCTGCCAAACGCTGCATCGGCTCCTGTTCCAAGATACAATCATCTCCATCCAAATACTCAAAAACCCGACGATTCAATATCATATATCCAACACTAATCCAACCATCTATTTGAGGTTTCTCAGCAAATTCAAGTACGCGCCCTTCACTATCTACATCTAAAATTCCAAATCTAGAAATAGGGCGAAACGTCGTCACAGTTGCCAGCTTACCATGAGCTTTGTGAAAAGCCAGTAATTCTTCAATATTGACATCAGCAACTCCATCACCGTATGTCACCATGAAATTATCGCGATCGATATATTTTTCGATCCGTTTTACCCGCCCTCCCGTCATACTTTCCGCACCAGTTTCAGCTAGGGTAACATTAAAATTTTGTTCTCGATGTTCCTCCTGATAAGTGATGCTATTTTTGCGACCTAAACAGATCGTAAAGTCATTGTTCATCGCTTCATAATTAAGGAAATATTCTTTAATCATGTTACCCCGATAACCCAAGCACACAATAAAGTCTTGGAAGTTGTAGTGTGCATATATCTTCATGATGTGCCAAAGAATCGGATATCCGCCGACATCAACTAAGGGTTTAGGACGAAATTCAGTTTCTTCTCTGAGACGAGTACCAAGACCGCCGGCTAGGATAACTACTTGCATTTTTTCAAAATTTTAAAGATAATCAATTAACTTAGCATCAATCAGTCGTCATTTTTTCTAAGAATTATTAACATTCTCTCATAGTTAGTTAAGCTTTGTAAATAGATTAAACCTGGGAATTTTTTCAATGTACACAGCTATACTGAATATAAGAAAGATATCGAACTGTCATGAAAACTCAACTCGATCGATGGACAAAATTTTTAAGTATCCTGTGCGCGATTGCCTCAATAATAGTCTTATTTCAACCTGGAATAAGTCCTGTTTCGGCGCAGTATGTATCAAGTCAACCGGCACAAACCACCATAGCTTTTGCACCGGGGATACCAGGTGGCGGACTGGACTTTCACGAAGCCGCAGGAGGACACACTTTAGAGAAACACGTTGGTAAAACAGAAGCACAACTAGCACAGCGACTCGCCGACGAGAAGAGAATTTCTGGTGCATCTTCGTTTACCTATCGTTCCGTCGCCGAATCAGCGATTGCTGAAGCAATGAATGAGAAGAAAAGTGCGATCGACTCCTGGGTAAAAAAAGAAAGTAATCGTTATACAATCAAATACGATACCCATAAAGTAATTGGCATTACTCTCAGGCGCGGTACCTCTAAAGCAACTTCAGCATCTCGCGTGAAAATCATCCTCCAGCGTAGCATCAAATTATCTCCCGGATACTTTATTCTCACAGCTTATCCCGAATGAACAATCAATTTCCTAATTTAACGCAATTTTTTAGTTCCTACTTTCATCAAGACTGGACACTAGAAGCTGATACTTCCAGCGAAGTAGTGGAAAATTACCGTAATAGCGAATTGCCCGAAAGTGTTGAAGCTGCATTATCAGAACTCAATAAACTGCTAGAAATGCCGATCGCACCAGCCGACTTAGCAACATTCATCCTCGATGAATTGGGGTGTTACTACAACCCGGAAGCAGACAATCAAACAGTCAGAGAATGGTTAGAATCGGTGCAAAAAACTTTGACAAATCCCAGCTAAATTCAGGACACAGCAGTGCCGTTTCCCTACAATTAACCGTGGTAGGGAAACGGCACTGCCGTCTCCTCATTTCGGCTACTAATAATTCCGATGCTGCCGAAATTGATATCATTTGCTAATCGTCAGCAGGTATCCTTCATGTACATTAAAATTTGGAATGATATAATTTAAGCTGTCACCATTGACAGACAAACTTTCTTCTTTGATAGTAATCAGCTTTCGCACAGCACCCTCTTGATTGTTAGGAATTTTCTCTAATTTGAGACGAGTTTTTTGACCTTTTTGGATACCTAACTGTGTCAAATTTTTGAGGTTTAAAGTGACAGATGTTACTGATGAATAATCGCGATCAAAATAACCCAAAAGCACCTGTGCCTTGCCTTCAGGATTTGACTTGCTGGCTAAAGAGGCAACATACTCGTTATCCGATCGACTCAATACCCGTGAATTAACTCCATCAGCATAAGCTTTATAAGCCCACCAAGCCGCTCTCGGCTCAAAAGTATTGGGAGTTACCATCCCACTCAGCGTATTATTGAAGCAATTGCTCACCTTATTTGTCCCTCTTGTGTCCCAACAAGCTCTGCAAGCACCGTCGGCTTTTGCATATTCCAAGTTATACAAATAACCTAAAATTTCCCCTGGTTGATATTGTGCTAAGTTGCCCACAATTTCATTGACATAAATTTTTTGCAGTTTCAATTCTTTATAATAAGCACTTTGAAAATTGCGTTTAGCATCAATCACATGATCGTCAATCAATAAAATCATGCTATCGTTGAGTTCATGCCAAGCCAGAAAATTCACTTCTAATTTGTTCGCCTTGCAATAATTCAAAAAAGCGGTGAGATATTCTTTATTGTAGTTAGTAATACTCGGTCCACCAATCATTGCTGATGGCCCTAATTCTTGTCGCAGAATTTTGTAAGCTCTTTTGTAAGTTTCAAAGAATTGTTCTCTGCTACCATTCCAAAAAGGGTTTCTTAAATCTGGTTCATTCCAGACATCCCAAATAATTTTTTTGCCTTTATTTTGTTGAGCTAATTGCCGCACGAATGCTTCCCATGCAGGGTAATTTTGATAGGGCCAACCTTTAGGATTACTGCCGTAGCCCCACAAGTCGCTGACTAACAGTTGAAACTCAGATCCGCTGGCGATTACGCGATCGTAAATATCGAGTCTCCCCGCCCGCCAAAGTTTGGGCTGTAAGGGTTTTACCAAGTTATCTGGGGGCTTGGTAGGGTCGATTCCGTGGAGGATGCCACTCATGGATGTTGTGGCTGCTGGAATCCCGAAATCTACTGTAACGTTCGATCGCGCAAATGCGATCGATCTTTGCTGCCCCAAATAGATAATTAACAGCAGAGTGACAATACCTAAACAAATTGGGAGTAATTTATTAAGAGACTGGAACTTGAATGTAAATTGCATATCGTTTGATTCTCTTCATCATTTTGCAAATATCTTCGTAGGGTGAAGAATTCCGGCAGTCAATCTCTGCTGATTCAATTGTCAGCCGAAATGCTTCACTCTTGCACTCATCGAAATAACCCCAGAAATACTTTTAACTAACAGATGAAATAACTTCAAAACTCTGTATTGATTCCATAAATTGTTTCCATTCTTCTGAGTTAATTAGGGTACAAGTATCAAGCGTAACGCCCTTTTCTGAAGATGAAATTGCAAAAATATTCACCCAACTCAAGATAGTTTCTGTGGTAAACAATGGTGTGCAAGCCCAAGATGATTGCAAATGCTTAACCATCTCGGACAGATCCCCGCGATTGCAAGCATCCCAAGCTTTCCATACTAAATAATAGTATTTGAGAAACTTATCCACTTGCTGTATCTGCTTTTGAACTTTCGGGCTAATAGGAAAACTGTCTCTTTTCTCATCATTTGCAAGTTCCTGTTCAATTATTTCTACATATTCCAGCAGCATTCGTTCTTCTTTGAATAGTTCTTGAGCTCGCGCTTTACACCCTTGTCCTGCAAGTCGTCGCAATTCGGAATTTTCTGCCCATATTTCCACCATTTTCACCAACTCTTTGACTGTTCCTTCTGGGTCTATTTTAGGATCTGGTAGCAACTTTCCTGTGTCTCCCAACTCTTCGGGAATGCCGCTGACTGCTGTGGCAATTACTGGCAATCCTTTCGCCATTGCTTCCATAATTGCTAGTGGCATCCCCTCTGCTTCGGAAGGTAAAATAAAGATATCGCTGGCATCAAGCCAATCGGCAATATCCCACCGCTGTCCCAAGAATTTCACCTGTTCGTTTACTCCCAATTTGCTAACAGTTTCTCTCAATTCGGGTTCCATATTGTCGTGAGTTGCAGAACCGGGGCCAGCCCAAACGAAGTAGAGTTGTGACCAAATTGGCAACTGTTTGAGTTGTGCGATCGCCTGTAATTGATACTGATATCCTTTAATTGGAGTCAATCTCGCCGCCGTGAAACAAATAACAGCATCTTCGGGGATTCCTTGTTCTTGACGCAAGCGTTGGCGAGTTGAAAGATTCGGTGGTTCAAAATAAGTATTAGGTCTACCATAATAGATTACTTTCCCCCGTTCTAGAGGCGCTTTAAACAGACTTCTGAACAAGTTTAAGTTTTCGTGTGAAACTGCTACTGTTGCCTTGGCTAAGTCATACTGATAGGAGACTGCATCAAAATAGGGAATCTGATCGCCACGATTAAATGTTTCATAAGTGCGATCGATATAACCGAGAGTAATTATGTATGGTATATTTTGCTTAATAGCAACTTGTTTAGCCGCAAAATTTGCCATCGGCCAACCATCACTAAATATAATTAAATCTGGTCGAGACTGAGCATAAATCTTTTCAGCATCGCCCAAATTGTAAGCAATTCGTAAAAACTCTTTCATCGTGTCGAACTCTAGCCAAATATGTTCGATACCTAGGCTTTTTTGTTCAGTGATTAAAGGGTTAGAGGTTTGACTTTGAACGCTAATAACTTGGTAGCCATCGGCTGCTAACTTACACATCAGCGAGTGGTTAAACTGAGCCAAACCACCTACTCCGTGGTCTTCTGCGTACAGGAGTACACGCCCTGCCGACTGGCTATAAATAGAACTTTGTGCAGATTGAAATTGATAAGGATTGTTGACAGCTATGACTACGATGTCTTGCCACTCTTTTAAATTAGTTAAGGCATAAGAATCAAATGGAACGCCATATTCTTGGGAAGAAACTCTAAAAGTTTCCAACCATTTAAAAACAGTTTCCGTGCCTGTATAAGGAGTGTAATGCAGAGATTTCTCCAAACACTCAACCATCTCTGCTAAATGTCCATCGCAGTACATCCGCCATGCTATCCAGACTAAACATTTGTAACGTTCTGCCTGTTTCAAGTCTCGGATGTGCTGAGGTAAGTCTAGTCGTGCGAAAAATTGCTCCATCACAATTTCCATACTTTTCATTACTTTGGAACCACTCGCCATAAGATTGCTATCGTGCTGACGATAGCAGGTTAATATCTCTTTCAACCAAACTGATTTGCAGCCTTTTAAAGCTAAACGCAAGGCAAAATCTAAATCTTCAGTTGGCGGAAAGCGAGGGTCAAATCCTCCCAGGCGTTCCCACCACTCGCGCCGCAACATCATGGCGCTGGGACGTACCGATTTGTGTATCACAAATGCCTCTAAATCTAATTTTGGTGCTTCGTTCCAAGGCATGGCTGGATAGAGGTCTTTGCCGTTTTTATCGACGATTAACCAACCATTCTGTAGCATATCTAAAGATGGATCAGCCTCAAAACAAGCAATTTGTTTTTCTAGTTTTTCTGGCAGAAAAAAGTCGTCTCCATCCAGGAAAGCTAAAAATTCCCCTTTTGCTAGTTTACAAGCATTATTTCGAGCTATTGCTGCCCCTTGGTTTTCCTGATAAATATACTGAATTAAATCACTATATGGCTCTAGTATTTGGCGAATATTGTCTGTAGATCCGTCATCTACGACAATAATTTCCCAGTTTTTGTAAGTTTGATTAAACACGCTTTCTATGGCTTGAACAATGTAGCGATCGCAATTATATGCCGGGATAATTACGCTGACTTTTACTGTTTTTTGGGGAAGGATGCTAGACATTAATTGTTTCCATTCTGATAAGTTTCTTAAAGATTGGATATCAAAGGTCAATCCGTAAGCTTTTGAAATAGCGACCAAACGATTTATCCAATCTATTACAGTTTTTGTAGGAGAGTAAGGAGTATAGCAGAAAGATTTTTGATAATACTCAACCGCTTCCACCTGATACCCGCTATAGTACAATTTCCATGCCATCCATGTCAATGCCTCGTAGAAAGCAGGATTTTTTAACTCGCGAATGTGCTGTGGCAAGTCTGGTTTGTTGAAAAATTCTTGTTTTAATTTAATAAATAGATTTGCTTGTTTTATAGCTTTTTGAATAGACACATTTTTGTCATGTTGGCGATAACAGACTGTGACCTGTGATAACCAAGCAGATTCGCAGCCTAACAATGCTAAACGGATTACTAAATCTGAATCGTCTACCGAATCAAACTCAGAATTAAATCTCCCTACAAGTTCTAACCATTTTCGCGAAAACATCATCGCACTAGGAAGTACGGGCATCTGGACTATCCATGTTTCCAAATCTAAGTTTGGGAAATATTCCCAAGGTTTAATATCAGAAATTGCATCTCCTTGCTCGTTAACTAAACGCCAGCCACTATTGACAATTCCTAATGAAGGTGATGAGCGAAATAGTGCTACTTGCGCTGCTAACTTATCTGGCAAAAAAAAGTCATCTTGATCTAAAAAGGCAATTAAATTACCTTTGGATTCTTGAATTCCTCGATTCCGGCCCGCTGCTACTCCTTGGTTTTCTTGATAAATGTAGCGAATTCTGTCAAGATAAGGCTCTAATACTTGATGTGTCCCATCTGTCGAACCATCGTCTACAACGATAATTTCCAAATCAGTAAAAGTTTGGGATAGCACGCTATCCACCGCTTGCACGATGTAGCGATCGCCATTATATGCAGGTATAATTACGCTTACTTGCGGTGTCTGACTGGCTGTTGACATTATTTAGCTCGCTGTTAACCTATGATTATCTAGTTTATCTTAATTTCGCATACATTGAACACTATTTGCAGGCGGGTCGGTCTACTTACATGAATTTGAACTTTGGCAAGTTGTAGCATATAATTTTACAAGTAATTATTATTCCATAGGAACACAAAAAGTGAATTCAGAAATAGCAGCAGTTGATTTTTGGCAACAGGCAGAACTCTATTTGGCTGTGGGGAAGTTGGATGAGGCGATCGCACTTTGCCAACAAATTTTGGCATCCGATCCAAATTCCGCCTCGACTTGCAAAACCCTAGGAAAGGCGCTGCAAGCTCAGGGTAAACTAGAAGACGCAAGGTATTGGTATAAAGTTGCGATCGACCTCCAACCCGATTTTGCCGAAGCTTTTGCCAACCTCGGTACTCTCTGCGCTACCTTGCAACAGTGGCAAGATGCGATCGGCTGTTACCAAAAGGCAATCTCCCTACAACCGGAATTTGCAGGATTTTATCGTAATTTGAGCCGGGTATTTACCCAAGTTGGCAAAGTCGAGGAAGCTGCTGACTGCTGGTATCAAGCACTTATGGTAGAACCAGTAGAAATAGCCGAAGAATATCTCGATTTAGGCAATACTTTATTGGGACAAAACAAGCTGGAGTTAGCATTGGTTTGTTACCATCGTACCATTTATTTAAACCCCAGTTGTTGTGAAGCTTATTATAAATTAGCCGAAGCTGCTACCGAACTACAAAACTGGGACGAAGCTATTGCCAACTACCGCAAAGCTCTCAAAATTCAGCCCGACATTTCGGAGTATTATTACAAATTAGGCAATGCTTTACAAGCAAAAGGACTCTTGTATGAAGCTCTTGCCAATTACCGCGAAAGTATTGATCTAAATCCCAATTGTTTTTGGTCTTACTACAACTTAGGCAGTCTTATGCTGAAATTAGAAAACTGGCAAGAAGCGATCATTGCCTACCGCACAGGTATTGAAATCAACCCAGATTTTTCCTGGTGTTATTATAGCATCGGTGAAGCTTGCGACAAATTAGAAAAATGGTCTGAATCCGCCGCAGCTTACCAGCGCGCCACTGAATTAGACCCTAATTATTATGAAGCTTTTCACAAGTTGGGAGATGCTCTGTTTAAACTTGAAAAATGGTCAGAAGCTGAGGCTGCATACGAAGGGGCGATCGCACTTCGTTCAGATTTATTTTGGTCTCATTATAACCTAGCTTTGACTTTAGTTAAACTTCAGAAATTTGCACCAGCAACATTCGCTTATCGGCGGGCGATCGCACTCAATCCAGAATTCTCTTGGACTTACCACAATTTAGGAGAAATCTTGTTAAAAACTCAACAGTGGAAAGCAGCAGCTACCGCTTACCAGCGAGCAATTGAACTTAATCCCAGTATTTCTTGGTCTTATTACAATTTAGGCGACGCTTTGACTAAACTTCACGCCTGGAATGATGCTGTATCCGCCTATCTTTGCGCGCTGGAAATTGAACCATCTCTTCCAGGAATTTACACAAAGTTAGGTGAGGCTCTAATTAAAAGAACTCCGGCAGATTTAGATACAGCAACTAGCTACTATCACCACGAAATGCCGTCGCTACACGCCCCGGATTTTTACTGTCAAGTAGCGAAAAATTTTGCACAGAGCGATCGGCTTAACGAAGCGGCAGTATTGTACTTGATGGGATTAGAAATCCGACCAAAAGATCCAGAAATATCCCAAAAATTAGAGGATATTTTAGAAAAACAGCGTCAAACAGGGGAATCTAGTCTATTATTGGAGTTAGAAGCTAATGATATTCGCGATCGCTACATTGCCAGAGTCGTCAAAGGCAAGACTTTTGCAGAAGTAGGCGGATTGTGGGGAACTGTCAACGAAAAAGTATCTGTAGCTAGCAAATACGGTGCCACTTCTCTCACCATGATTGATGTGACGGCGATCTCCGATCACTTTTGGCAAGATTTTCGCGATCGCATGACAAATCTAAATATTACTAATTATAATTGTATCAGTCAAGATATCACTCAAATTAAGCTTGCCGAAATTGGCCAGCCTTACGATATAGTTCACTGTGCAGGAGTTTTGTACCATCACCCCCATCCCTTGCAGATTTTAGTTGCCTTGCATCAAATAACTCGTGAGTATTTAATTCTCACTTCAGCTATTACCCAACAAGTTATAGAAAACGACTGGGGACGCTACGAAGTTTCAGCTTCTGGGGTAATATTTATTCCAGCTTTGGACGAAGCAGAACGAGCTATTTTAACAGCTTATTGGCAGCCGTATATCTATAGCTCGCCAATTATAGGGATAACTGAAAAAGCAGTTTTTGACATCAACGACTTTGGGCCGTGGTGGTGGCTCCCTACAGCTTCTGCTTTGGAGGCTATGTGTAAAGTAGCTGGATTTAAGGTTTTAGATAAAGGATTAACTTGGGATAATAATGCTCTGACTTTACTCTTAGGCATTTAATTTTAAACTAAACATCCACAAATATCTTTTGTTGAAACAGGAAAATCACCCATGAATAATGACAAAGAGAAAACCTCATTAGGAAACATTTTAGTAGTGGATGATACGCCTGAAAATCTGCGTCTTTTATCTACTATGTTGAGTCAGCGGGGTTACACGCCTCGCTGCGTTATTAACGGGCAAATGGCTCTCAGAGCCTGCAATTCTAATCCGCCGGATTTGATTTTGCTTGATATTATGATGCCTGAAATGAATGGCTACGAAGTCTGTAAAAACCTCAAAACCGATGCTATAACTAGCGATATTCCGGTAATCTTTATCAGCGCTAAAGATGAAGTTTTTGACAAGGTAAATGCCTTTGCCGTAGGAGGCGTGGACTACATCAGCAAGCCATTTCAATTTGAAGAAGTTTTGGTACGAATCGAAAGTCATCTCACCCTGCGGAAGTTGCAAAAGCAGCTAAAAGAACAAAATATACTTCTTCAAGACGAAATTAACAACCGCTTAGCAGTCGAAGAAATTCTCCAAGAAAAAAATCAAATTTTGGAACAAGAAATCAGCAGCCGTCGTGCTGTTGAAAAAGCCCTTCAAGAACAAAATTTATTGCTGCAAAAAGAGATTAAAAATCGTCACCGTGTCGAATCTGCACTCTTAAAATCAAATCAAGAATTGGCTCGTTCAAATGCCGAGCTGGAACAATTTGCTTATGTGGCCTCCCACGATTTACAAGCACCTTTGGCTACCATTGCTAGTTATTCTCAACTTTTAGAAAAACGCTACAAAGACCAATTAGATAGTCAAGCTAATAAGTTCATTGGCAACATAGTTCAAGGCTGCACGAGAATGCAAGCTTTAATTGACGATTTGCTCGAATATTCGCGAGTTGGCAGAAGTCAGAAGCCTTTTAAGCTTAGTAATTGTAATCAAGTAGTAGAGCAAGCCCTTGCCAATTTACAAGCGGTGATTCGTGATACTCAAGCAGTTGTTTCTTATAGTGAATTGCCAGTGGTAACTGGTGATGTTTCTCAACTTATACAGCTATTTCAAAATTTAGTTGGCAATGCAATTAAATATCGTCAAGATGCACCGCCTGCTGTTTGTATTAGTGCTTGCAAACAGCAGGATAGTTGGCTATTTTCTGTTTCGGATAATGGAATTGGGATTGCAACACAGCATCAAGAACGTATCTTTCAAATTTTCCAGCGATTACACACTCAAAAAGAATATTCTGGTACAGGTATTGGTTTGGCAATTTGTCAAAAGATTGTCGAACGTCACGGCGGACGAATTTGGGTAGATTCACAACCAGGTCAAGGTTCAACTTTTCACTTTACTCTCAATGAAAATAGTTTGGGTGTGTAATTTTTACTTTTTGAATTACATAAAAATTAATTTTTTAGTTGATGAGTAAAATCAAAAGTAATACACACAACTGTACGTTGACATCACAGCTAGTTCATGATAAGATCATGTAGTTTCAATAAATTTTTGTGAGGTTCCCTGGCAGGGCAATTACAATACTAATTTATCTGTAGCTGCAACTTTGCAAATAGCTCAAAAAAAAATGTGCATTTCCAGTTAGATTTACAAATAATCTTTTGATTGACAACTAATTATTATGAAAGCAGTTTTTGATTTGGCTATACCTCCTACTTCCTTTAAAGTTTTGTTGGTTGAAGACAACGCCTATGAAGCTGAATTGATTGAAGATTTGTTGTCAGGCATTAGCAAAGAACAGCAGATATCTTTGACAAAAGTAGAGCGTCTTAGTGAAGCGCTACTGTGTTTGAATCAAGAAAATTTTGACATCATTTTATTAGACCTTTCACTGCCAGATAGTTGGGGAATTGAGACAGTAGCTAGGGTACAAGAGTACGGAGTAAATGTGCCGATTGTAGTGCTGACAGCTCAAAACGATCAGGAACTGGCATTGAGATTAATCTCGGTGGGTGTACAAGATTATTTGGTAAAAAGAAAAATAGATGGCGAACTTTTAATGCGATCGCTCCGGTATGCGATCGAGCGTCAAAATAGCCAAGATGCTTTGCGAAAAAGTGAAGAAAAATATCGATCGGTAGTTGAAAATTCTCTGATCGGAATTGCCATCATTGTTCCAGTTATTGAACCCGTAATTATTGAAAATTGCAACTGGATAGAAGTTAATGGTGCGTTGTGCCATTTGCTGGGTTATGAACGTGATGAACTGATCCAAAAAAATTGGCTGGATTTGACTCATCCAGAGGATTATAGCAGTCACATTGAACAGTTATCTCAAATTTTAGCAGGTACTGGTGACGGCTATATCTCAGATAAAAGGTGGCTGCGAAAAGACGGCGAAATAGTTTACACGCGAGTTTCTATACGGTGTATTCGTCGTCGGGATGGCTCGATCGATCGGATGATTAAAGTAGTGTTGGATGTGAGCGATCGCTACCGCTATGAAGCCCAACTAGAAGCATCAGAGCAATTTTTAAACCACACGATCAATGTCATTCCCGACCCAATTTTTGTCAAAGACGAGCAGCACCGCTGGATGATATTAAATGATGCTTCTTGTCAGTTGCTCGGAAAATCGCGACAAGAGCTGATTGGGAAATCAGATTATGACTTTTTTCCGAAAGCAGAAGCCGACTTTTTTTGGGCAAGAGATGAAGAAGTATTTAAGAGTGGTATCCCTAATCAAATAGAAGAAAGTTTTACAGATAGTCAAGGCGAAAAACACGTTATTTCTACAAAAAAAACTGTATTTCAGAAACCCGATGGCAGTCAAATATTAGTAGGTACTATTCGAGATGTCACTGAGTATAGATGCCAACAAATAGCCTTAGAACAAAGTGAAGCTCGATTTCAAAAACTGGTTGCCAACCTGCCGGGAGCAATTTATCAATTTCGCCTGTCAGCTAGCGGAGAAAGAGCTTTTCCTTATGTCTCTTCAGGTAGCCGCGAAATCTACGAATTAGAGCCTGAAGTAATAGAGGGAAATGCAGAAATAATTTTTGACCAAATTCATGCAGATGATATCTCAGACGTAGAAGAATCCATTGGAGTTTCTGCCACAACTATGCAGCCTTGGCAGCAGCAGTGGAGGCAAGTTTTGCCATCAGGAAAAGTGAAGTGGCTGCAAGGAGCTTCGAGACCAGAAGTGGTGAATAATGAAACAAAAGCTGGAAATCGATCTGATATTCTCTGGGACGGTTTAGTGATGGATATTACTGAATTGAAGCAGGCACAAACAGAGCGCGATCGCTTTTTTACTATTTCCTTAGACTTGCTTTGTATTGTCGGTTTCGACGGCTATTTTAGACGCTTAAATCCCGCTTGGTCAACAGCTTTAGGTTACAGCAGTGCTGAACTTTTTGCTAAGCCGATGCTGGAATTTGTTCATCCAGACGATCGAGCAGCTACTCTAGCCGAAGCGAAAAAATTAATAGCTGGTACGGCTAGTATCTGCTTTGAAAACCGCTATATCTGTAAAGACGGTTCTTACAAATGCTTGCTGTGGACGGCATCGCCATTTAGCGAAGAAGGCTTAATCTATTCAGTCGGTCACGATATTACCTCACGGAAACAAGCAGAGTCCACACTCCAGCGACAAGCAGTAGCAATGGATGCTGCTTATGACGGCATCGCTATCCTCAATGCTAATGAAGAATATATTTATTTAAATTACGCTTATCTCAAAATATACGGCATTGCTAGTCCGTCTCAATTATTTGGTAAAAGCTGGAAAATACTTTATGGCGAAGCAGAAATTACAATTTTTGAACGAAATATAATACCTGCCCTGAAGAAAACAGGGCACTGTAATATAGAAGCAATAGGTCAGCGCTGCAATGGTACTCAGTTTCCTCAAGAACTGTCGATGACGATGCTTGCAGGTGGGGAGATAATTTGTATTGTTCGCGATATTACCCGAAGAAAACAAGCAGAATTAGCTCTGCGAGAAAGTCAGCGTCGCTACCAAACTTTAGCAGAAGCATCGCCAGTTTGCATATTTCATACTGATTTATTGGGAAATTGTCTTTACGTGAATCAACGGTGGAATGAAATCACGGGAATTAGTACAGAATTAGCAGCAGAAACAGGTTGGTTGAATGTTATACATTCAGATGATGCGGAACGGGTGAATGCTGAATGGTATCAGGCTGTAATTGATCGAGTTCCTTTTAAATCAGAATACCGCTTTTTGCGTCCAGATGGTGCTGTGAGTTGGGTCATTGGTCAAGCAGTAGCGGAAATCGGAGGTGCTGGCGAAATTAAAGGCTATGTTGGCACTATTACTGATATTAGCGATCGCAAACAAGCAGAATTAGACCTACTGTGCGTTACTCAAGCCGTGGAAAGCACCAGTGATGCGATCGTGATTGGTGACTTAAAAGGGCGATCTATTTATCATAATCAAGCCTTTATTCAGCGGTACGGCTACACAGCAGCAGAACTCAACGTCGCAGGCGGGGCAATGGTTATCTATCCAGAAAATAAAGTGCTGTTAGAAATGTTTAAAACCCTTCGCAAAGGCAAATCTTGGCAAGGGGAACTCAAAATCAAAACTAAAGCCAACGAATTGGTAACAACTCTATTTAGAGCTGACTGCATTAAAGATGAAACTGGCAATTTAATCGGGCTTGTGGGAGTAATTACTGACATCACCGATCGCAAACAAGCGGAGATGGCATTGGTGCAGCAATTAAGACGAGAACGGCTGGTAGTGGCGATGCTCGATCGCATTCGCTCCTCCCTCAATTTAGAAGAAATCTTGACAACTGCTGTCGAACAAGTGCGACAATTATTGCAAACAGACCGCACAGTTATTTATCGCTTTAATCCAGACTGGAGTGGGGCTGTAGTTACGGAATCCGTTGCTAAAAATCAGATAGCGCTGCGGAATTTAAAGATTGATGACCCCTGCTTTAGACAGAGGTTGGTAGATATTTACCAACAAGGTTGGGTTCGATCTATAGAAGATATTTACCAGGCTGATTTGAGCGAATGTCATATTAAATTTCTCGAAAAATTTGAAGTTAAAGCTAATTTAATAGTGCCGATTTTAGAAGCAGAAAAAAACATTTGCCACCCTCAAAAAAACACGAAAACTCGACTGTGGGGACTGCTGATTGCTCAGGATTGCAACGGGCCGCGTTCTTGGGAATCTTCAGAGATAGAATCCCTCAGACAATTGTGTGTACAATTAGCGATCGCGATCCAGCAATCGACACTATTTCAACAGGCGCAAACCGAAATAGCCGATCGCAAACAAGCAGAAGCAGCCCTCCAAAAAGCCGCATTAGTCGCAGAAACCGCGAACCGGGCAAAAAGCGAATTTCTCGCCAACATGAGCCATGAACTCCGCACACCTTTAAATGGTGTTTTAGGTTATGCTCAAATCCTCAAAACAGATAAAACTTTAAACCCCGATCACCAAGAAAGCCTCAGCAACATTCAACAGTGCGGTCAACACCTGCTGATGCTGATCGAGGATGTTTTAGACCTTTCCAAAATCGAAGCTATGAAAATGGAACTCTATCCCGTAGAGTTAAATTTTACTAACTTTATTAAAAACATTGCCGATCTCTTTCAAATGCGAGCATCCCAAAAAGACATTGCATTTAGTTACGAACAAGTATCTCCCCTGCCTAACTGTGTCTATGTTGATGAAAAAAGATTGCGTCAGATTCTGATAAATTTGATTGGCAATGCTGTCAAATTCACTAATAGTGGCGGAGTAACTTTCAAGGTTGGCTATGTTGGCACAGAAGCTTGGATGCGGGGACAAAAAGCAAGTTGTGAATTCTCGAAATCGAGTTCTGAACTCAAACAAAATTACTTGCGTTTTTCACAAAATGAGATGTCTGATAAACATACTCTCAAAATCCGTTTTCAAGTCGAAGATACGGGTACTGGAATAGATGAAAGTAAGTTAGAAGAAATATTTTTGCCATTCCATCAAGTAGGATCGAACAGATTTGTTGAAGGTACTGGTCTCGGACTTTCAATTAGCCGAAAATTAGTAAAACTGATGGGTAGCGAAATTCATGTCAAAAGTACCTTGGATAAGGGTAGTATTTTCTGGCTGGACTTAGATTTAACTGCACCAAAACTTTATTCTGAAGTGCTTCCTTTGCAGGAAAGACGCTGGCTAGTCGGTTTTGTGGGCGACAAACGCAAAGTGCTAATTGTGGATGACAATCAAGTAAATCGCTCTATGTTACACAGGCTGCTTTCGGGTTTGGGATTTGAAATTGAGGAAGCGGAAAATGGTCAAGAATGTCTCGACAAAGCAGTGGAATTTAAACCGAATGTGATTTTACTGGATTTGCTGATGCCTGTGATAGATGGTTTGGAAACTGCGAGGCGAGTGCGACAGTTGCCTGAATTAAAAGATGTGGTGTTAATTGCGCTTTCAGCTAATGTTTTTGAGAACACGCAACAAGATAGTCTTTTGGCTGGGTGTGATTATTTTATGTCGAAGCCGATCGAGGCAAATCACTTTTTAGAACAGTTGCGTTTACATTTGGGACTAGAATGGATTTATGAGGATTGTTCGGACGGCAAAAAGGGGAAAATACCGAGTTTATCACCTAAATCTGAGTTTCCAAATTACTCTGATCTATTACCTCCGGTTGCTGAATCAGTCGTGAGAATGCTTAAATTAGCAGCTATGGGCGATATCGAAGGAATTTTTGATGAAGCGGTTCAGCTTGAAAGTTTAGAACCAAAGTTAATGTTGCTTGTTACCCGCGTACGTCAATTGGCTAAAAAGTTTGGAATCAAACAAATTCGGACTCTTTTAAAGCAATATATTGAGAGTCCGTAGTTATCAGAAACTCTTCGAGTGTCAAAGACTTTGGCAGGGTTTGTACCATCTGATTTTACCTCTAAAATAGGAGTTTCACTTGCTATTTTACCCAAAATTGCTAAACTCACGCGGGTCTACTTACTTTTTTTTCCCGCTATATAGCAGTTCTCAAAAAAGTGAGGTATCCCCAATCCCCGATGCCCGATGCCCGATAATATGAGAGAGAGTTTTTGAGAGATTTGGGATTGAAAATACTTTGCCTCAGTAACGGTCATGGAGAAGATGCGATCGCCCTTCGCATCTTACGGGAACTGCAACAACAGCCACATCCCCCAGAATTAGCCGTCTTTCCACTTGTAGGCGAAGGGCAAGCTTTCGCTCAACTGGAAAACGCCCCCGTCATCGGCCCGGTGCAGCGGATGCCTTCTGGTGGCTTTATTTACATGGATAGCAGGGAGTTGTTGCGCGATGTCAAAGGTGGTTTGCTTCAGTTGACAATCGCTCAATTTAAAGCTATTCGGGCTTGGGTGCGATCGCACAATGATTCACAAAATCAAAACGCCGTGATTTTAGCTGTGGGAGATATTGTGCCACTGCTGTTTGCTTGGCTGAGTGGCGCGCCCTATGTATTTGTCGGCACCGCCAAGTCTGACTATTATTTGCGAGACGAAAACGGGCCTCTGGCTAGCCAATCGGGGGGCATTAGTTTGGAAGCTTGGTCTGGCTCAGTTTATTTGCCTTGGGAACGCTGGTTGATGACCAGAAAGCGCTGTCGGGCTGTTTTTCCGAGGGACGCTCTGACCACGGAGACTTTGGAAAAATTGGGAATTCGCGCTTATAACCTCGGAAATCCGATGATGGACGAACTGGAACCGGAAAACCCAGCCCCCGGTTTTTACGGAGGTGGCGGGGGGTTTGGGGAAAGATCGCGATCGCTCGTAATCACCTTGCTACCGGGTTCTAGAGCGCCAGAAGCCTATGCTAATTGGCAGTTAATTATCGAGGCTGTGGCAGTAATTTTATCGACTTTTGGCGATCGCAAGTTGTTATTTTTGGGAGCAATTTCCCCTGAATTAAATTTAGAAGCTTTGCGATCTATTTTAGAATATTTCGGCTGGAATCAAGAGGGCACAATTCTAACGCAGCACCGAGAAGGAAGTATTTTGCGACCTCCTGTATTTGATCCCCAAGAAATGCAAAAAGAGTCTCCTAATTTCCAATTACCTTTGACCTTTGTAAACAGAAAGGCAACCATGATTTTGAGCCAGCAAAATTTCAACGATTATTTATACGAAGCCGATTTGGCCGTGGCGATGGCTGGTACTGCTACCGAACAATTTGTCGGTTTAGGAAAACCTGCGATCGCAATTTCCGGCAGCGGCCCACAATTTACACCAGCTTTTGCTGAAGCTCAAAGTCGTCTCCTAGGGCCATCCCTAATTTTAGTCAACCATCCCAGTGAAGTTGCTAGCACCATAAAACAGTTATTATTCCGAGAACCGGACAGATTAGAACTAATTTATGAAAACGGCAAGCGCCGCATGGGAGAACCCGGTGCAGCGCGACGGATTGCCAATTGTTTAATTGACCGATTTGTCAACAGCTTTTAGTCAGGACTTTTGTCCTTATTTCTATATTTTTTATGGTAGATTTTTCACCAGAACCCCAGATTCTCGTTGAATTGGCACTACATCTAAAATATCGGTTTGCGCGCAATACTTCAAATCTTCAATCACCCCTAAACGGAGCAGTCTTTGACCATGACTAGCAGATTCTAGCAATTGAAGCAATTGATTTTGCCACTGGAGATACAGCGCCATCGCTGCAAATACTTCATCGTTACCAGCAAAATCAGTAGCAGGAATTCCACTTTCTGTCAAGAGGCTGTGGGCGATCGCGCCAGCACACACAGTATCTTCCAACGAATAACTCCCTTCCCAACCAGAACCAACTATGCCAATAGTTTCCGGTTGTTTATCTAACAAAAAATCCACTACTGCTTTACGATTAATTAAAGCCGCTGTTAAAACTATGGGACAAGTTGCCACTCTTTGCAGAGCGCGAGTACCATTAGTTGTACTAATGAAAATTCGCTTACCTCCGATGTTTTCTGGCGTACAATCGAAAGGGGAATTCCCCATATCAAATCCGTCAACTTTTGCGCCACCGCGTTCTCCTGCGCGAATCCGCTTGTCTGCTGGCCATTTTTCACTCTCAGTCATCAGCTTATCTAAGTCGCTGAAAACTTGGACAGCTTCCGCCCCATTGTTGAGGGCAGTTGCCATTGTTGTTGTCGCCCGCAGTACATCAACTGCGATCGCGCATACAGGCAAATTATCCGTCGGGGTAAGTTCGGGAGTATGGTAAATAAAAAGTTTCACTTTGGGCTACCTGCAATAAATCCTCATCAGTAATAATAATAGAACTTGTACCCTATAGTAATAGAATTTGTACCCTGAGCGGAGTCGAAGGGCCTTCTTCCTGAAGCGTTCCCTGAGCGGAGTCGAAGGGCTTTCTTCCTTCTTCCTTCTTCCTTCTTCCTTCTTCCTTCTTCCT
>NZ_JAKJHX010000029.1:42266-50569 GCF_021648855.1 Tychonema litorale BBK16 | reverse complement strand
TGTCTGAGGCGGTTGTCTTCCTAAGACCGCCTTGGCCCTCCGACTTATTAATCTGGCGTAGGGAAACGGCACTGCCGTCTCCTAATTTCTAATAATTCCGATGCAACCGGAAACTACATAACAAATGACAAATAACCAATGACAAAAGTAATTTTTCTAGATGCTGCTGGTACACTATTTGACGTGCGCGGTAGCGTCGGCGAAGTTTACCAAAAACTAGCGAATAATTTTGGAGTAACTGTTGACAGTGAAGAATTAAATACCGCATTTTTCCAAAGTTTCGCCGATTCAAATCCGATGGCATTTCCACGCAGAGAATTAGCAGAAATTCCCCAGCTAGAATTTGAATGGTGGCTTGCAGTTTCCGCAAAAGCTTTTCAAATAGCAGGCGTTTTTAATCAATTCTCGGACTTTCCAAAATTCTTTGCCGAACTCTACGCTCATTTTGCCAGCGCCGAACCTTGGTTTGTCTATCCCGATGTATTTCCCGCATTAAATAGATGGCAGAAACAAGGAATTGAATTAGCCGTAGTCTCGAATTTTGATTCCCGACTTTATCCAGTATTGAAAGCACTCGATTTAGCAGAATATTTCACATCGGTGACAATTTCTACGGAAGTTGGTGCGGCAAAACCTGATGCTCAAATTTTCAGGGCGGCTTTGCAGAAACATAATTGCTTTGCTGAAAATGTGCTGCATATCGGCGATAGTTTCAAGGCTGATTATTGCGGTGCTAGAAATGCTGGATTAAACGCTGTTTGGTTGAATCGCCAACAGGAAAAGATAGATAGCAAATTGGATTTAAGTGATAAAAAAATAGAGGAATTTGCTGGTTTGGATTTTATATCAATTCCGGCTGCGCCGGAATAATATAGAGGAGACGGCAGTGCCGTTTCCCTACGCCAAATTAATCGTAGGGAAACGGCACTGCCGTGTCCTGATTTTGGGTAATGTTAATTACGATCTAAGTAAATCCTAATAAATATGATTTTTATGACATCAAGGTTATGAGTTTTATGAATTGACTTTGAAAGCTATTTATTGAATAATATGGATAATTTAACCGCAGAGGGCGCAGAGGGCACAGAGGAAGAAAAGAGAGAGATGATTGCTATATTTAATTTGCTAGTGGGAAAGAACTTTACCGATACTAATGGTGAACTTTATGGAAACTCGACTTACTCAAGCTCAGTTAGCACAGGTTGTTGCTGAAATCGATAAGTTATCGCAGCAGCGCGAGTCTGAATTAGCGCCGGATCAGGTAAGAGAAATTTTGCGGGATTTGAATTTGCCTGATGAACTTTTGGAAGATGCGATCGCCCAAATGCACCGCCGCGAAGCCCTGGAAAAGGAACAGCGACGCAACAAGTGGATTGCGATCGCCTCGACAGTCGCTGTGGTTTCGGCGATCGCGATCGGCATTCTATTCAGCCAAAATAGACAGCAGCAAAATGCTCAAGTTGCCTCAACTGAAGACAGGATTTCGCTATCGAAAAAAGGTGGTGATAGTCTGAGTCAAGTCAATCGCCAAATCAATGCTCGCGTCTATTACCAGGTGACGTTGAAAAATGCTCCCATTGGCAATCAGTTGGCTCTGCAATGCGACTGGATTAATCCTAATGCTCAAATTGTTCATCAGAACAGTTATAAGACTCGCACGATCGAAACAGCGGTTTGGAATACTAACTGTTTTTATGACCTCGGATCGGCTGCACAACCGGGAAACTGGGAGGTGCGGATGTCTGTGGATGGACGCGCGATCGGCAGTGAACCTTTTGTGGTGAAATAAATGGGTGCGATCGCAAAACCTGCACATTTCATCGGTTATTGGGGACAAACCGATCTCACAAAAACGCTCAGCCGTTTAGTGCCAGACTACTCCATCCGATCGGGCAAATTATCAGAATGGGCGATCGCCTCTGCATCGCTTCTCAAGGATGACACCGTGACACTGAATGCTTGCGGGCGATTTCAGCCGACGGATTTTCCGGGAGATGCTTGGGCTGCGGTGGAATTGGGACAACTGCGGTTGGGGCGCGATCCGTTTGGGCGAGTGCCGCTTTACTGGATGCGATCGCCAGACACAATCTGGTTTTCGACGCAGATGCAATTGCTGCTACCGTTAATCGATGTTCCTCAAGTGAGTCCGATCGCGCTTCACAGTTATGCTTGTTTTTCCTATGTACCAACGCCCTTAAGTCCGATCGAGCAAATTGCATCCGTAGCAGCCGGAACCGAGATAATTTGGCAATTAGCTGATATCAACTCTCAGCCAAAAGTGCGATCGCTGGAATCAGCTTGGCAAGAAGCGCCGCAATTACTGCGGAGTGAAGACGAGGCGATCGCACAATTGCAAGGATTGCTGCAACAGGCGATCGATCGACAAGTGGCCGATTTGCCGATCGACGAACCAGTTGGCGTTTTGCTATCAGGCGGCATCGACTCCTCCCTGGTAACGGCGCTGCTAGTGAAAGCAGGTTTAAAAGTCCGCGCCTACGCCCTCGATTTTGGCGTCGAAGCCTATTCCGAATTGCCCTACGCCCAACAGGTTGCCGACTTTTTTGGGATTCCGCTGATTCGGGTGGCGGCGACGGGCGATCGCATCTTGGACGCGATCGGGCCAACCGCCAAAGCCCTCGATTCACCCTACGGAGACGGCACAACGGCTGCCCTGTTTTTGCTCAAACAAGCGGCGGCGCAAGACGTGCGAGTTGTATTCAACGGCGAAAATGGCGATCAGCTATTTGCCGGATGGACGAACAAACCTTTGATTGCTAACGGAGTTTATGGCGCCGAACATCCAGCGGGGAAAGAAACCTTTGAACAGCAATATTTACGGACATTTCAGCGATTTTACGGTTATGAAAAACAGATTTTTTCGCCCGAAATGCTCGATCGCACTCAATCCCACGATTTAAGCATTTACTTGCAGGATGCGATCGGAACCGACACCTGTCCATCCCTGCTAGCAAAACTGCGGCGGGCTTCCCTGATGCTCAAAGGCGCGCAAAACATCCAACCGAGAGCAAACGTATTGGGCTTTGCTTGCGGTTTGTGGGTGCGATCGCCCTTCTGCGACCCCGACCTCACCGAGTGGACGTTTCAACTCCCTGGCGAGCTGCTACTGCAAGGTGCGTGCGAAAAATACATCCTCAAAAAAGCCTCCGAACGTTGGTTGCCCCCAGAAATTGTCTGGCGGGAAAAGCGCGGGATGGGCGTGCCGTTGAAAGTTTGGTATTACCGGGAGTTTTGGGGTGCGATCGGCGATCGGCTGAATCCGAATGTGTTGCGATCGCAAAAATCCTGGCAACCGCATTTGGCTGATGCGATGTTATCAGGACAAATGGGAGTTGCGATGCGCGATCGATATATTGGCAACAATCTCTGGCTGCTGCTGATGTGGCAGGCATGGCGCACCGAAGTGTTAGGCGAAATTCCGGTTGGGCGATCGCTGGATCATGTGTTTTGGTTGCCACCTGCGATCGGGCAACGTATTTGGAAATATCGAAAACGGTTAACTGTTGACAGTTAACTGCTTAACTTGGTTCCCAGGCTCCAGCCTGGGAACCCATATCCAGAGGCTCTGCCTCGTCGAAGACAGAAAATGGAATGGAGGCAGAGCCTCCCGATCGGCGTTACCAGGCTGGAGCCTGGTAACGAGTAATACCGAAGGAGCTTGGAATGATTGAATCTCTCCTACAGAATGAAACCAAAATACACTCGCCACCATTCTCCGAAGCAATGGCAAAGCGACTGTTATCAACCTATGGTTCACCCTTATATGTCTATCAAGCCGATCGCCTTTGTCAGACTCTTGAACACATTACGCGATCGATCGACTATCCGCACGTTCAGTTTCATTTTGCCGCTGTCACCAACGGCAATATTGCACTGTTGCAACTGATTGAGCAAACTGGTTGGGGGCTGCACGCGAATACGCCTGGTGATGTTTTTTTGGGACTGAAAGCGGGTTTTACGGGCGATCGCATTGTCTACACCGGCAGTAACCTCAACCGGGCGGATATTCAGCAACTGATTGAATGGAAGATCGATCGATTTAATTTCGATAGTCTGTCGCAACTTCAGGATTTCTGCGAATATTCCGGGAGTCAAGGGCGATTAATCCATCCCGAAATCGGACTCCGACTCAACTCACCGGAATTGACAGGAGACAGCCGAATTGGAGTCCGTCCTGCTGAATTTGGAAAAGCCTGCGAAATCGCCCAGCAGCACGGTTTAAGGATTACTGGACTGCATTTTTATCGGGGGACGGGAACTAACGCCACGGGTGCTTTTACCCAGGCGATCGATCGGCTAATTGTGATCGCCCAACAGTTACCAGATTGGAAAACCCTCGACTTTGGCGGTGGTTTTGGCTATCCCTATCGAGGCGGTGCGGTGTTTGATTGGGAGGAATTTGGTGCAGCGATTACTCAACGATTGAGTGCCCTATCTCGCCCGATCGAATTAGTAATTGAACCGGGACGATCGGCGATCGCAGGTTGTGGTACTTTACTAGCAAAAGTTGTGTCTGTGAAGTGGTTGGGATCTCGGCAAATAGTCGGAGTCGATACCACTGTAGCAAATCTTTCGGTGCCTGCGGTACACGGCGGCTATCGGGCGATCGCAACTTGGGAAACGGCTGATGTATCCCGATACGAAACCGATATTTGCGGCAACACGACTTATTCCCGCGATTATTTAGGGCGCAACTGTTGGCTACCGAAACTGCAAATTGGAGATAATCTCGCGATTTTGGATTGCGGCGCTTACGGTTATGCGATGTCGTCGCATTTTCTGCATCGCCCCCGCCCTGCTGAGGTGTTGATTGATGCTAAGGGCGATCGACTAATTCGACAGCGAGAAGACTATTCCATCTTGTTAAACGGGCAAGTATTTTAAACATCCGTTGGTTGAGCGAAATCGAAACCCAATATTTGCCTATAACAAAGTATTGAAAGGAAACATCCGGTTTCTGAATACTTGCATCACCACCAAGAAACCGGGTTTTTTCCAGAATATTTGATAACAACCCAGATTCTGCTAAAAACCCGGTTTCTAACCCCACCCAATAAATCAATCAGGAGTAACCGAAATGGGAATGAAATGCGTCAAGTGTAATACAGACAACAATTTGCGCGATCGTACCGCCAACTCAGGGCGCTGCAAGAATTGCAACCATCCATTTTTGTTCGATCCGGCTACAATTCCTGATAAAACGTTTGCATTCACCGATCAATTTTTTCAGAAGGCGATCGTAGATATTTCTAGTCAGAATATGCTATTCTTCACGCCCAAACAGTTTTTGTATTTCATTGACAAACGACTGAAATCTCGCACGTCAGCAAACGGATTGCTAGGAAATGGAACATTCGGGATTTTTGTATACTTCATTTTTAGCTTCTTTCTGGCCGCGATATGTGGGACTTTCATCAATACTATCTTGTCATCAGATATCCCTCCTTTTGACAATTGGCAATTGATAATTATAATTCCGTTGACTGTTTGCGATCTTGCTTGGATATGGCTATTTTATGGAAATAGCCAATCCTTTCCACAAACTATTTCCCGAAAAAAAATTAATGCTAAACATCTACAAACTTTAGGAGTAATTATTTTAGTGAAAGGTATTTCTCTAAGCCTAATGTTAAATTATTTTCCAGGATACATCGCAGCGATCGCACTAGGGCTATTTTCCTACTGGCTGGGTACCTCACAAAAAAATCGTCAACAACTAACTGGTGAACTATTTCTAGTCAATGCAGCCCAGAGTGATGAATGGTTACAACGCTGGCAAACAGTCAACGGCGCACTAGAAAAACTGCTCCCTGCACCTCGCCAAGAAGCTTTACCTGCCAGCATCGATCCCGAAGTTAGCGCCTACAGTTTCGATCGCGCAATCATCTGCGACAGCGACGAAATAGCCCAATTCCTGATTGCCAACAACGTCCATTTTGAGAACAACTGCGCCATTCTCAGCATCAGCGGCTATCCCCAAAGCATCTTCGACACAGTAATCGAAATGCTACGACGCAACGCCGATTTAAAAGTGTATGCGCTGCACGATGCGAATCCTGCGGGAGTTAGTTTAGTACATCAATTACGAACCAGTCCAAACTGGTTTGCGAATCAACAGGTAACAATTTTTGATTTAGGCATTTCTCCCCGTCAAATCCTAGAAACCCGCGATATGTTTGTGCAGCAATCTCCAACAATGGCACAAAGCGCACGTCAATTACCCGACGCTGTGAGGCAAGGTTTAACAGCAGAAGAACTAGCATGGCTGGATGCCGGCTATTTTCTGGAATTGGAATCTTTTACACCGCAGCGATTGTTGCGCGTGGTGAATTATGGACTTGCTCAGAGTGGAGATCCGCAGAGCAACGATGGCTTAATATTAGCTGGTGGTGCGGCTTATGGCGGCGGCTATGTGTTTGTTTCCGATAGTTTCGGTTAACGGGCGGGGGTAGGCAGGGGGGCACTACCCCTACAAAATTATCAAACTGTAGGGGCGGTGCCCCCGTGCCCGCCCTCTTGCTTAACGACGATTTACCTGTAACCAGATTTCTAGTGTCACCAACAGCCACAACTTCAGCCCGTAGCGGGGAAAAACCTCGCCCCGATAGTTTAGCCACTCATCAATCAATGCCCGATCGAGGTAAGGTGCGATCGCAGCCCGACGATTCAACAACAACGATCGCGCTTGTCGTTGCCAATCCCGCAAAAACCACTGCTGCATCGACATCACCATCCCACTTTTCGGACGATTGATAATGACATCGGGCAGTAAATCGGCAACCGCAGCCTTGAGTACAGCCTTTTCCTGCGCGCCCGAAAGCTTGTACTCTGGCGGGATTTGCAAACTCAGCGCCACCATCCGCTGATCGAATAAGGGCGATCGCGCTTGCAATCCCGCAGCAGCCGTCAGATTGTTTACCTTAGTTAAAATGTAATCGGCCCCTTTGTACTCAATATTCAGCCGCATCAACCGATTCAAAAATGTCGTTTCTGTCTGTTGTAATTCGTCCGCAAACACCGAAGGCGCATCTTTTACCTGATTCCAAACCTCCGGCTTCAACAAGCGCGGTAAATCGACATAGCATTTTTGAAACGAAGTCAAATAAGCTGCGATCGCATCTGGTTTACCCTGAATCGAACCATACAAACTATTCAACAACATTGGCTTATTTTTCGGCCCGCCAAAACACGGATCGCCACCTTCACCATTCAACACTACATCTGCAAATTGTTTTGCCGATCGCCCCAACAACAAATTAGGCACCGTCAAACCTTCCCCCACCGGATCATCCATCGCCGCCAGTGTTTCCGGTAACAACTCCCAAATTTGCTTGGGCGAAACTTCCAAAACGTGGTGCTCGGTGCCACAATGTGTCGCGACAATGTTGGCAAATTCAATCTCGCTGGGATATTCAGCGCCAAAGTGCATCGAAAAAGTGTGCACCGGGCGATCGTGCAACCGGGCTGCGATCGCAGTCACACAACTGGAATCAATCCCGCCCGAAAGATATGCTGCGACTGGTTCCCCGGCTGGCAAACCTTCCTGCACCAGTTGTTCCAAGAGCGATCGCACTTGTTGCCCGTGCCACTCCAAAGGGCGATCGGCATTCGTAATTTGCTCCTGCGGTTCCCAGTATCTCTGCGCTTTAACATCCGGTAAATACAAGTAGCTACCAGGGCGCAACTCTCGCACCCCTTCCCACAGCGTTTGCGCCCCAGGTACAAAGGCACAGCACAAATAGTCGCGCAAAGCAACTAAATCCAGTGTGCGATCGTGATACCGATTGAGCGATCGCAGTCGAGGTGCGATCCAGCGAGTCGTTCCCGTGCGAGTGTAATAGAGCGTTTTTGCTCCCACGCGATCGCGCCCCAGACACAAGGTTTGCTCTTCTCGATCCCATACAGCCAGGGCAAACTGTCCTTCTAGCAAGCTCAAAGTTTGAGTCCCTGACTGTTCCCATAGTCGCCCAACGATCGCCAAATCGGTCAATCCATCGGTATCAATCTGTTGTTTGAGTAAAATAGTGCGATCGAAGCAGCAGTCACCTACCAGCACAAATCGCTGGCTGGGGCTGAAGGTGGGTTCAGCGCCGATGATGGCAAAACCGGGGGTTTTCCAAGTTGCAGCGTGCGATCGGGCTTCTGGGCCCCAGGCGATCGTCCAATTCGGGTTAATCGACTTCTGATTTTGCATTTTAAATTAGACATTGCTTAGGCAATCCCTGAAATTTTCAGTAGGGGCAATTCATGAATTGCCCTCCGAAATTCAGTAGGGGCAATTCATG
>NZ_JAKJHX010000029.1:27733-42166 GCF_021648855.1 Tychonema litorale BBK16 | reverse complement strand
TTCAGTAGGGGCAATTCATGAATTGCCCTCCGAAATTCAGTAGGGGCAATTCATGAATTGCCCTCCGAAATTCAGTAGGGGCAATTCATGAATTGCCCTCCGAAATTCAGTAGGGGCAATTCATGAATTGCCCCTACAATTAATCAGGCAATTCGTCAATTTCCCCTACTTAAAAAACATTAGAAAGTAACTTATAAATAAGGCGAAATATGGCTGTTGCCGCGATCGCACCTAAAGCCGCCAACCACCCGACAAACAAGACACCAGTAATCGGAGAACCTGGATAAATCGCCAGTGCAGCCGTCCGCAAAGCCGGGAAAAACCACAGCATAGCGAAAGTACCAGCAGCAATAGTCAGCATCTCAGTTTGTTCGATCGCCCTGCGATACTGGCCATAAATCAAACCCCCCACAATCATCCCCAACAATCCGATACTCAGCCCTGGAGACGGCAACAAACTCGTCAGGGCGATCGCCAGCAACCCTCCTTCAAAACCCGTAAACGCCGCCCCACCCAAAACATCCCAAAGCGAAAAAGCCCCTCTCGGCGGAGCTTGCAACCCTCCCGGAACAGTGACAGGAATGACCGTAGGAGGCTGAGACATTTGTGGTGTAGGGGGGTACGAAGAATGTGGCAGAGGTGGTTGAGTCGCTATTTGAGGAGGTGCTACGACGACTGTAGGTTGTTGAGAATATGGTTGAGACCCAGGCTTCAGAGCCGCTTCCACCTCTGCCGCAGATTGAAAGCGCTGGCTGGGAGCTGATAATAACATTCGATCGAGCACTTGAGTCAAAACAGCACTTACTTGCACCCGCGAATGCCAATTCCACTCATTTCTATAACTATCAAACAACTCCGTCGGCTGCAAACCACTCAACAAAGTAATACAAGTCACACCCAAAGCATATAAATCCGTTGCCGGATAGACTTCTTGCCCGCTCATTTGTTCTGGCGGAGCATAACCCAAAGAATAAATACCAGTCGAAGCTTTTCCACTACCAGCAGCTTGTGTTACCTGTTTAACAGCCCCAAAATCTAATAGATAAAGCCGACCATTTTTACCTCGCATAATATTAGCAGGTTTAATATCCCGATGAATCGAACCGCGAGAGTGCACAAAATCGAGAACCTTTAAAATTTCCCGCAGCACCACCATTATTTCAGATTCCGAAAACTTGTTTTTTACAGCTAGTTCTTCCTCCAAATTTTCCCCATCAATAAATTCTTGAACCAAATAGAAAAACTGATCATTTTTCCCCCCTTGCAAACTCGGAACAGTCAACTCAAAAAAAGCCAGCAGACTCGGAATTTGTGGGTGTTCGTTTCCCAGTTCCTCCAAAACCGCCGCTTCTCGTTCAAACAAATTTTGAGCGATTGTGAGTTGTGCCGGAGTCAGACTAACTGACGGCTGTAACAGTTTAGCAACGCACTGCCGCATTGCCGGAGTATAGCGATCGCGCGCCAGAAAAGCAGCCCCAAAACCGCCTTGACCTAAAAGCCTCACCGGTAAATAGCGACCGCTCAAAATCAGGGGCATTCCACAAGTCTTGCAATACCTTTGCTGCACAGTTTTCAGCAGGGAACTGTCATCAAGATCGGGAAAATAGTTTTGAGGTCGCGGACATCCAGGGCGCGTGCAGTAAACTTCCATGATCGATTTTAGGTTTTAGATTTTAAATTGAAGAATCGACCGTTAGTCATTTAAACTTTCTTATCCTTTACACACCCACATTTACAAATGTGTGTTAAGCGTAGATAAGGTTTACAATTAAAGCCGTCCTATAAGGGCGTGGTTTTCGACCCAGTTTCTTGATAAGTAGCAAACTGGGGTAAAATTTCATTACTAAAAGCCTCTGCCGCTTTAGAACGGTAGCGATTGGGGTTACAAATCAGCGACAAAATCCTAGTCACCATAACTTCATCCATTTGAGATTTGTGCAATACACCCATTTGTAACTCTTTTTCGATCGCCGAAACTGACACAAATGCAGCACCCAATCCAGATTGAACAGCATTTTTAATAGCTTCAATCGAATTAAGTTCCATCTCGATTTTCAGGCGGCGGGTGTCAATCCCACAACGAGTTAGTACCTGATCGATTACCTTACGGATTGTAGACTGGGAATCCAGGGAAATAAACTGCAATTTGTAAAGATCTTCTTTTTGGATTGTTTCTTGTTTTACCATCGGGTGAGACGGAGGGAGAATCAGTGCCAATTCATCAGTAGCATAAGGCACAACATCTAAAGCTTCTACAAGTTCGGTGGGAATTTCTCCGCCAACAATCGCCAAATCGATTTGTCCGTTAGCCACACTCCAAGCAGTCCGACGGGTAGAATGAACGTGAAGTTGTACCGCCACATCCGGGTACTTTTGCCGAAACATCCCAATCATCCGGGGTAGCAAATACGTTCCTGTGGTTTGAGAAGCCCCGACAATCAAAGTACCGCCTTGAAGATTTTGCAAGTCTTCCAGAGCCCGACAAGTTTCTTGACAAAGCGATAAAATTTTCTCGCCATAACCCAGCAGCATGTGTCCAGCTTCGGTGAGTTGAGCTCTGCGCCCCCCTCTATCAAATAGTGGCACGTCCAACTGTCTCTCTAAATTTTGCACCTGCAAGCTAACGGCTGGCTGGGACACGTAGAGGCTGTCGGCGGCGCGTTTGAAGCTTCCTTCAGAGGCGATCGCCTTGAGAATGCGTAACTGGTCTAAAGTGAAAGGAAGGTCAGACATATATCTAAATTGTCAGTGGTCATTTGCGGTGCCCTGAGCGTAGTCGAAGGGTCGGTTGACGGTTGACAGTTGACAGTTGACGGTTGATTGTGGTCAGCAAACAGTGAACAGTGAACAGTCAACAGTCAACAGCGAACAGTCAACAGCGAACAGTCAACTGACCGCTGACCGCTGAATGCTCCCATAGATACTTTGTGACACAATTTGGCCCCGAATCAATAACTTTTCTTAATATTTACGATGACGATCGATTTGGCGCTTGACAGTCACTTAATTATTCTCGGACTTTTACTGGGTTTTGCGATCGCCCATAGCGGTTTAGCCGCCCTTCGCCCCAAAGCTGAAAAGCTAATCGGAGCAAGACTTTACCGCGTTTTATTTGCCCTTGTCAGTTTGCCCCTAGCCGTTATTCTGGTGATCTATTTTTTCAATCACCGCTACGACGGCGTACAGCTTTGGCAAGTACAAGGCGTCCCCGCAGTCAAACCCCTAGTTTGGGTACTGTCGGCAATTTCCTTCCTATTTTTGTACCCAGCAACTTTCAACCTCCTAGAAATTGCCGCTATTCAAAAGCCCGAAGTTCACCTCTACGAAACCGGGATCATCCGCATCACTCGTCACCCGCAAATGGTGGGACAGGTGATTTGGTGCATAGCCCACACTCTGTGGATTGGCACTAGCTTTACCCTCGTCACTTCCATTGGTTTGGTACTTCACCACCTGTTCGGAGTGTGGCACGGCGACAGACGACTTCAGGCACGTTTTGGCGAATCCTTTGAAACCATCAAATCTCGGACATCAATTTTCCCGTTTTTGGCAGTCTGGCAAAAACGTCAAACCCTTGACTGGCTAGAGTTTCTGAAGCCTTCTTATCTAGGAATTGCCATTTTTATCGGAGTGCTGTGGAAAATTCATCCACTCTTGATGCGTGCGACGGGGAGCATAGACTGGTAGCATGATCCCTAGGATAGAAAAAATTTATTAATTTTTGAGGGATCATCGTGTTGTCCGTTAGCGAACGCACTTTTGCACAAGAAGTTTTTGAAGCGCCTACCCCCGTTTTAGTTCATTTTTGGGCACCTTGGTGCGGTTTGTGCCGCGCGATCGACCCAACGCTCACAACATTTAATTCACAGTGGGCGGGTAAAGTCAAGCTCCTAGGGGTGAATGCCGATCAATGTTTCAAGTTGGCCAACACTTACCGGCTGACAAGTCTGCCCACGCTGATTTTGTTTGAGGGTGACAAAGTTAGATTCCGATTTGAACAATATCAAGGACGGGAAGAACTGATGCGGACTCTGGACTCCTGGATGCTCGCTGTTCAGAATTCTCCCAAAATTCAACTGCTACAACCCCAAGAAGCAGTGAATAGGTAGCATTTTTAGGTGCGATCGCAATCAGATACCTGGCTTCTTTCAGAAGTCGGGTATCTTGATATTCGGTTTCTTTTACCGAGAATAGTGTTTGATCTTAGTTTTGTTTGAACTGAGATCAAACACTAAGCTGTTGTGCATTTAAGCTGTAGAGGCGGGTTCAACCACAGCTTAAATAAACCCACCCCCATCCCAAAAAAAATCAAGCATTTATGCCCATTCATGCAAGGCTGTGTGACAATTGTTTACAGTTTTGTCAATCTAGTAGAAACTTTAAACTTTATCAGTCATGGAACTGCTTTATCAATACGCTTGGCTGATTCCAGTCCTGCCACTGGCAGGTGCAATGCTAGTAGGTTTAGGCTTAATTACATTTAACCAAGCCACCAACAAGATCCGGCAAGGATGTTCGATTATCATCGTCTCCATGCTGGGAGGGTCAATGGTGCTCTCCTTTGCATTGCTTTGGAGTCAAATTCAAGGTCACGCACGCTACACCAAAATTATTGAGTGGGCTTCTGCTGGCGACTTCTCGCTAAGTATGGGCTACATCATCGACCCCCTGACATCGGTCATGTTGGCGATCGTCACTACGGTCGCCTTTTTGGTGATGATTTATACCGATGGCTACATGGCTCACGATGATGGGTACGTGCGTTTTTACGCCTATCTCAGCATCTTCAGTTCATCAATGCTAGGTCTAGTCCTCAGCCCGAACATCGTCCAGATTTACATCTTCTGGGAACTTGTAGGTATGTGTTCGTACCTGCTAGTCGGATTTTGGTACGATCGCAAACCCGCTGCTGACGCCTGCCAAAAAGCCTTCGTCACCAACCGCGTCGGCGACTTCGGCCTGTTGCTGGGCATCCTCGGCATTTACTGGGCCACCGGCAGCTTTGAATTTGACGTAATGGGCGAGAGACTGCACTCCCTAGTCGAATCAGGAGCCCTCAGCGCCACTTTGGCAACCATTTTCGGTGTCCTCATATTTTTAGGACCAGCCGCCAAATCCGCTCAATTCCCCCTCCACGTCTGGCTACCAGACGCAATGGAAGGCCCCACCCCGATTTCCGCTCTGATTCACGCCGCGACAATGGTAGCCGCCGGCGTATTCCTGATTGCTCGGATGTACCCAGTCTTTGAAGGGTTGCCAGCAGTCATGAATTTAATCGCCTGTACGGGCTGTTTTACAGCATTCATGGGTGCTTCGATCGCAATTACCCAAAATGACATCAAAAAAGGCCTAGCCTACTCCACCATCTCCCAATTGGGCTACATGGTAATGGCAATGGGCGTCGGTGCTTATAGCGCTGGACTGTTCCACTTGATGACCCACGCTTACTTCAAAGCGATGCTGTTCCTTTGTTCTGGTTCAGTAATTCACAGCATGGAAGATGTCGTCGGCAACAACCCCGCACTCGCTCAAGACATGAGAGTCATGGGCGGTTTGCGGAAATATATGCCGATTACCTCTGCTTGCTTTTTGATCGGAAATTTAGCAATCTGTGGGATTCCGCCCTTTGCCGGTTTCTGGTCAAAAGACGAAATCCTCGCCCAAGCCTTTCACGCCAATCCCGCTTTGTGGGCTGTGAGTTGGGTGACAGCCGGGATGACCGCATTTTATATGTTTCGGATGTATTTCAGCACCTTTGAGGGTGAATTCCGGGGCAATAACAACGCCATCAAACAGCAACTTCTGCAACCAGGTTTGGTATTCGGCCCTGGGGCGATGAACATCAAGGAATTGGCCACGACTGGTGAAGGCCACGATGAACACGACCATTTCCCTCACGAATCCCCGCTAACAATGGCTTTGCCGTTAGTGGTTTTGGCAATACCTTCGGTATTAATTGGTTTTGTCGGTACGCCCTTTGCCAATTATTTCGAGCAGTTTATCCATGCACCAGGGGAGTCTCTGGAAGAAGTATTGGAACACGCCGCCGAGTTCGATTTGACGGAATTTCTGATCATGGGTGGAAGCTCTGTAGGTATTGCTTTGTTGGGCATTACTTTGGCTTCTCTGATGTATTTGAGCCGGAAAATCGATGCAAATGCGATCGCCCAAAAAATCAAGCCGCTTTACGAATTCTCCCTCAACAAGTGGTATCTCGACGACATCAACGAAGTTCTCTTCGTCCAAGGAAGTCGCCGTTTAGCGCGACAAGTCATGGAAGTGGATTTGCGAGTCGTCGATGGTGTGGTTAATTTGACAGGTTTTCTCGCCCTGGTAACAGGCGAAGCCTTGAAATACATTGAAAACGGTCGCGCTCAATTTTATGCCCTGATTGTGTTTGTCGCAGTTCTGGGTTTTGCGATCGTTTCTGGAATCAGTTAAATCTGTAGGGACACGGCAATGCCGTGTACTTCGGGTAGGGAAACGGCAATGCCTATTAATGTCAACTTTCTAGGTCAAACCTACCGTATTTTTTGTTTGTCTCGAAATCTAGATCCCCCCTAGCCCCCCTTAATAAGGGGGGAACAAGAGTATTCTCTCAAAGTCCCCCTTCTTAAGGGGGATTTAGGGGGATCTGAACTCCGTAAACAACAAGAAATACAAAGGTTTTTACGATTAAGTTGACACTCCTTGGGCAATGCCATTTCCCACGAGGAGATATTTTAAGGACTGGGCTTAGCTTAATAACTCACAATTGACAATTAGCCAATAGAAATAAATCTTTGATTAAACTCAACTTTTGCGATCGCACAACTTGTCGCAAATATTGCCAAAAAAAATATTCCGTATAAAGAAAGTATAAAATTTCGACCAAAAGCGCCAAAATGTGTTTAAACCTAATAACTGATGGCCTATTTTAAAATGCAATGGATACAGCTAACTTTCCCTGGTTAACTACAACAATCCTGTTTCCCGTTGCTGCGGCTTTGCTAATTCCTTTAATTCCCGATAAGGATGGCAAGACGGTGCGGTGGTATGCATTGATTGTCGGTTTGATTGATTTTGCTCTGCTTGTCTACGCTTTTTGCACTCAGTACGATTTCAGCAATCCAGGGCTCCAACTGGTAGAAAGTTATACTTGGGTTGAGCAACTGGATTTAAATTGGTCGGTGGGTGCTGACGGTTTGTCGATGCCGCTGATTTTGCTGACAGGTTTTATTACTACTTTAGCTATCTTAGCGGCTTGGCCGGTTACTCTTAAACCAAAGCTATTTTACTTTTTGATGTTGACAATGTACGGCGGCCAAATAGCCGTTTTTGCCGTGCAGGATATGTTGCTGTTTTTCCTGGTTTGGGAATTGGAATTAGTGCCGATTTACCTAATTTTGTCCATCTGGGGCGGCAAGAAACGGCTCTACGCAGCAACTAAGTTTATCCTATACACGGCGGGCGGTTCGCTGTTTATTTTGGTTGGTGCGCTGACGATGGCGTTTTATGGCGATACGGTGACTTTTGATATGCGGGCGATCGCAGCCAAAGAGTACAGTACCAATATAGAATTGCTACTGTACACAGGTTTCTTAATCGCTTACGGCGTCAAACTGCCAATTTTCCCCCTACACACTTGGCTCCCTGACGCTCACGGTGAAGCCACCGCACCCGCCCATATGTTGCTAGCAGGAATTCTGCTAAAAATGGGTGGTTACGCTTTGCTCAGAATGAATGCGGGAATGCTCCCAGATGCTCACGCTACCTTCGCACCGCTGTTAGTAATTTTGGGTGTAGTAAACATTGTTTACGCCGCCTTAACTTCTTTTGCTCAGCGCAATTTGAAGCGCAAAATTGCCTATTCTTCGATTTCGCACATGGGCTTTGTGTTAATCGGGATAGCTTCGTTTACCGATTTGGGAACCAGTGGCGCAATGCTGCAAATGGTTTCCCACGGTTTAATCGGGGCGAGTTTGTTCTTTATGGTAGGTTGTACTTACGATCGCACTCACACCCTCATGCTCGACGAAATGGGCGGTGTCGGGCAGAAAATGCGTAAGGTTTTCGCCATGTGGACTACTTGTTCTATGGCATCTTTAGCTTTGCCAGGAATGAGTGGTTTTGTAGCAGAATTGATGGTGTTTGTAGGTTTTGCAACCAGCGATGCTTACAATCCCGTGTTTAAGGTTTGTGTAATAATTCTCGCTGCTTTCGGGGTGATTTTGACTCCGATTTATCTACTGTCAATGCTGCGTGAGATTTTCTACGGTTCTGAGAATAAGGAATTGGTGGAACACGAGGAATTGGTAGACGCGGAACCGCGAGAAGTGTTTATCATTGCGGCGCTGTTAGTGCCGATTATTGGCATTGGTTTGTATCCGAAGATGCTGACTCAGGTTTATGATGCGACGACTGTACAGTTGACAGCAAGATTGCGGGATTCTGTGCCTTCGTTGGTGGCTAAGGCTGCTGCTGATAAAACGGTGTCTTTGCGTGCACCTGCGATCGAATTGAGTAAGTTGTGATTTGAACTGGATTTAGGAATAAAACCCCCAAACCATTTTAGAAATAGGGTTTGGGGGTTTTATGTTTTTGCGATCGAGCTTCTAGAATTCTTGTGGCTTAAGATCAAGCAGTTGCGGTAATTTATACCAGAAAGATACAATGTACGTGTCTAAACATCCTGATGTCTATGCATACCAGTACACAGAAATTCCAAAAATTCTCAGAGCTTTCATGAATAATCTCATTGAAAACAAGTTTTTGATAACATAGGACTACATCAAAGGATTGCAGCTTTTACTCAGATCATACAAATTAAGTGGTTTGAACTTTTACAAAATATGAAATACGTCATCTATCGCTACGCTATCTCACTATGGATTGTAACTTTTTATCGCTCTTCTCGTGCTTATCGAGTTTCTGGTAAAAAAGGAGCCATATTAAGAGGTCTACCGTATTCATTTGTATCACTAATCTTAGGTTGGTGGGGTATTCCGTGGGGGCCTATTCGGACAATCCAATCTCTCATTGTTAATTTTGGCGGTGGAGAAACCGTCATTGAGCCAAGAAATGCTTTTGGTAATTATCCTAATCTAAAGCACATAAAAGTATCAATAAAAGCCATGTATAAACATTTTTCCAGCCAGAATTTGCACTCGTTTTTCCATAATATTTATCCTGATAAAGTATCGATAATTTCTGGAGAAGATCCCATTATTACCGCTCATCGTTTAGCAAGCATGATTGTACGTCACCTAAAGCTTCCAGAAGGATCGATCCTAGTTAATTATAGAACAAGCTTGGAACACGCTGGACAAGTGGAGTTAACACCAGGAAATGAGTATTTTGTAGAACTAAATGCGCGATATAAGGAAAACCAACACGATATCGCAGCAGTTCTGGCACATGAAATTACACACGTTTTTTTATACCGTGCTGGACTGTCCTTCCCAAATACATATGATAACGAAATTCTGACCGATACAGCCTCTGTTTACTTAGGAGTTGGATGGCTAGGATTGAATGCTTATCGACTCACAAAAACCGAGAAAACCAATAGTTTAGGACAAGATTATATTCAGTATCAAGAAGAACGATTAGGATATCTCACGCCAGAAGAATTTGGATATGTACTTGGAAAGCGAGCGATAAATTTTAAGGAAAGCATGAATGACTTTATTACAAGCTCTGCTGCTAAAAAAGCTTTCCAGAAAGGTTTTAAAAGAGCAAAGCTAGAATATCGACTGCCACCGCTGAAAAAATCTAACTTGCTCAGGCGTATTCTTTATCGATGGAATAAAAGACGTATTGTTAGCGCAAGTCGAGATGAAAACATAAAGAACCTCTCGCATTCATTTGATGGATATAAATTTGATATCTCAGATGGGATAAAAGTTGTGTTTGAATGTCCAGTATGTAGTCAAAAACTTCGACTCCCTGTCAATAAGAAAAATATTGTTGCTCATTGTAGTATTTGTCAATCATCTTTTAACTGTGAAACTTGACTCTTAAGCTGTAGTTTCAGTCAATGTCAGCATTCTCACAACAGTCGTTAGCTAGCGATCGAGCATTTGCGAGTTCTCCCGATGTTCTTGGCATTACTTGCAGATAGGTTATACTTAAAGCTGTTTCGTTTTCCTTAAAAATCAATCAGTTTGAATTTAAACTTTATGAGAACGTTCACTGCGGTTGTTGAGAAAGACCATGAAACTGCTTTGTATGTAGGTTATGTTCCCGGTTTCCCTGGAGCCCATTCTCAAGGAGAAACTTTAGACGAGCTACAAGCAAACCTCCGTGAAGTAATCGAGATGCTATTGGAAGATGAGAATCTAACCTTCAATGCAGAGTTTGTCGGTACTCAGCAAATTGTAGTTGCGTAGCTTATGAGCAATATTCCTGTTTTGAAGCCCCAAGAGGTTGTTCGCATCTTAGAAAATCTTGGATTTGTCGAGGTTCGTCAGAAGGGATCGCACAAACAGTTTCGTCATGAAGATGGTCGAGGAACGACTGTTCCATTTCATAAAGGTCGGGATACTTCTCCGAGATTGCTACGACTGATTGCAAGTGACATTGAATTGACCGTTGAAGAGTTTTTAGAGTCTCGGTAAAATTAAAGGGAATACTAACCAAACTGCAACTCATCCTAAAAACCATCGAATGAACTTTATACCGAGGCTTTTTTATGTTAAGTGTGACAGTTGATGAAATTCAGCGCGATCCTTCAAAGTTTCTGCGTCAAGTGGAAGCAGGTGCAACTTTTATTATCCTGCAAGCCGATCAGCCGATCGCCGAACTCAGACCTATTTATAGCACCAAACAGTTACGACCATTCGGTTTGTGTGCAGGCGAGTTTACCGTTCCAGATGATTTCGACGCTCCTTTGCCGGAAGACATCCTCAGTGCATACGATCGCCCTTTGAGCCTTTAACCTTAATTTTTTTGTTTCTATACTTGCTAGAATAGAAGAGAATACGAACCAAACTGCAACTCATGCTAAAAACCATCGAAGGCATTTATCAGAATGGGCAGATTCAGCTAGCCTCGCTACCACAAGATATTAGCGATCGCTCTCAAGTTCTTGTCACCTTTCTTGATCCAAACAAAATCGATCCAATTAAACTACGCCAACTGATCGATCAGTTAGAAACAATTGCAGGTATTCAGCAAGGTTTCGAGGAACTCAACGCCGAACTTACTCGCCCCATCGAAAATTTTGTCAGAGAAATGCAGCAGAAATATGACATTTCAGGTTGAAATTACCCCGATCGCCTCTTCTGAAATTGAGCAAGCCTATCGCAAGTTTTAAAGCGATGCGCTAAAATCCTATTCAGATAGCTATTAGAGATTGCTCATGAAGATTAAGGCGATTATCTGGCAAGAAGATGGCCTATGGTGTGGTTCAGTTCCAGCACTTCCAGGTTGTCACACATGGGGAGAGAGTTATGAACAGTTGTTAGAGATGCTTGAGGAATATCTGTAACAGTATCCTGCAATTCAAATTATAGTTGCCTAGAATATGCCCGCATCTCTTGCCAAACAATCCGATAATGGTTCATCATGGGATTGCTTCATTCTTCATTCCTCAGCTAATATGCGATCGCTCCTCTTGACTCTAGCTCTTATGTGTTTCGCCACCCCCGCAGTTGCCGCAACCTGCGAAGAAAGCTTTCAAAAAAAGGGAGACTTTTTCAATGGTGCAGCCTTTTCGGCGCGCGTTCAGGTTGAGGGATTATCCGTAGAGAAAGCATTTTCCCAATTACGACCCATTTTGGCCCGCGAGAGCATCAGAACTATCAGCACCGATGTGAGCACAGGTGTCATGAAAGCCGAAAATCCCGCAACAGCATTTCAGCGTGCTTTACCAATTGATGTTTTTGCCTCAGCCGACGGAAATCTATTAAATGTTGAGATGATCTTTACCATTCCGAGTGGCGTGGGTGCAAGTAGAGACACGGTGAAGAAATACTTGTGTGGTGCTCTAAATCAATTGTTGCCTAAAAGTCAGTAGTTGATTATTTTAAAGTAGGGAAACGGCATTGCCGTCTCCTCTTAAATTTTAAAGTAGGGAAACGGCATTGCCGTGTCCTATTAAGTTTTGGAGTAGGCCTCCATTTGCCGCACTACAGTTAAAGCAGAATAAGAAACACCGGCGGTTCCTTCTCCCGGATGAGTAGAGTCGCCCACTAACCACAGGTTTTGAATCGGTGTCCGATTGGCAAAGCCGAAGGGTCCAAAGGTTGGTACTCGCTGTCCGATTCCCCCTACAGCGCCTCGATCGCGCGCCGTGTAGCGGGCAAAGGTGCGCGGTGTGGCAGACTCTTGGTGTACGATCGCACCTGGTGCTAAATCGAAATATTCGCTCAAACGCGCGATCGCACCTTCACTATATTTTTGCTTCAAACCTTCATAATCATCGGAATTCCACCACATTCGAGTATCAGTAAACGAGGAAGCAATCACCGTCGCCATGCCTTTTGGCGCTCTACCATCTCCCGAATGACTAACAGAAACAAACAATGAATTATTCTCTCCGATCTCGCCATCGTAGTCATACAGAAACTGAAGATGAGGCGGACAATTTACCGGAATTGCGCTTTCTTTTACTCCTAAATAGATCACAAAAGCGCCGGATGCGGGCGGCAATTTATCCACTCGATATTTGTAGCCGTTCATTCGATTAGGGAATTTAGCGACAGGCAATGTTTTAGCTAATTTATCTGATAAATCTGCGGATTCCGGTAATATTTTTGAATCTGGTTCTAACAATTTAACTAGATTTTGTGCAGTCACGTTGGCGACAATATCATCGGCAGTTTCTATCCAAACTTCGCCTGTTTTTTGATTGCGAATTATTGTACCAGTAGCTTTACCATTTACTGTGATAATACTTTCAACTGTGTGTCGCAATAAGACTTTGCCACCATCTCGTTCGATCGCACTTACCAGGCGATCGCTCAATACCTGCATACTCCCTTGTAAATGATACAATCCTTGTGGCTCTTGCGAAACCCCCAAAGCTGTGGCGGCATAGAGTAGCGCCGTTTCTTCGGTGTCTACTTGAGAATACAATTTTAACTGCAAATCCAGAAAAGTTTTCAGACGCAAATTATCGCCCAATCCGCACAACCGCAAAGCATCTCCTACAGTCATGAAAGTGAAAGGTAAAGTAATCAGAGTGTCAGGGCGAACCGCTTTAGTCAATTGCCAGAAATCCCAGACATTTCTGGGCGGTAAAACCGGATCCCGTCCTTGAAATTTCCAACTAGCTTGGAATAATGTAGATAATAATTGCCAAAAAGGTTCGCTTCCGGGAAATTGTCGCTGTCTTTCTTGTTGCCATTTTTGTGGATCTCGCCAGACGCTAATCGGTGCGGTTTCTCCTGGCAAAAATACTGCACAGGCTGGATCGCAGGGTGTGGCGGCGGGAAGTTCGATGTCTAGTTCAGAGAATATGCGGTGGTGAATTCCTCCGGGTTCCAATCCTGCTACTTGAGTTGCGCCGACATCGAAGGTAAAGCCTTTGCGCTTGAAGGTGGAAGCGCATCCACCAGGGACGATCGCCTGGTCTAAGACTAGCACTTTGTATCCTTTGCGGGCTAGTAGGGCGGCGGCTGTGAGGCCACCGATGCCACCTCCAATGACGGTGACGCGGGATTTGCCTTGATGAGTGCGATCGCTGACCATAATTGATTTATTGTAATATTTCTTAACATTATGGTCATATTTTGCAAAAAAAAAGTTGCGAATAATAGCCAGATCCCCGACTTCTTCAAGAAATCAGGGATCTAAAGTGCGATCGAGATTCTCCGCTGATTGAGAATCAGAGACGACGCCACTTGTTTAGATAAACTTCTCCAATTCCAGCGACAGCTTGCATTTGGGCTAGCTGTTCTCGTAAACCTTTTATAGTTCTTAGCTGTTCTTGAGATTGTTGTTGCAAAGCGTCATAATTGTGCTGTTTGGCAACACTCTGACTCAATTTATTTTCTAAATCTTGCAACTTGGTCAGTTGATATTGAAAATGGTTGATCGAACTTGACTTTTCGGCCAACTGAGAAAGCAAAGATTCGTAACTTGACTTACTTACACTTTGCTGCAATTGGTTTTCTAAATTTTGCTTTTCTTGGGCTAATTGAGAACCCAAAGATTTAATTGAACTTCCTTGTTCCGACAACTGCTGATGCAATTGCTGTTCGAGATTTTGTTTTTCTGCTAATTGAGAATGCAAAGATGCGATCGCACTTTCTTGTCCTGACAACTGTTGTTGTAAAGCTTCGTAACTTGACTTCGGTACAGTTTCCTGCAATTGCTGTTCGAGATTTTGCTTTTCTTGGGCTAATTGAGAATGCAATTGGGCGATCGCACTTTCTTGTTCCGACAACTGTTGCTGTAAAGCTTCGTAACTTGACTTCGGTACAGTTTCCTGCAATTGCTGTTCGAGAT
>NZ_JAKJHX010000029.1:27504-27633 GCF_021648855.1 Tychonema litorale BBK16 | reverse complement strand
TGAGAATGCAATTGGGCGATCGCACTTTCTTGTTCCGACAACTGTTGCTGTAAAGTTTCGTAACTTGACTTCGGTACAGTTTCCTGCAATTGACTTTCGAGATTCTGCTTTTCTTGGGCTAATTGAGAA
>NZ_JAKJHX010000029.1:0-27404 GCF_021648855.1 Tychonema litorale BBK16 | reverse complement strand
GTAAAGCTTCGTAACTTGACTTTGATACAGTTTCCTGCAATTGACTTTCGAGATTTTGCTTGTCGGTTAATTGTTGCTGCAATTCGGCGATCGCACATTCCCGTGTTGTCAAAAGTTGTTGTAAAGTTTCGTAACTTGCTTGCAGTGGATTTGGCTGCGTACTCTGATTTTCCAAATCAGTTGGAGCCGCTTCAGCGCTATTAATGTCGCTTTCTTCGGCTGTTTCCCCGATCGCGGACTCGATCTCAACCGCAGTCTCCTGACCTTTTTTCCAACTTACACTAACTTCCGTCTTGTCGGTAGAAATCTCCAAAGTACCTTTTGCCAAGCGTTCTAGGAGTTCTGACCTAGATATGCCTAGCTTGCGAGCGATTACGTTCAATCGATCGGCACTATAAGGAGTCAGCGAAAGTCCGACTTTGACTTTGCTTTCTGGATCTGAACTAACTGGATTGCGACTTTTTTTTACCATTGGCATTTTCTTCATGCCAACCCACACTAATTAGCGTAGTGGCTGAAGCTTCTATTAAAATTATTTTTTGTTACCTACTAATTCTTGCAGATTCGGTTCCCGATGTAAACTGCCATAGGATCTTTGAACGCTGCCAAAACCATAATTTCCACCAATGCCCTTGCGTCGGGGATCGCCCTGGGCTAGCTGGGTGGACGGGGAAAGGGCTGTTGGTGCAACCGGATTTGATATAACATTTAATTTTCCCGCGCATAAAACCCTAAATGATTGGAAACAGGACGTTCCTCCATGGGGATTTTATTCTGAATAGGAGCATTCAAAAGTTTTGCACCTGATGGCGATCGCATTGCCAAACTTGTTGAGCCACCACCGTCCAAGTTGAGCACTGTATCTGCACCCAACTGCATCGCCATTTCGGTGATTTCACTCAACTTAAATCCTTCACTATAAAGCCGTTGTTTGCCGTCTACGACAATCAACCAGAGCTTTTCGCCTTTTTTGTCGATCGCTGCTACTACCCGCGCATAAGGTTTATCCTGTTTCCATTCCTCCTGAGTTTTCACTATTGGTTTGCCATTTTTCAACAACAAAGTATCTCCCGCCACTGCATACGCTGTTCCTACAGGACAAGTCCCGTTTTCCATGATTTGGGCACGATTATTTGTAGCAAAACAAAGGGCAGGAAATTGTGAATCTGGTTCAGAATAAGCCTTGCTATTAGAAATTACGGTGCCGACATTATTTACTCGATCGCCACTGCGAGGATAGTAATCCCAAGGAACTACTTCAGAGTGAGGGTAAAAGAAATTTGCATTGACCGCTAATTGTACATTAAATTCTTTCACAAATTCAGACGTAGTACGGGCATTTGTTTCCCTCAAATCTGGTGTAGGTGTTCCCGGAGTCACAAAAATGCCAATTCCAGGCGCTTTTAAGTCAATCTCCACCACATGAATAACAGCGGGACGGGGAGTAGAGCGAAATTCTCGCTGATAGGTAATTCCTTGAAATAGCGATCGACTTTCCTGAGACAGCTCTGGACGCAAAAAGTAGGGAGTATTATAAAGTAATATTGGCGCGAGCAAAATCCCAAAACCAATCATCTGCCAAAATTGCTGGCGATAGAGTCGATAAATTTGTTTCATCTTGGAAAAAAAATAATGGATTATACTACACCATACAATTTTACTAATCAGAATCTACAAAATAGATCATTTCAAGGAAAAATTTTGAAGGATGCAGATTTCAGTGGGGCCGATGTTCGAGGCTGCAATTTCAAGAATGCTCAGTTACAAGGAGCTAATTTTCAGGGAGCTAAAATCGGACTTTCTCGCCGACAGATTACCATTTTGAGTTCAATTGCGATCGCCATTTCCCTACTATTTGGCGATATCATAACTCGACTGATTTTGGGAACTCAAGGACAAATACCGAATTCTCACAGTTGGTATTTTGTCATGTTATTGTACGGAGTTTTGAGCATTGGTGGTTTGGCATCTGTGACCTGCAATATTCATAATAAAAATTTAAAATATGGTGGATTTGCCAGCACTGTTTCTGCTATAATATCGGGAGCTTTATTAGGATTTTTTTATGCCGGGAGCGCCACAAATAACAATTCTCAGGCTGCTCTGGCTGGAATGGTGATCGGCGGGCTGTTAATGTTCTTTGTAAGTCGTCGGATTCGTGCCCAATTTGCGATCGTGGCGATCGCAGCGGCTGGAAGTGTTACAACTTATGGAGCAGCCTTTTTGTTGAGTGCAACAGCTAGTGGCTTTCTCAGCACTCATAAACTGTTTTGGGGCATCTTCTTCAGCATACTTGCACTGGTATATCTGTGGTTTGCTCTTGTATCTTTCTCCGCTACTATTCGAGAAATTAAGAATACTGTAGGTACTTCCTTTAGAGGAGCAAACCTGACCGATACTAAGTTCGATCAATTAGGTTAATTTAATTAATTAGAATACCGAAACAGCCACACGAAAACCAACAATACTCGCCCTGCAATCCGGCTGATATCTGAGGCGACACGCACTGCGACAATTAGGAGGATGATCATTCCAAGAACCACCTCGCAACAGCCTCAGCGAATCGTCACCACGATACTCCCAAACACCGCCATCTGTTGGTACACCATTGTAATTACTGTGCCAAAAATCCGCGCACCATTCCCAAACATTCCCGTGGAAATCATACAATCCAAAATCATTAGGTTTAAAACTACCAACATCAGTTGTTTGAGATCTATAAATACCCTTCGGTTCCTCAGCATAATTAGAACTTCCATTGTAATTTGCCAACTCAGTTGTAATCGTTTCCCCAAAGTGAAACTCCGTCATCGTTTTCCCCCGGCAAGCATATTCCCATTCGGCTTCGCTAAGCAAGCGATAATTCTTACCAGTTTTCAGAGAAAGTCTAGCGCAGAACTCCACAGTTTCGTACCAAGATATATTTTCTACAGGTCGATTTACACCTTGAAAACGGGAAGGAGTCGGATTGAGCAATATTTTAATTTCCGACAGCGCCGCCACTGCTGCCCATTGCGCCTGAGTAACCGGAAACTTGCCTATATAAAAAGGTGCTAAAGTCACTTTTTGTTGAGGTTTCTCATCACTATCTCCCCGATCACTTGGAGAACCAATCAGGAAATCACCGCTGGGAATAGATACCATTTCGATAACTACACCACCGCCGATATTTTCTTCAAAAAAATCTGCCTTGCCACTTTTGATATTATTTGGGTTGCCGCACTTATCTATCGTTACAGACTCAAAATCAAAAGTTCTTTTGGCAGAAAGTACATTTTCTTGAGTATTGCCAACAGGAAAGTTGCTATTTAGTTGTTTTTGGTAAACAGGAAATTTATGATTAAATTGCGCGGAATTAAAAGGAGTTTGAACAATCGCCTGTCCTCCATGTTTACGAGCAGCATTTATGGCAAGTTTTCCTACTTTTGTATGAGCAGAATTTATAAGTTGTCCTTCCTTTGCATGAGGAGGTTGGGGTGGTAGAGAATAAAGATTTAAAGCTTTGATTACTTCATCAGCAGATTGATACCTGTTTTTGAGATAATCTTGAATTAATTTATCTAAAACCTCTCCCAATTTCAAACTTAAATTTGTGTCGTCTGGTATCTTTGTTCTCCAGTTCCAAATGCCATTAATTGGGTCGTAAAGCTCATCAGATCCATCAATATTTGGCAAACATTTAGTTAACAACCGCAGACAAGTTATTCCCAAACTGTACAAGTCGCTTCCCGGAAAAACTTGACCGCGCATCTGTTCAATAGGTGAATAGCCAGGAGTTCCAACTGTTGTACCTGATTTGTTGATCAGGGTTCCCGTAACTTGTTTGGAAACACCGAAATCGATCAGAACTAAATCTCCTCGTCCTCCCTTTCGGAAAGTTGAATTACGCAAATTTCTAATTTTTGGGAGAGATGAGTGAAGGGAGATGCGACGGCGGATGATATTCTCAAGTTTAATGTCTCGATGAATGACATTGCGATCGTGAACAAATTTCAGAACTGGTAGTAAATCTGCTAGTAATTGCCAAACTTTTTCTTCACTAAAAACGCCCTGTTGAGTTAATTCTGCGAGTAAATTTTGCCCTTCAATCAATTCTTGTACTAAATAAAGTCGCTGATCTTGTTCAAAATAAGCAATTAATCGAGGAATTTGGGGATGTTCACCGAGTTCGTAAAGTCGTTTGGCTTCTTGCTTAAACAGTTCTGTTGCTTTTTCAATGGCGGAGGTTCCCTGAAATTGAGGCATAAACTGTTTAATTACGCAAGGATCATCCATGCGATCGGTATCTATCGCTTCATAAGTTTTGCCAAATCCTCCTTCGCCCAAAAGTCGAATCACGCGGTAGCGGTTCCTGAATAGAGGGTTGAGGCCTTGCGATCCGCAACTTTGACAAAATTTAGAGTTGTCGGGATTGAAGGGATGAGAACACTTGGGATTAGAACAATAGAGCATATCTGGGAAGAAATGACCTGGTTAAGGTTATCATATATCTTTTCGGGTTCCTCATGGATATGTAAAAATTTGTCAAAGATTATCATATATCTTTTATGCCCAATCCTCTTCGAGGGCTTCGCTAACGGAGCGATCGCATTTTGAAAAGCTTATTCAGAAGTTCTATTCATTTCATTTTTGCAATCTTTTTACGAAGATAATAAACAACAACCTGGCAAAATGGTTCGAGATCTGCTTTATTTTCGCCTTCCCAAGTTGCCAAGTATTTCGGAAGATCTACATCACGCACTTTTTTAAGTCGCAGTATTTGAGTAAAGGCATCAATCACTGCTTTACGATTATTTACTAAAAGGGAGTGATTTAAATTTAATACATCATCAATCTCACTCTGCAATTGTGGATCGTTAGCTTCAATGCGACCTGAACCAGGGAATTTAAATAGCCTTTCTACAGCATGGTTTAAATTGGCTGGATTAAATGATATGTCATCATCACCTTTTCTTGTATCACAATGCTGATCGCGTCTGGATTTTCCCGATCCACCAAGGCAAGCACCTAATAGATTTGTATAATCAAGTTGTTTCTCAGGAAATTTATTTGGAGATTGGCTCTGGCAGTGTTCGATCTTCATCTTTTCTAATGTCGGATAAATTCGTTGCATACAATAACAGCAAATCCCCCGTTGCTCACTCACAAGGCTTGTACGCAGATCGTCTTTTTCGGCGTAGTTATTATAGTCAGAATGGCTACTGCACCGATGTTGTATTAACGATATTGGTTCGGGTTGTTTTTGGATATTTCTCATTCATTACCTTCTAAAAATTTAATTAGGGTTCGAGCCCGGGTAATCTCTGGCTCGGATGCGCCGAGTTTTTCAGTCAGATTTATAATAGATTGATGTGCCGCATCAAAATCTTCGTCATCGATGAGCTTAAACAGAGCGTGAAGTTTATCGGCTACCTCTTTGTTTCGATCTGATACTCTCATCAATTCGTGTAATACTCGGTTGGCATCAAGACCATAAGATTCTGATGGAATGGTAGCAATAGTGCTAGTAGTTTCTTCGTCATGTTCGAGGACTCTAATCCGCTTTGCTTCGACTTCACCGATAATAATTGGCGAATGGGAAGTACAAACAAACTGGATTGAAGGGAATGTTTTTGTGAGGTCATTCACAACTTGATGTTGCCACTTAGGATGAAGATGAACGTCTATTTCATCAATTAGGACTAGCCCTGATGTTTGTTGCAAAACTAGAGGCAATTCTTGACTAGATATATCTAATTCTTCGGTCAAAAAAGAGGCGTTTTGAGTGACGATTTTGATGGCAATATCGGCAATGAGACCGACCATCATTTTTTGACCAGCACTAAGGTTACTAAAGGGTTGGGGGTTGCCTTGGATAGAAATAACAATTTCCGATCGCTCTGGGTCAAACCATAGGTGATCTGCGTTGGGAATACAACGCAAAATAGCAAACTTTACTACCTTGTAACCAGGGCGCATTTGTCCCTGTCGATTGATTGAAGCGATCGCCTCTTTCTGGAACCAAGTATGGAGATCGGCGATTCTAATCCGTTCATCAAAGCAGTTATAGAAGGCATCCCAACGGCGGGCGGGGCCGGTGTGGGTAGTTGCTTTAGGATCGCGTTGCTTGGAGGGTAGCCAAGCTCTACCTGCGCCGTAGTAAGCCATGATGGGTAGCCAGATTTTTTCGCCTGCTTCAACCTGTTGAAATAAAGTGGAGATAATTTCTAGAGCTTTTTTGGCTTTAGTGTTGGAGGTTCTAGAGCCGTGAGTTTTGATTTGTCTGAGCCATTGGACTGGCTGATTGTCGATCGTGCCGATCGCTGTAATCTGGAGTGGTGTTCGTTCTATCCATTGGCTGATGGTGTCGGATTTGAGCGATTCTAAGTGGATTTCTGAGGGAAGAATGTTACGGCGGCTATTGTTGAGGGTTGTGTCGGGAGAGTTGACTAGCCAAATTCCAGCCGCGATCGCCAAAGCATCAAGGATCGTGGTTTTACCTGTGCCATTGTCCCCAACCAGCAAGGTAAATCGGGGATGCAAGTCAAGAGTATAGTCTAAAAATTTCTTGAAGTTTCTGATTTCTAGTCGGTCAATTCTCATGCTAATGTCCCACAGTCGATCGGTATTCAGCTTGTAATTTGTGGCAGACAAATCATCGTATAGCAGTTCACAGTTTACCGCTTGACAGTTACATAATACACGGCAATGCCGTGTCATCGATTACTATCATGTCTAAGTGCAACCGGAATTAATATCATCATCAAGGGTTTGCTTCATCTCCACACCCAGAGCACGAGCGGCCGGATCTGGACTTTGTAAGAGTGTGTTTGAGACATTTTCCCGATCGACCTTGCTGCGGTTTTGACTAAGTTTGTATTTTCCTTCTAGTCGAGTTACAGCCATCTCAAATCCTACAATACCATCCATCATTCCTTCACGGAATTGACTCGATAAACCATCCCAATGAGATTGGTAGTCAACATCGTAGGTATCTATCATCTGATTTATCATCTTGTTCATTGCTTTTGGTGAATCATTGAGCATGATGATTTTGGGAACACCATAGGCATGAACAGCAATATAATTCCAGGTTGGTACGCTCTCGTGTTTTTCATACTGTGCAGGGGAAATATAAGCGTGCGCGCCGGTGAAGATAGCCAATGACTCAGCAGATCCAAATGCTTGCCATTGAGGATTTGGCTTCGCGAGATGACCGCTCAATTTTACGACATCTTCTTCTATTTTAATGACAAGAGGAATATGCGAAGCACAAGGTACATTGTCTACGCTCGATACCAATGTTGCAAAACTATTGGCTTGCATGAAAGCCACCAGTTTATCAATATTATCTTCTTGAAAAGCAGTTGGATTATACATGGAAATTTAATTTCGATCTAAATCTCGCGTCCATGATAGCACTTGTAGCGAATTGAAGGGCGAGCGACCTTGTAGTAATTTTGAAGTGTTGGGTATGGCGATCGAGCGTGGGAAACTACAACTCAGATTGTGTCCGATTCAAAATAACCGATCGCTCAGACTTCTCGACAAATTGTTTGCCGCATTCCTTACAGCGATAGCACTGCTTCCCCCGTCGATAACCGTTTTTGGACAACTGCTTTGATTCACAATGAGGACATTTCATTACTTTCATTACATCGCTCGACCGACTTTCCCCCACATACGGCTCTAAATACGACACCAACAAATCCTCAATCTGCTGTACCAGTTGTTGGCGGTGCTCTAAATCCGGGTTGCGAAGTGCCGACAGAATGACAGCATTACTGCTGTGGACGCAAACCTCCGCTAACAGACTGCATTGCGCCTCACTCAAGCTGGGATTTCTTGGCTGCAACAGACTCGCCATAAAGTCGATCGCCTCCTGAGTCATACTTTCATCGATCGACTGGAAAATCTCGCGCCCTAGATAAAACTGCACAAATACCACCCGCGATACAGGCTGTTCAAACATCTCTGCAACAGCAGTCACAAGGGTATGAATCATTTCGCGCAGCGGTAATTGAACGATTTCCGGGGTGTTCGCCTGGGCCCACATTGCCTTAACGCGATCGGCATGACGGAGCTCCATGGCATTAAAAATGGCAGCTTTATCAGGAAAAAACTGATACAAAGAACCGATCGCAGTCCCTGCTTTTGCTGCAATCAGATGGGTTGTCGCCTCGGAATAGCCCACTTCGTCAAACACTGCTGCTGCTGCATCCAAGATTTTTTCGACTCTTTCTTTACCCCGCTGCTGTTTGGGTTGGCGGCGCAAACTGCTTGACGAATGCGAATCTTCTGTCATATTCTAGAAAAGCGACAAATCTCTCACAATTTTAGGTCTAAAGGAGAACGCCATGCACTCTATGCTTCCCGGTGCGCCTTGGCTGTTGGCACACAAATCGATGCTGACAGCGAACCAACCTCGCAAAATTTCCCTGTACGGCACCGACTATGTAATGTGGAAAGATGCTGCCGGAAGCATCCATGCCTTGCCCAACGCCTGCCCGCACATGGGAGCAATGCTGTCGGAAGGATGGTGTGAAGTCGAGGGCGATCGCACAAGCAGTGTTGTCTGCCCCTTCCATGCTCTGAAATTTGATGCGATCGGCTGCACCGTATTGCCGGGATCGAATCAGAAAACTTTGCCCTTGCTAAAACCCTTAGATTTGATTGTTCAAGATGACTTGATTTGGTCTTATGGAGAATACGAGCCGCAAATTCCCATTCCCAATGTGCTGAAGGAAATCGCCGAAACTTACTACTTCATCGGGCATACGGGCGATCGCAGTATTGAGACAGATTTGCTGACAATGCTGCTGAATATGCACGACTACAACCATCAAAACGGCACCCACCGGGACTTGTTTAGAATTACCGATGTGGAATTTCATCAATTCATCGATGAAGGACATAAATCCCATGCGTTTTATGATATGCCGACTGCGCCTTACAGTTTGGCCGAAAAGCTCAGAAAGCCAGATTTGTGGCTGCTGCCCAGCACCTTTAAAGCGCACTTAGAAAATCATTTCCCATGCTTAGTCATTTTTCATGGAGAAATGCCGTTTGGAAAAGCTGCACAGTGTCATATATTCGTACCGGAGGCCGAGAATCGAACGCGGACTTATATTTTGCTTTTCGGTCAAGCCAAGCATCTTATCTTTAAGGTGTTGGGTGGGACGTATCTCAATTTTGGCAAGGTTGTTGTGGATCAAGATGCGGATATTTTAGGGAAGATTTATCCCGATACGCCTCAGAAAATTAAGCTCAATAATGAAGTGGGGATGGATTGGGTGCGGCGTAATTTTGACAGCTTTCCTAATGTGAGGGAGCCTAATCTTTCCAGGTAGAGAGTGAAGATATTTTCAGCATCGTACATTGGCTATACTATCGCCGTAATAAACTCTAAACTATGGAACTGGCTCCATAGTTTAGGGTAAACTTTCGATATGTTGAGACAACCTAAGCCAGAAAGCAGATAACCTTTACATCCTAGCCGATTAACTTTCGACGGTCGATTTGCATGGGCGTTGTTAGTCACCGATCGGGGAACAAAGCTCAATTAATGACCCTTCTCTAGAACGAACATATGCAACCACTTGCCCCCAAGGCTTTGTGGTCGGCTCCTTGACAGAAACTGCTCCAGCGGCAACTGCCTTGGTATAGGATACTGCTACATCATCGGTGACAAACGCCAACTCAACTCCAAAGGGCGTAGCATTGATGTCGGGTTTTTGATAATGTCCGTCAAGATTCATTTCACCCATCGCATGGGAGGCAAAAGCAAGAACCGTTTCGCCCGTGTTCAACTCGCCATACTGGCCAGACTCATGCAAAAAGCGCGTTTCAAAGCCGAATGCATCCTTGTAAAAGGTCAGTGCATCTGCAACCGACGAGACGTAGACAATGGTGTAAGCAAATTTCATATTTTTGCCTTTTTGAGCTTTGATTTCTTTGGTTTTGGTGCAGGAAGCTCACTTGCTGTCAAACGAATAAGATTCGACATCCAATGTTTATCGTCAAGCTGTTCTCCAATCTGAAGGTATGGTTTAGCACCTGGGTATGGGGGGGCTTCTACGACACTATCAATCATCGATCGCCCAATAGCCGTTGGCTTTATAAACAGTTGGTTATCGCAAACAAGCGCGACGACTTTCTCGTCGCAGTAGATCGCATATTCGCCAAACATTTTTTTGAAAGAGACTTGCCCCGCTTGGTTTATTTGATCCAGGATATATTCAACAAAGTTCAAGTCCGAGGACATATATTCTCCTAGCTAATGTAGACAACACATTCTCAAATTGCTGGAATTCAGGATTGAAGTTGTTGCATTAAACCTGCCGCATCAGAAACAGACCAATGTTCAGCAATTTTTCCGTCTCGAACGCGATCGATTCGGATTACGGATGTTGAAATAGTTTTACCTGTTGGTGGAGCGCCATAAAACGTGCCACTGTGTGTACCTTGGCTAGTGATATATGTCGCGATTCGATCGCCTTCGGCAACCTGCTGCACGATCTCAATCTCGATGTCGGGGAAAGCGGAGAAAAAATCATCAAAGAATGAATCATGATAAATCCGCAGCGCATTAAGACCGCGATTGTCTGTTCCTAGCATCGCATGATTTACACAATCTTCTGCCCAGAAATCTTTCAATGCCGAGAGATCGCGACCGTTCCAAACCACTTGGATAAAGTTCTGGATGATCTGCTTGTTTTTATCAGATTCGTTCATCGGTTTTTCTCCGGATATTAGTCCTTAATAGGGCAGTATACAATTTCAAAAGTCTGAATGATTTTATCGACGTAGGCGTTGATTATGTAACAAGTTACTTCAGCGCTTTACGGAAAACTATCTTGTCCTCGCCCGCCTTGTAGAACTCGCGGATTCGTGCTTCCTCGTCGTAACCGCTCTTGCGATAGAACGATCGAACGTACTCGAAGCTCTCCAGTCCCGATGTTTCCACAAGTAGCACACGATCGCCGCGCTGGGCCAACATTTGTTCGACGTGGGCTAGCAGTGCAGCGCCGCGTCCTTGCCTCTGACGATCGGGGTGGACGGCAATTAGATATAGATTCCACGTCCCATCGGTCATTCGTTCCGGCGCAACATACGCGACCCCCACCAGCCCGCCGTCTTCGTCGGTGAGCCAGATGTCTTGGCTATTTTCGCCGTCGAAGTAGTCTGCCAGCATGAGGGCGAGTTCTTCGGTCTCGTGCGGCTGGAACAGTCCAGTTGCTTCAGCTAAGGCGATTAATGCAGTCGTGTCATCGGGCGCGATCGGGCGAATCATAGCAAACTCCGTGGGTATACAAATCTAGGCAGATTTCTGAAACAGTTTAGACGCAGCACCTCTCAAAATGTGCGGTATTAGCTTTGGACCCGGCAAAAAAACAATCCCTAACTGTTGCATTAATCCCAGTGCATCGCCCTGGCCCCAATGCTCCGCGATTTTGCCGTTTTCGACTCGATCAATGTGCATAACCGCCAAGCTGATTTGTTTGCCCGTTGGCGGCAAACCTTGAAATTCTCCGAGGTGTGTTGCTGAAAACGTGCCGCACGTCACCACTTTATCACCTGCAACTAGGACTTCATCAAAAACGTGTTCACCCTGACTGAAAGCTAGATAAAACGACATCCCGAACTGCTTAAACTCCTCCCCGTTTAATGGCTTTGGCATTCCGGCAATGCGAGCAATAAAATTCGGCGCTAACAGTTCTAAGGCTTGTTCCATTTTGCGATCGTCAAAAGCTTTGTAGAACTGGAGAACGATTGCTTTGTTTTGGTCAGCCATTCGATTTTAGATTTTAGATTTTAGATTTTGGATTGACTTGCGCGAGATAAATTCGAGGGCTTGAGGATTCAAGGAGGTTGCCGCGCACAGCGAACAATGCTTCGCAATTTTTGATTGATTCCACGGATAAATCCTCTTTCTTGTAGCATCAAGAAATTATTGGTCAGAGCTTTGCGGAACTCGATCGCTGAAGTCTGGCAGCACCAAAGGTGGCATTGAACTTACGACACCAAATTGCCGCCGAAGCAAAATCTTCTGACTTGATGTTGGCAGGAATCACATAGCTTTGAGCACCGCTGTATGACTTGAGTGGCGCGATGAACACATAGTCACCCTCCTTGATGGGATAGGCTGGGGGAACTGTCGAGCCAATGACATCGGGCGATTTGTGTAAAATTACGACCAAATCAGGACCAGACGTTGAGGTTTGAAATGCTCGATCGAGTTCCAGAATGCGCTGATTCCCTTTCTGAACAATGCGGACAGTGCCTTTGGTGGGGTGTTCGCCATCGACAAAAGTGCCAGAATTTAAAACTTTTGTTTTTGTGGCTTGAGCTGTTGTGGATGATATCGCTGGCCCGGTTGGAGGGGAAGCAGCAGCAGTCGTTGGCGTTGTTTCAGAAGTGCCGGATGACGCAATAGCAGTTCGATCGCCCGCGGTTCTCGTGCAGCCGATCGCGATCGTTAACACAAAGGTAATACTAGCAAAGTTGAAATAGCGGCGTTTCATAAAAATCCTCTTCCTTAAAACATTAAACTCCCCGGAAACCGATCGGCATTTCCATTGCATCGCGAGAACTGGGGTTAGCTAATTCTCGATTTATTTTAGCCTGATTTAGGTTGCCAACAAAACCCAAGATCATTCCGACTAACAATAAACTTCCCCCTAAATATTGAGCTAAAGTAGGAGCTTCCCCTAAAATTAAATATCCCATGATTATAGCAGCAATTGGGTTTAATAAACTAGCTAAATTGAGTTCTGTGGAAGTCGCATTTTTCAAGCCAGCTAACCAGCATAATTGACCCATGACGACAATAACCGCCGCATAAACTATCATCCATTGCCACAGAAAAGGATATAACACTTCTGCAAAATGGTGTGACCCGTAAAGGAAATTAGCCAATAGGAAAAAAATTACCGTCCCCAGAATATTGCGATAAATCGTAAAAATTCCCAACGGAATCGATTGTAATTGCAGTTTACCAACGACGGTCGCAATGGCACCAATGATCGCTGCGATCGCCACAAAAATTTCTCCCGTTCCAATTTGAAATCCAGCCATCGTCATCATCTGCCCTGAACTGCCTAAAAAAGCAGTCACTATCACCCCAGCAAAGGAAATCAGAGACCCTGCAATTGACCACGAATTGACCCGCGAACCCAACAGCCAAACGCCCAACCCCAGGGTTAAAATTGGTTCAATGCGCCCAATTAACACGATATTGGTAATATTTGTCTGTCCCAGGGCTGTAAAAATTAACGCTGGAGCGATCGCCCCCGATAAAATACCTGTAATTGTTAAACTAATCCAATCTTTACGACTGAGAGCTTTCAGAGTATGCGGTTGCCAGTCTCGATAAAAAATTAGAGTCATTAACCCCAAAGCACAAATATTACCTACAAATAAGACATTGCAGAGTGAGATCGGATTTCTGCCATTTATAGCATGAGATTGTCCAATTGCAACTATTTTACGAGTTATGGAATTAGAACTCGCAAAAATTAAAACAGCTATGCCAAGATACATCTGGGCAGGAACTCGAATTAAAATTCGATGTATTTTATTGGCAACTTTCATGCTCTTTATTGATGTTGATTTTATGACATGGATTCACGAAATAATTCAAAAGTTTTAAACGAACCACGAAGACACGAAGAACACGAAGAACGGAAAGAGAAGAGAGTTTCACGACTCATGTAAAATCACTATATGCAACTTTACATTAAATTAGCTTAAGGCACTGCTTTTTCATAGCCAATCTGGGGAGCAGAGTAAATGGATACAAACACAGCATCTTCATTATTGTCATTCACTGCCCCATGAATCTGATTTTTTTCTGCGATCGCAACTTCACCAACATTCAAGCTTTGGCTTTTACCATTGCCTAAATAATACGTCAAAGTGCCCCTGAGCATCACCCAAGTATCTTGTCCGTCGGGGTGACAATGAGCTTGCACAATTTGGCCTGGCTTGACTCCCCAAATAGCGATGCTAGCATTTTCCGTCTGAATAATTTCAGTCACCGTAGCAGCTTCATCGGAGAAACGCACATCAGCTTCTAGGGGGAAAATTCTGGATTGCATCATTTTTAAATCACCGTTTTACTTGGGTTGGGGACAGGTTTTATTGGTAAAATCACATTTATAAATATACTGTTCTTGCCAATGGAGGGGAATCTCTAGTAAATCCCTTGCACCAGTCATTCCCTGACCGATAAAAAGCAGTAGAGCCAAACAATTAAGAATGATATGAACCGTGCGCCAGCGATTTTGTTTATCCTGATAAATATCTTGGACGATCGCCACTGAAAAAATCATCAATAAAGCGGCTGTAATACCGTAGTAATAATGGGAAACAAACCATTCATTATCCCGACGATAAATTTCGGGCTGAAATCCTAAAATCATCAATCCCATGCCTGTAAAAACAGCAAAAATGCCTCGCCATAGTTTAACTCTTGCCTTAAATAGTAGCGTGAAAGAGGCAATGGTTAACAGGAAAATGGCGATCGCAAAAAAGACTCGAAAAGGTTCTTTGGTCAGGGTGTCATTACTCAGCATTTTTGAGAAAATGGGATAAGCCATTCCCAGTAGGGCAACCCCGACCACTGATCCACTCAACCAATTACCGATCGCTACGTGCTCAGAACCTACTACTGGCGGAATTTTACTTTTTTGTCCATCGGCGACTTGCAGACGACGTTGACGGGTGAGTAGGGCGCGATTCACTACAATGCCGATTAAGGGAAAAACCACAATAATGGCGATCGCCGGATGTAACAATGCAAAGAAGTCTTGAAGTTCCATGTTAAATATCCATTCAATTATATATATCGGGAATTTTCCCTTACTTACACTCAGCAAGGGAACAGGCAAATTACTTCACTTCAGCGGCGGGAAAACTCGCTACTCTCCCTTGTTTCACAGCGACAACGACATCATAGGTTGCACAGTAAGAAAAGGTAACATTGTTGGCTTTGTTGTAGAGATTGACCACCATGCCTGCCCCACCGGGTTGTACTCCTAATGGTAATAAATCACCATAGAAAAATCGTCGCAATTGGTCGCCACTACCAACTTGTCCTTTACTTTTAGTGATGATATCGATCTTTTGCTGAACCGTCATTTCCGGGGCGGCGATCGCCGTATTTTGCAATTGAGGTACAAAGCTATGTACAGCCACATCTCCTACACTGATAACGCTAGCAAGGGTTAAGGAAGCGAATAGAGGGCTGAGGGATTTGAGTTTTAACATCTGGGCTTTTGGGTGAGAACGGTTGATGAAACTATCATCATCTATTTCAATTTCTGTGAGAAGCGGGCAAAATAGAATATACTATATGCCATTTTGGAATAAGTATGCTATGGATCGAATTGCGTGTATGCAGAGTTTTGTTCGGGCGATCGAAATGAAGAGTTTTTCTGCCGTAGCGCGGGAACAACAGACGACGCAACCGACAATTAGCAAGCAAATCGCCGCTCTGGAAAAATATCTGGGGGTACAATTAATCACTCGTTCAACTACCAATTTGAGTTTGACCGAGGAGGGGAAAAGATACTATCAATACTGTCAGCAAATTTTGGAAACCGTCGCCGAAGCGGAGGCCAGTTTAACAGGAAAAGAACGAGCAACAGGTATTTTGCGATTGGGCTGTCCCGTGCTGTTTGGGGAAATGCAGATTGTCCCCCGTTTAAAAGCCTTTATGAAACGCTATCCCGATGTCAAGATCGATCTGATGATGGCCGATAGTTTTGTGGACATTGTAGAGAATGGATTAGACCTGTTGATCCGCATTGGTAATCGTCCCGATAGTTCCCTGATTAGCCATCGCATCGGCACGACTCGCCGCGTCACAGTGGCAACAACAGGCTATTTTGAGCAAGCGGGAGAACCTCAAACACCGGATGATTTAGTGGATCGTGATTGTATTGTCTATACCCATTTATCAACTGGCAATGAATGGCATTTTCAAGGAACAGATGGCACTATCAAGGTGCAAGTTGGGGGTTGTTTTCAAACTAATAGTTCTGTGGCGATTCGAGCAGCAGTGTTATCGGGTTTGGGGATTGCGGTAGCGCCGGTCTGGATGTTTGGTGATGAAATTTACCGGGGCGATCTCAAGGTAGTGTTGGAGCATTATCAACCAACTCCGTTGCCAATTTATGGAGTTTATCGTCGCAGTCGTTTTTATCCGGCAAAAATAACTTGTTTTATTGATTTTTTAACGGCAGAATTTAAGCTCGATCCCTGGGTTTCAGATTATGGGGTTTGAGATCAATTCCGGTTGCGCCGGAATGATAGAGGAAACGGCAATGCCGTGTCCCTACCGAAAATAATCTTGTAGGGACACGGCACTGCCGTCTCCTAATTTCTTGATAATTCAAAAAAAAACCTCAGTAAATATCGTAGGGTGCCCCCGCTATCAGTAATTTATGGAGAAACCCGAAATCTGATAGCGACGCACCCTACCAGGCCTCTTATTTTTAATATAAATCAGCTAAAATTATGGAAACCTATTCACACTTACTCTCAATGAATTTATTTGTTTCAGCGCTGGGAATTATCCTCGCACTAACCACCATAGGCATCGCCTTATATCTAGCCACACCTCGCAGTTATGAATCATCTAACTCCGTAGCCAATTCCTACGACGAATGGACAGAAGACGGTATTTTGGAGTTTTACTGGGGCGAACACATCCACTTAGGACATTATGGTTCCCCACCGCAACGGAAAGATTTTCTGCTTGCTAAATCTGACTTTGTACATGAAATGGTCAATTGGGGTGGTTTAGATAAATTGCCCGCTGGCACCACAGTTTTAGATGTTGGGTGTGGAATTGGCGGCAGTAGCCGCATTTTGGCACGAGATTACAAATTTGCAGTCACAGCCGTTACCATCAGTCCCCAACAAGTCCAACGCGCCCAAGAGTTGACTTCTGCGGAACTTGATTTGAAGTTTTTGGTGGATGATGCGATGGCACTTTCTTTTCCTGATGGTAGTTTTGATGTAGTTTGGTCGATCGAAGCTGGGCCCCATATGCCAGACAAAGCCGTTTTTGCCCGCGAGTTGATGAGAGTGCTCAAGCCTGGTGGTATCCTAGTTTTGGCTGACTGGAATCAAAGGGACGATCGGCAAAACCCGCTAAATTTTTGGGAGAAACCAGTCATGCAGCAATTACTGGATCAATGGTCACATCCAGCATTTTCCAGCATCGAAGGCTTTTCCGAACTTTTGGAAGCAACCGAATTCGTCGAAGGAAAGGTCGTAACAGCAGATTGGACAGAACAAACAATTCCTTCTTGGTTAGATTCTATCTGGCAAGGAATCGCCAAACCAGCAGGATTAGTACGTTTTGGTTTATCCGGTTTCATTAAATCTCTGCGAGAAGTACCAACTCTTTTACTGATGCGATTAGCATTCGGTGTCGGTCTTTGCCGATTCGGGATGTTCCGCGCTGTACGGGAGTTATAGAAACCGCCAAGGCTGTTAGGATATTTCCGGTCACTGAGCGTAGTCGAAGGGTCGAAGGGTCGAAGGGTCGAAGGGTCGAAGTGGACATTTCGACTACGCTCAATGACCAAATTTCCTTAGCGATTGCTATACAAACCGCTGTCAAAATATAATTGATCGACATCATAAATTAATGACTACCAATACCAACACACAAGAACAGTTCATATCAATTCTCACCACCAGTCTAGAAACCCAAGAGTTTGTTAGATTGACTTTAGGAAAGTATCGAGGCAAAGAAGATTTACTAAATAAAATTGTTGTTAAAATCATCAAAATCAAATCAGGTATCAGATTATCTTTGACATATTGCTATAAAACTAAAGAAATAGGAAAAAATTACTCAATAGAAGATGGTATTAATCTAATAAATACTTTGATTGGTAAAGATTTTATGAGTAGCAGATTATTCACCATAAAACAAGATGTTCAACTTGAATATAGCAATCATCAGAAGCCAAAAATCTCTTTGATAAAGCCCACTTTTCCTGATTCTACTACGACAATCCCGCAGGAACACGATCGCAAAAAGAAACGATGGATTGAATCTGAAAATAATGTCTATCTTACAGCATTAGGCATTACAAACAAGCAGGGTAACATCGTAAAAACGATGGAAGATAAATTCAGGCAGATCAATAAGTTTATTGAAATTATAGATGGCTTACTTGAATCATCAGGATTAGCGGCAATCAATCAACTATCTGTCGTTGACATGGGTTCGGGAAAGGGATACTTAACCTTTGCGATGTATGATTTTTTAAACAATATTTTAAATAAGCAAGTATCAGTGACTGGGATAGAAAGCAGAACAGATTTAGTGGATTTTTGTAATTCTGTTGCCGAAGCAGTTAATTTTGGAAATTTACATTTCAAACAGGGAAATATCAAGAGTTACAGCGCCGAAAAAACTGATGTTACTATCGCACTTCACGCCTGCGATACTGCCACAGATGATGCAATTTATCAAGGGATCAAGTCTGATTCTTCTTTGATTATTTTAGCGCCATGTTGCCACAAGCAGGTTAGGAAAGAAATTCATCCCAGTACAAGTGTGAAAGATTTACTAAAGTTTGGAATTTTGCTAGAGAGACAATCAGAAATAGTAACTGATGGATTAAGAGCGCTCCTACTTGAATTGTCTGGCTATGAGGCTAAGGTTTTTGAGTTTATATCTTCTGAGCATACAAGTAAAAATATCATGATTGTCGGCGTTAAGAGCGATCGGAGTATAGACAAGAATCACATTGTTGAACAAATCAAAGAAATCAAGAGTCTTTATGGCATAAAGTTTCATTATTTGGAAACTTTACTATTTCCCAATCAGTTGCTTTCTCCTGATTTAGCTGATCTGATTAAGGCTTAGCAAATTCGGAGACAGCAGTGGCGTTTCCCTACAATGATTTGGGGGTAGGGACACGGCATTGCCGTCTCCTCCTTGAGAAAAGTCAGGATACGTCACTGCCGTTTCCCTACCCAAAAACAATTAATGGCGTGATAGGTGTAACTATCGCGCCATTAATTGTAGGGAATATTCAACAGTTAACAGTCAACTATCAACATCACCTGACGGTGCAACCGGAAATGATATTACTACTTGATAGAGATCTTTGCGCCCACAGCTTCAAGCTGTTTCTTGATTTCTTCAGCAGCATCCTTAGCAATAGCTTCCTTAACTGCTTTCGGTGCGGCTTCTACTAAGTCTTTCGCTTCCTTCAAGCCCAAACCTGTAATTGCCCGGACTTCCTTCAGAACCGCGATTTTCTTGTCAGCAGGAAACTCTTCGAGCATGACGGTAAACTCGGTTTGCTCTTCTTCGGGTTCAGCAGCGGCACCGCCACCCATACCGCCCATCATCATCATGCCGCCGACAGGAGCAGCAGCGCTCACACCGAAAGCTTCTTCGATTTGCTTGACCAATTCAGATGCTTCGAGCAAAGTCAAAGACTTAAGCTGTTCCAAGATTTGATCGGTTGCTGTAGACATTCGTTAAACTCCTAATTCGATTTTAGATTTTGGATTTTGGATTTTGGATTATTCATTAATTATTAGTTTCTCGTCTCCAGTTTTCAGTTTGTACCTTAAAACTAACGACTGATGACTAATGACTAATGACTAAGCAGATACGCTTTCTGCTGGTGCTTCTGCTTCTGCTGCTGCTTCTGTCGAATCGCCGTCTTTTTCAGCATAAGCTTTGAGACCACGAGCGATCGAAGTAGGAACTTGATTGATACCCACAGCCAACTTGGTTGCGACGCCGTTGATAGCACCAGCAATTTGAGCCATGAGTTGTTCTTTCGATGGCAGATCGGCTAATGCCTTAACATCAGCTTCTCTGAGCACCCGTCCTTCCATTACGCCGCCACGAAGTTCTGTCTTCTTGGTAGCTTTTTGGAATTCTTGGTAAGCTTTAATCGCGCCACCGATGTCTTCTTGCACGAATAGAAATGCGGAAGTACCAGTTAGTAATTCCTGCATCGGTTGCCAGGTTTCGTTACCTTCAACCGCAATTCGCATTAGCGTGTTTTTTGCGACTTGGCAACTGCTACCTTTCGGACGCAAGCGCCGACGCAAGTCCGTGATTTCTGCAACAGTTAAACTCTTGTAGTCAATCACGATCGCCAATTGAGATTCGCTCAAGGTTTTCTTGAGGTCTGCAATAATCTCATTTTTTACTGCTAAACTCTTGCCCATACTTATTTCACCTCCTTTAAGGATCGAAAACTGACCATCAAAAACCCCGACCTTGGAGCCGGGGCAGAGAATTAAAAGTTAAGAATTGAGAGTTAAAAATAGAGAATTTTTAATCTTTAGTCTTGAGTTTTTAGTTCTTCAGCCTCGGCAGGGAATTAAGCGCGATTAGCACCTGCGGTCTTCAGCTTATTGATTTTGGATTAGGCTTTGACGAGCAGAGAGAAATTAGTATTCTTTCTAGCCAGCATCAAGCTTAGTATCACGCAGGGCGCTAATATCGACTTCGATCGATGGGCCCATTGTTGCGGATACATACAAAGTGCGCCAGTAGCGACCTTTCGCACCAGAAGGACGGTTGCGGTCAACTGTTTCTTGCAAAGCATGAAGGTTGAGCAGCAAATCTTCGGCTGAAAAAGCGGCCTTGCCAAACATAACATGAACGATGCCAGTTTTGTCGGCACGGAATTCCATTTTACCACCTTTGAACTCGTTGATCGCCTGAGTTACGTCAGCCGTCACCGTGCCGCCTTTTGGAGAGGGCATCAAACCGCGAGGACCAAGCAATCGGCCCAATTTTGCCACCAATGGCATCACGTCTGGGGTAGCAATTAGGCAATCAAAGTCCATCATGCCTTTTTGAATTTGCTCGATCAGTTCTTCAGAACCAGCAATATCCGCACCAGCATTTAGGGCTTCTTTAACTTTTTCGCCCTTAGCAATCACCGCAATTCTGACTACTTGACCAGTTCCTTTGGGCAACGACACAGTTGTCCGCAACTGCTGGTCAGTATATTTTGGGTCAATTCCTAAACGGATGTGAGCTTCAGCCGATTCTGCAAACTTGGCTGTAGCTGTTTCTTTCAAAAGTTGGAGAGCTTCCAAAGGTAGGTAAGGTCTCTCTTCAACTTTCTTGAGAAGTTCTTGCAGTCTTCGCGATACTTTTTTTGCCATTTTGATTTTTTGGGGTATGTCGATTTTAGATTTGGGATTTTAGATTCTAGATTGAACTTGTTAGCTAATCTGATTTCTAAAATTTGTTCGATTCCTAGCGAAGCTTTGCTTCTCCCCCTGAATCGAGCGATTTTGGATTTTAGATTTTGGATTGAAGAATTGAAGATTTTACCTTCACAATCAGGAATTACTGCCAACGGCCAACTGTCAACTGACCCTTCGACCCTTCGACTACGCTCAGGGTACTTGTTAACTGACTTTAATCCGCGATCGCGACACCCATATTTTTAGCCGTTCCTGCGACAATTCTCATCGCAGCCTCAACATCATTAGCGTTAAGGTCGGGCATTTTTGCTTCTGCAATTTCTCGCAGTTGAGCTTGGGTAATCTGGCCTACTTGCTTGCGATTGGGTTCTCCTGAACCTTTGGCAATGCCAGCGGCTTTTTGAATCAAAACCGAAGCGGGTGGGGTTTTGAGGATGAATGTGAAACTACGGTCTTCAAAAACCGAGATTTCTACTGGAACCACGAGACCGGCTTGGTCTGCGGTTCTAGCATTGTACTCCTTGCAAAACATCATGATATTGACGCCGTGCTGACCCAATGCTGGGCCGATCGGAGGAGCTGGGTTGGCTTTTCCCGCTGTAATCGCCAACTTAATTACTGCAACAACTTTCTTTGCCATTAGTTAGTTCTGTTTCTGAACTTGATTGAACTCTAATTCTACAGGCGTATCGCGCCCAAAAATCGATAGTAAAACTTTGAGCTTGTTCCGTTCCGGGCTAACTTCGATCACATCACCTTCAAAATCTTTGAATGGCCCGGAAAGTACCACGACGTGGTCTCCTGTCGCCATCGATACTTTGACGACTGGTTCTGATTCCTGAGCGTTTCTGAAGATCCGTTCTACTTCTGAGTGACTCAGAGGTAGCGGTTTGACATGACCCCTACCGCGCCCGTAGCGGCGTTTTTGCTCTGCCCCGACGAAGTTAATGACGTTGGGGGTGTTTTTGATGACCTGCCAGGTATCCTCGTCCATAAACATACGGATGAGGACGTAGCCGGGAAAGATTTTTTCGTCGGATTGCCGTCTGGAGCCGTCTTTACCGACTCTGATCGCCGGGGTTTGGGGAATTTCGACTTGAACGATGCGATCGGCAACATCTAAAGTTTGAATCCGCTGGTCTAAGTTTGCTTTCACCCGCTTTTCGCAGCCGGAAGCTACCTGAACAGCGTACCACCGAGCGTTCAACTCAGGTACTTCGGGGGAACCTTTCCCTGGGGTAGGTTCTGTGGAATATTCAGATTCTTCTGATCCAAAAGTCATGACCCAAACACCTTTGCTGCGCCCCAGTTGAAGAGGTTATCCACCAAGTAGATGAGGCTTGCTGAGAGGATTACCATCAAAAGCACTGCCAAAGACTCGCTGATTAGCTGCTGCCGACTCGGCCAAACTACTTTATCAAGTTCTTCTCTCGTTTCCTTCAAAAAACCCGTTGGGTCAAACCCAGGTGCGGCTATTTCTTGAGTTTGTTGAGCTTCGTCTTTTTTCGCCACGATTGAATCCCCCTTGCGATTTTTGATTTTCGATTTTCGATTTTTGATTTTGTGAGTGGCTCGCGGGGATCGGATTTTTTGACACTAACCACTTACGCCCAATTTCCAATCTCAAATCTCAAGCAACCACTTTACAAGCCGAATCTATCTGAGTGTAGTTAACGATCGCCGATACTGGTAATCGAGATCCTACACTGAGGATTTGGTGATGCTATATTTTGCGAACCGCCCACAAAAATTAATTCTACCCAAAAGTCTGCGGTTTTCGCTGTTACCAGCTAATAATCCGGGCGCTTTCGGGCAGAATTTAAGTTTTGGTGATTCAGCGCGCCCTGGAGGACTTGAACCCCCGACATCAGGTTTTGGAGACCTGCGTTCTACCAACTGAACTAAGAGCGCACAGGTGAGGTTGCTAAGATTTGCTTAACCTCTAGATTTTTATTCTAACACAGTGCGCTCGTAAATTGGAAACTTTTTTCAAATTTCTCAATTTTCGATTTTTCTAATGAGGAATATTCCTAAAGAGAGCGATCGAACCGCTGTTTGACGCGGGTAGCTTTACCAACGCGATCGCGCAGGTAGTAAAGTTTTGCTCTACGGACTTTACCGCGTCGCATCACTTGGATGGTGGCAATGCGGGGCGAGTGAATCAAAAACACCCGTTCCACACCGACACCCTGAAATACACGGCGAACTGTGATGGTTTCATTAATGCCGCCGTTACGCATGGCAATGACGGTGCCTTCGTAGGGCTGAACCCGTTCTTTAGTGCCTTCCTTAATTCTCACGCCGACTCGCACTGTGTCGCCCACGTAAATTTCGGGGACCACTTTGCTGAGTTCTACCTTGACTCTATTTATTTCTTCCGTCTCCAGGGAGCGGATTATTTCTGCGCCTTTCATCAGATTTACCAAAACTCACAATCCCTTATTATATATCGAACTGCTCGTTTTATAGCAAAAGAAAATTATGTTAAATACTTCTGGGGCTGAATTTTTGCAACTGTTGGCGATCGCGACACTAGCCCTGTACGTCGCTGCCAATTTGGGGGCTAACGATGTCGCTAACTCGATGGGAACATCCGTCGGCTCAAAAGCGCTAACTCTGCGACAGGCAATAATTGTTGCAGGCATATTGGAGTTTGGGGGTGCGGTGCTGTTTGGGCAAGGAGTTTCCCAAACTCTGGCAACGGGAGTTGTGAATGCAGAAGCCTTCACAGCTCAGCCGCAAGTATTTTTAATCGGGATGGTGTCAGTGCTGGCTGCTTGTGGCGTGTGGCTGCAAATCGCTACGAGTCGGGGTTTGCCTGTTTCTTCATCTCATGCGGTTGTAGGCGCGATCGCAGGTTTTAGCTCGATCGCAGCCGGCATTGGTGCTGTTGATTGGCAAACCATCGGCACTATTTCCCTGACTTGGCTGGCGACACCGGTAGCGAGTGGTGCTTTGGCCGCCCTATTTTACAGTTTGGTTAAGTATTCGATTCTCGATCGACCAGATCCTTTAGATCAGATGCGCGAATGGATACCTTGGCTGAGTGCAGCAATGCTGAGCATATTTGGGGTTCTTGTATTGCCCTCTGTGATTGATGTGGCTTTTGTGCAGACAGGGGTTTTAGCTCAGCTTCAGTATAGATTTGGTTGGAATATTCCGGTGCATGATGTGGCGATCGGGATTGGGGGTATTGGGGCGATCGTCCTTACTCAAACTAGCTGGCGAAAATTAGCATCAGCAGGAACCGTCCAATGGGGGAATGAAGAAGGAGGAACCCCCCCCTACCTCCCCCAAGGGGGGAATGAAGAAGAAGGGGGCAGAACTCCCTCTCCGATCGAGGAACAAATGGCCCGATTTCAAGTGATCAGTGCCTGTTTTGTGGCATTTGCTCATGGTTCCAATGATGTTGGTAATGCTGTTGCACCTTTAGCTGCGATCGTCTATATTCGTCGCACAGGTTCCTTTCCCCTAAACGACTTCAGCGTTCCCTTTTGGATTTTAGTCCTCGGAGGTGTGGGAATAGTCGTCGGTTTGGCTATCTGGGGCAAAAATGTGATTGCGACAGTCGGCGAAGGCATTATTCAACTGCAACCAAGTGGGGGATTTTGTGCTGAATTAGCCACTGCGGCTACTGTTTTGTTAGCATCCCGCTTGGGTTTGCCAGTTTCCACCTCCCATGCTTTAGTGGGTGCAGTTGTCGGAGTCGGACTTGTCAAGGGTTGGAAATCTGTACGCTGGAATATTTTGCTGTCAATTGGTTCGGCTTGGTTAGTCACAATTCCGATCGCCGCAGGTTTGGCTGCGGTCATTTTTAGCATCGCGCGATCGATTTTGGATTGAAGAATTGAAGAATTGACGCCACATATCAAACAGTCAACCGTCAACAGTCAACCGTCAACTAATCCTGCTGATTACCTCGGTTAGGATAAACTCGTGGAGGCAAAAGTTTCCAAGCCGCAGCATCCGCACCCCAGTTGCGAAAAATTTTCACAGATGCGAAAATTTGAGCGAAACGCCAGTTGTAGTAACGCTTCCAGTCAGGAGACCACTGAGCGGTTTCGTCTGCGGTTTGCAAAGCTCTGACTTCGGCTTCGAGTGCTTCAGCGTGGCGTTGTAGTATGATTTCTAGTTGCACAAAGTGTTCTTCGGGCGATCGCAATTTTTTGCTCTCCAACTTAGCGACTAATATAGTGTCAGCCGTCTTTTAAATAAAGTGACTGAAAATTGTGAGTTAATTTGCAAAGATACTTCAGAATACTCAATGCAGTTTAAATTAGAGGTTATAGGTTAATGGTGCAAGAGAACAAATACTCAGCCGGCGATCCAGAGGATACGAAATCCGCAGAACAAGTCCTCACCTCAGTGATTGAGGAGCTAGACGCTTTGCATGAAAATGTCAAGGGTCAGCTAAATCAGGATATTACACGACTGAACACTGAAAAAAGTCACCTGATTGAGGATATTGAAGGCCTCCGAGAGCAATATCGCAAATTGCAGTCTCAGCAAATGGAATCTCTTTCTGGGAGATACATTCAGCAGCAGCAGTTGTGGCTGAAACAGTTGGCTCAAGTTTTGGCTCATAATTTGCAAGATTTGTTGGTACAGCGGTTTAATGAACTTAGTGCTAATTCTGGTCATTCTCTCAGCATTCCAATTCCCAGTGGTGAGTTTCCGATACCGATGCCACCAAGCAACTACGATGAAAGAGCTTCTGAGTTGCTGGCTGCGCTGGATGACAGGATCGATCGCAGTTTTCAGATGCTACAACAAGATTTGAGCAGCTACGAAAGTGAATTGTCCATGCGGCTCAATAATATGCAAACTTTGGAGCGACAAGGGGAAGAGTTGCTACAAAATCTGGTTAACCGCATCAGAGAAGAACTTGAAGAAGAAGAAGCATATCTTGACAATCCTTTTAATGCAGAAGATTCCTATCCAGAGGAACTAACTAATTCTGTCCGTCCACAAATTGTATCTTCTGCACCCGTCGATCGCCTAGAAGCAATGGAGCGCCCTCATCCGGCGCAGCCTCCTGCTAAAGCAGCTAAAGCACCTTCTCAAATGCAGGCAGGGTTGGTGCTGGCTTTGTCTTCAGCGGTGGTGTTGTCGATATTTAATGTTTGTTTGAGAATTTTGATTAAGAGCAGCAATCCTAAGGAGATTTTCGGCTTGTTTGAAGTGCCGGGGGTGGTGACTCCGGGCTTTGGAAATTCTCTGTTGATTTTGTTGATGCGGTTGATTGTGGTGATGGCTTTGATGCCTATTTTGGCGACATTTCTTTATCCTTCTGTATGGAAAGATATTAGGCGCTTGTTCCAGTCGGGCGATCGAGTTTTGTGGAGCAAGGTTTTAGGAAGTGCATTTTTTCTGTTTTTGTCTCAGGTTTTGATCTATTTGGCGATCGGCAATATTCCAGCCGGCATTGCGATTACAATTTTCTTTATTTATCCGATCATCACCGTACTCGGTTCTTGGGTATTGTTTGGTTCTCGCCCCAGCACAGTCGGACTCCTGGCAATTTGCGGGATTACCGCAGGTTTGATTTTAGCTGGGTGGCCCAGTTTTGCTGCTCCGGCTCCCGGCGGTGGCAATGCGGGAGTGGGAGTGACAGCCGCACTTGCTTCGGGGATTACTTTTGCCGGTTATGTATTGCTGACGCAAATGGCTGCTGGTAAGCTACACCCGATTCCTTTTAGTTTAGTTAATTTCGCCGCGATTTTTGTGTTTTCTGCCCTGAGTTTGTGGATACCGCTGTCAGAAAATTTGGCTCCTCAGATTGATCAAAATGTTTGGCCTGGTTTGATTGTTGCAGGGATAATTTTAGGTGTACTGACGCTGTTTAGTTATCTCTTGAATAATTTTGCCATCCGGTATGCAGGGGCAGCCTTAGCATCAGTAATTGGCACTTTGGGGCCGGCGATGACTGCACTTTTTGGGTTTGTGATTATTAATGAGAAGTTACAGCCTGTAGCAATTATCGGCATGGCTGTGGTGACATTGAGCGTGGCTGCTATGAGTGTGGAACGCATGATGACTCCTCAGAAGAAGGCTACTTGAGGCAATTTGTCCTTGACAGGTAGACATAGAGGACATGGCAGAAAATAACATAGAGGAGACGGCAGTGCCGTGTCCCTACAATTTTGGGGTAGGGACACGGCAAAGTCGGAGGCCAAGCGGTCTTTAGGAAGACAACCGCCTCAGAC